>CAMHEL010000061.1 GCA_946184125.1 uncultured Prevotellaceae bacterium
TTCTCATGGTTCACGGCCAGCCAGGCCTTGCCCTTCGTGATGAACGGGTTCTGCGGCCCATTCTGGTGCATGGGCATCACTGGCTCATTACCGCCCTGTTCCGTGGTGCCCATGCCCCGTAAGCCCGGAACCCATGCGAGAAGTATGAGGGAAGCAAGTAAAAGTCTCTTTGTCATGGCTAATCCATTTCGCATAGTGTTTCCTTTCTCAATATTCTTGTTGCTGAAAAATCTCTCGTATCCAGGCGCAAATATAGGGAAAATACAGGTATCTTCCAAATATTCCGCTTTCAAATCTGATTATCAGATGTATAGCAGGAACTTTTCACATAACCACTTGTCTTTAGAATTACTTTTGATATCTATTTGCCCTTGATTTTTGATAGTGATTTCAACAATACTATTTTGTCTTCGTTCGCCATATCGAGGAACTCATCAGAAAAGCATTTGAAGTATTTTTCTTTCCAAGTCCCCTTTTCCCTTTTCCTAAGCGTTTCCGATGTGAACCAAGAAAAACTATGAGCAAGCTCGCTCTCGTATTCAACTGTTATTTCTTCTATTTCTTTGCATGAAACAGTTTTTTCCGAGAGATTTACACTATAGTTGAAATATGTTAACTTATATTTTGAACCATTTTTGCTTAAGAAACCGATAGTACCATACTCCATTATTTTACATTGCATACCGAAAAGAGGCTCTTGCATGGCCATAGATGCATCCACGCTGTCATTGACACTGATACATCTGCAAAATGCTAACAGCATCATTGCGAAACACCCTCCATAAATAATAATAGGATTCACAAGATATTTAATCATGTCATATTCCGTTTAAGAGTTATACAATAGGAAATAATTTCTAAAATAAATCCTAATCTTCAAAGTACTTTTGTATACAAAGGCGCGATTAAACATAGCGCACGTACGGCAAAGGTTACGTATGACATTGAGACTACAGGAAACCCATTTTAGTTCTGTTTTATACATATACATAGTTTATGTTTGATTTAGAGGAAAAACATATGAACGCTGCAAAAATATGCAACTTTTTAAAATGTTGGCCTAAAGGAATCTGTGATTTATGTAACAGAAATGTAACAAATAGGTAACAATTTTAGTTTAACTATCTATATTTTAATATATTACAATTACTATTTAAAATAATAATTGAAGCTATGTTTCTAAATGAATTATGTGGATAGCGAAAACAACAACCTTAACAAGGAAAAGGCATTTGACATCATCTATTGAGCCTTTTTGCAGAACGAGGAAATCAGCTATTTGTCTTTAATGTTTATATTTCTTCATCCAAGTTCTGAAGATATGTAAGTAATTCCTTGCCGCTTCCTTCTTTACCTGTTAATTTATCAATGATCCTTTTTTTTGCCATTGATACTGTATGTGATGATGTTCCAATCAATATACCAATGAAAGAAGTTGAAATTCCAAGCATCGTCAGCAGACATATTTGATAATCCTTTTCTGTGATTTTATCTATTTCCCTCAGTTTTTTGAGCATTACGGCATGCTTGTTTTCCATGTATCGTTCAATCTCATTCCATTCTGATTTGTTCAATTGATCATGAGGTTGAAAGCCTACCGACTTAATTTTCATTATTGTGTGATATTTGTTTTTCTCCTTATTCCCTTCATTCGATACAGTAGCAATACTTTCGCTGCTGCCCAAGCTTTTATTCTGCTCCAAAAGTAATTGGATAGCTTTTTCTAACCGTCTTAAATTATCACTAAACTTCTCTCCCTCGGATTTAACTTTGTCATCCTTTTCTGTCACAATCTGATCTGTTTGGGCTGTCTGGTTCCTTTCCATTTCTTTCAGGATGCTAAGGATTTCATTGTTGTCGGCAATCCGTTTTTCTCTTTCAGCTTTCTCCTTGTACCTCTTTCTCAGATACAGCAGTAGGATTACACCTATAACGAGAATGGAAAGGGACAGGATGGATATCAGCCAGATGTTCCTGCTCATCATATAGGCATGGTTTTCCAATTCTTTCTCCCTCTCCAAAAGTCTTGTCTGGTCATATAGTTTCTTCATCTGAATGGCTTCTGAGATGTAGGTGTACTTATAAGTGGAATCGTTATAGGCCTCACTCAGCATGGCATATTTTGCGGCTGAATCGGGAACATTAACCTTGTCATAATATATAGCAAGGCCATGCAGCCCCGCATGTATCCTGTAATAGTCCTCTTTGGAAATCTTGTTGCTATGGGGTAAGCGCACTGACAGGCATTTTCTGAAACATGCCTCTGCGGAATCCATGACTCCGACACCGAGATAGTATTTGCCTTTCTCGGAATAATAGTGTTCCCGTCCTGTCTCTATCTGATTGTCCTTATCGAAATAGCCAGACTGTCCCTCATACACATCCATGTTCTTTTTTGCTTGATTGTAGTCGCCGTTCTCAATGTTGTATGGGAAAACCCAGTACAGTGAGCGGGCTGCCATCTGGTCCTGCCCGATGTCGTGGAACATGGCAGACGCCACCATACCTGCAACGGCCATAGAATCGGTCTTTCCAAGACGCTCGTAGGCCAAAGCCTTCTTCTCATAGCATAGTATGCGGGACATCTCGTCGCCAGCCTTGCTTGCTGCCTGACAGGCGTTATCAAGGGTCTCAAATATCTCATCAGGGAGGTTCTGGTAATAGAGCAGCAGTGCCTCTTGATGATAAATCCTGCACAGGTTCCAGAAGTCGCAGTCGCTGGCCGTGGTGTCGGCTGCCGCCGTGGCGTCCTCGTATGCCTTGAGCGCGGGCAGTGCCTCCCCCATGTCGTAATAGGCCCTTCCGAGGAGGTAGTGCGCCCACATTCTCTCGTTGGGTGTGCCGTGGCGGTCGTAGTAGTCGGTGAGGATGCGCTGAAGGCTGTCGGAGCGGAAGACCGTGTCGCACTTGTTCTGCGCCATGAGGCGCAGGAGCTGCCAGCGGCGGAGCTGTCCGTGTGAGAGGCCTTGTGCCGACGGCTCGAGGGAGTCGAGGATGACGAGGGCGGAGTCGGGGCGGTCGTTGATGAGGGCGTATGCGGTGTCGAGGGCACGGCGGTGCTCACCGCCCGAGCAGGCGGCCAGGAGCACGGAGGCCAGGAGGAGCAGGTAGAATAATCTTTTCATAAGTATAGTAAGTCGGCTGCAAAGGTAAGGAAAAAATTCATAATTCATAATGCATAATTCATAATTGTGGGCCCTCGCCATGAATGCCTTGAACGACTAGACCGAAAAAGGACATTGTTTTTTGGTATATTCGCAATAATTACCTATTTTTGCAAAACAAAAGTCATTTAGGAGTCATGGGAACATTCATCAACATAGGCAACGCAGGGTTCAGGTCATCCCGCAATAGCGAGTACGTGGACAAGTCGGGGCTTATCTCCGTCGTGAATAAAACATTATTTACAAGGCAAAGGTTCAGTTGCGTCACCCGTTGCCGCCGCTTCGGAAAGTCGATGGCGGCAGAGATGCTCTGCGCCTATTACGACCATTCCGTTGACTCGCGCTGCCTTTTTGCCGACCTGGAAATTGCCAGTGACCCCTCGTTTGAGGAGCACCTCAACAAGTATCCTGTAATCAGTCTCGACATGACCTATTTTGTCACACGATTCCACGACGATGACATTGTGGGAAAGGTAGATGAGGCGTTGAGGAAAGACGTGATGGAAACCTATCCGCAAGTGGAGTCGCGCGAGGGTGATGATTTGATGGACAGCCTTGTTCGCATCGCCGCCGCCACGGGCGAGCAGTTTGTCTTCATCATCGACGAGTGGGATGCCATCTGCCGTGAGTTCAAGCCCGGCACGACAGCCATGGACCGTTACGTGAACTGGCTGCGGCGTATGTTCAAGAGCCTGAATGCTGTCAACGTCTTCGCCGGTGTCTATATGACTGGCATCCTCCCCGTAAAAAAGTATAAGACGATGGTGAGTACCAATCGTCCCGAGTCGGCGCTCAACAACTTCATCGAATATTCCATGGTGGAACCGATGGATATGGCCCGGTATTTCGGTTTCACCAAGGACGAGGTGAGGGCATTGGCCGAAAAGCACAGTGTAGACTTTGACGAGTTGGTGAAATGGTATGACGGTTACCAGATTGGTGACGAGCCATCAATGTTCAACCCTAACTCAGTGATGCAGGCACTCAGAAGCCGCCGCTGCCGCAGTTACTGGGCGAGCACGGGTACGTTTGATGCCGTGGCCCACTACATCCACATGAACTTCGAGGGGCTGAAGGACGACATCATCCGTATGCTGGCTGGTGGGCGCAGTTCTGTTGACCCTACAGGATTTCAAAACGATATGTCTGTGATACGCAGCCGTGATGATGTGATGACGGTGCTTATCCACTTGGGATATCTGTCCTACAACTGGCGAGAGGACGAGTGCTATATCCCCAACCGAGAGGTGGCGGGTGAGATGGTGAATGCCGTGAAGACCACCGATTGGCGGTCTGTCATCAATGCCCTGAACCAGTCGAAACAGCTCCTGCAGGCCACTCTCGACGGCGACAGCGAGGCCGTGGCGCGAGGCATCGACATCGCGCACGATGAGAACACCAGCATCCTCTCCTACAACAATGAGAACTCATTGGCGTGCGTACTCTCCATCGCTTATTTCTACGCTCGCAACGATTATGTCATCCATCGAGAGTTACCTACGGGTAAGGGTTTCGCCGACCTGGTGCTCCTTCCTCGTAAGAATGTCGATTCCCCTGCCATCGTCTTAGAGTTAAAATACAACTGCGATGCCGACTCCGCCATCAATCAGATTCTTCGCCGCCAATATCCCGCGAAAGTAGCTCAGCACACCGGCGACCTTCTCCTTGTGGGCATCAACTACGACCGTGAGAAGAAGACCCATGAATGCCATATTCAAAGATGGAAAAAGGATGGAGAATAGATGTGGGGGTAGTTGCGATGGCACCACCCCTTTTGTTTGGTTTGTTGCAATGCCATCGTAACTCTTAAGGCGGGTTCTATTAATTATGTCGAGGTGATTTTTGTCTTTTAGGCGAGGGCAAAGTGTAAGTTGAAGAGGGAGTGTAGCGGGCTACACGACCGATGAGACTTGACACTTTGCACCGAATAAAAGCAAAAAGCGGCCGAAATCCGCGAGTAAGTGAGGACAGAAAGAAGCTCGCTCCTATTCTGTCGAACGAGAGCGGATTATCCAAATGAAATTGATAGAATGCTGCCTTTATAAAAATCAGAATTAATAGAACACACCTTAAGTTACAATCAAATAATTGACAGCCCCCGATCTCAATCTTCAGTCCTCAGCCCTCAAAAATAGACAATATGTTTTTTTGTGAAGTTGTCGATAGCCTTCTCTGCAGTATAATTCTGGCCTGATGCAACGAAATTGCTGCTGCCATATTCGAGGTATTTCTTGTCGTTGATATAGAAGAAATAGTAATAGCCACTGTTGCCTACGGTGGGTGTCGTGTTGTCGGGGAACACCCTGAAGGGAATTTGCGAAAGGGTGTCCAGCAACTCGTCGAAGTCCTTGCTGTCGTAGCTCTCCACGCCGCTCGTTTCAAGATTTTTGCGCATTTCGCGCCGTTGCCATTGCATCGAATCACGGGTGATGATGTATCTCGTCTCGATGGCTTCGCCTGAGTTGGTATGGTGGGTATAATGGATGGCGGTTGTCTCCCGCATAATGGGGAAGAGTGGCGCAATCTCCGTCTCTCCTTTCAGCGTCAACTGGTTGGATGAGCCACCCACCTGCACGGTGAGCAGCCCCGTCTCCAATAGCCAGGTCTTTGCCTTCTCGTCCCAGTCGCAGAGGTCGGTGCGGCGCATAGGTATGGTCACCATACGACGTTCTCCGCCTTTCAGCGCGACGCGCTGGAAGGCTTTCAGTTCTTTTTCCGGTCGCGCTATGCTGGAATAAGGACGCGACACATACACTTGTGCCACCTCTTCGGCATCCACCGATGATGTGTTGGTGAGAACGAAATTCACGTTTATGCCTTCTGTTGTCGGCTTGAGTTCCAAGTCGCTGTATTGGAACTGTGCGTAAGAGAGGCCATGGCCGAAGGGGTAGGCCACCGCCACATTTTTCTTGTCATACCAGCGGTAACCCACCAGGCTTTCTTCGGCGTAGTTGGCGACGAGTTGCTGTCGCTGCTCTCGCCGCTGGTTGTTGACCAGTCCCACGAAGATGTCGCCCTGACCATCGGCCTTCATCTCCTGTGGATAACTCCCCGTGGCATAGGCTGGCACATCTTCCAACCGGCATGGCCAGGTCATGGGCAGTTTCCCCGATGGCGAAATCTGGCCGGTGAGCACCTCTGCAAGGGCCTGCCCGCCCATCGAACCGTTGAACCACGAAGCCAGCAGCGCCCCTGACACGTCGCTGACCGTCGTCACGTCAACAGGTCCGCCCGAGACGATGACGGTGACCAGCCGTTTGCTGACTTTTGCCAGGGCTTTGGCCAACTCATCCTGTCCAGAGGGCAGCGTGATGGACTTGCGGTCGGAACCTTCGGTCTCCACTTCGCGGTTGTCGCCGGCGAAGAAGATGACCATGTCGGCACGCTTGGCGGCCTTCACCGCCTCAGCCAACAATTGTGGGTCGGCCGCCTGCACAGGACTGAGCCGTTTACCCCTGCTCTCACGGTCGAAACTCTTGTAGCCTGGGGCGTAGGTAATCTTCACTTTACTGCCGAGGGCTTTTTGCAACCCTTCAAGAGGTGTGACCTCGCGGCGTGTTTTCACACCAGCTCCCACACCACCCAAGGCCATGTGGGTGATGGCATTCTCGCCGATGACGGCAATGCGCTTCACCCGCTTGGGCTGGATGGGCAGCAGACCTTCGTTCTTGAGAAGCACGATGGAGCGACGGGCCACACCAAGGGCGATGTCCATCTCTTCAGCATTGCCCACGGGATGCCGGTTGGCTTCCTCTCTGGCGATGGGCTTCACCGTCAGCCGCACCCTGAGGATTTCCCTGACGCGCTCGTTGATGAGGTCTTCGCTCACCTTGCCGGCACGCACCGAGTCGAGCAACGCCTGACCCATATATCGGCTGCCGGGCATCTCGACATTCAGTCCTGCCGCGACAGCATCGACGGTGGAGTGTACGCCGCCCCAGTCGCTGATGACCATGCCGGGGAAGCCCCATTGCCGGCGCAGGATGGTGGTGAGCAACTGCTCGTTCTCCGAGCACCAGCGCCCTCCCACTTTGTTGTAGGCTGCCATCACCCCCCAAGCATCGGCCTCACGGACTGCCATCTCGAAAGGCCGTAGGTATATCTCGTGCATGGCACGTTCGGAGATGTGTACATCCACAAACCCCCGGTAGTCTTCCTGGTTGTTGAGCGCATAGTGCTTGAGGCACACCGCCGTGCCATTGTCCTGCACACCACGGGTGTAGGCTGTGGCCAACATGCCGCTCAGCAGCGGGTCCTCGCTCAGGTATTCGTAGGTGCGGCCGCCAGTGGGGAACCGCTGGATGTTGATGGCTGGTCCTAAAATCATGTCCTTGCCGCGTAACCGTGCCTCATGGCTCATGCCTTTGCCATAGGCATAGGCCCACTCGGTGCTCCAGGTGGCAGCCAATGCTGAGCCTGTGGGAAAGAAAGTGGCTGAGTCGGTTGTCAGATGGAGGGAGTTCCATGAATGGGGCTCCATCTCCTCACGGATGCCAAATGGTCCGTCGGCATATTCCATGTCGGCGATGCCCAGGCGGGGGATACCGGCAGAAGAAAACATGTTCTTGCCGTGCAGCATGTCGATTTTCTCTTCGAGGGTCATCTCTTGGATGAGGGCTTCTATCTGCTGCTCATGCTGCATCAGCCGCGATGTGGCGGTCTGTGCCCATCCTGCCGACGAAAAGGATATCGTGGCGAGGATAATGGTGGTTAATGCTCTCATTTTATTTGTTATTTTGGGGGAGATTGAGGAGGTTCTCGGAAGTTCTATGGAATTCTAGGAAGACTAGGACTACTAGAGAGACTAGAGGCTCCACCCTCAAATCATACGTCTAAACTCCTAACCAAATAATTGAGTCAATAACCCAGTCCGACGTAACTGTGGGCTGGCAACTGAAGGTCGAAGACGGTTTGGTTTTCGGTGTAGCCGACGAAGCGCCAACGGCTGTAAGGCACCTGGGCTGGTGATAGCTGTTCGCCGGTGAGGAGGTTGCGCAGCGTTTTCACCTTGGCGTTGACCACCACGCGGAGGCTGACGGCATGGTCATTGAAATTCTCCACCACCATGGTCTTGTTGTCATATGGGAAGAGCGCCACTTTCGATGGTCCCTCGATGTATGCGCCCACGTCCTTGCTCATGACGCTGCGGATGATGTTGAGGGCAGGGGCGGGGAAGTCGTAGAGGTTGCCGAAATCGTCGGGGATGGTGAGCACGAAGAGGATGCCTTTGGAGTAGGTGTCGCGCAGCAGGATGGGGTAGCCCGAGACGCCACCGGTAAGTGGACGGCCGGCACTGACCACTTCCCAGGCATCGTTGGTGAAATATTTGACTTGGGGGATGATGAATTCGCGCTCTGCCTTGCCTGACCTTCCGAAATCGTTGACGATGGCCTTCAGATCGCCGCAATACAGTTCCACCACTTCGGCCAGGTCGTCTTTGATGGCCTTGAGCAGTCCGGTGGTGATGATGACATCGCCGCCTTTCCTCAGCTGCCGCTTGATTTTCTCGACGATTTGCGGGTCTTTTGCTGCTTGTTGGGTGAGGAGTATCTGCTGCCGTGTGTCGAGCCATTCAGGATACATGTCCATGGGCAGGCCAATCATGCCGAGGTAGTTTTGGAGGAAGTCCTCACCCGACGAGTGGTAGGGCTTGTAGGAGGCCAGGCCGATGGGCTTTCCGAGTTGCCCTATGAGTAGGTCGGTCTGGTGAAGGGTCTTGTTGGCGAAGCGTGCCATGGTGGTGGGGGTGATGGTCTTGCCGTCTTTGATGTAAGGTGCCACCATCTCATCGTAGCGGAAACTGTTGCCACCCTCCGACTGCCAAGGGGCACGCATAGTGGGAGCGATTTTCACCTCAGCTAACTGCATATAGTTCCAGAGGATGATTTCCGGGGTTTTCGACAGCATGGTCAGGTGGAGTTGCTCGGCATAGCGGTCCATGCTCATGTGGATGCCGCCGGCATCCACCCAGCCGCCATAGTTGCGCCCAGGAGCGATGTTGTCGAAATAGCGTACGATGTTGTAGCTCAGGTAGTTCTGAAGATGTTGTGCCGAGGCGGGGTCGCGCGTTTCCGTACCCGTCCACAAACCATCGAAGTAGGTGGGCTCTTCCTCGAGATTGAAACCTAAGCCATGGAAATGGTCATACCAGTTGGGGTATTTGATGATGACTCTCACCTTGGGGTTGACGGCCTTCGCGGGATTGACCACCAGTTCGCGCCCTGCATCGGCCATGAGCCTCAGGCGGTATTCCGTCCAACTCTTGCTGCCTTTCGCGGCTATCTCATCGTCATTCTTCAGGTCGATGAAGAAAAAGTCGTCGAGGATGAAGTCGTCGAAATGCTTTGCCGTGAATTCAGAGATGCGTTTCACTTGCTGCCGCTCGTCCTCGCGGGCATAGCTGTAGGTCTCGAAGTCGGTGGGCTCGGAGCGTGTGAAGGTGATGCCGCCACCCACTTCCAGACCTTTCGCGAGAAAGAACTTCTTCACTTTGGTGAGGGTCTTCTCGGGTACGGTGAAGGCATCGCGGTGGGTCTCCAGGTAGATTTTGTCAAGGTCTACCTGTGTGCTCACCGTCTCCCAAGTGGATTTCAGGAATTTGTCATCCTCCATCCTTGCCACGTCCTGGGCACGGATGTAAGTGGAGACTTTGAAGTTGTGGTACTTGCCTGCCTGGATGGCTGTCGTGGCCATCAGTGCCAGGACTATCAATAGGGTGTGTTTCTTGTGAATCATAGAGTGATGGATGAATAGTAGATGATAAGGTGGGCTATTAATTCTGCTTTTTGTTAAGGCGGGTTCTATCAACCGGCTTGACGTCATTAATAGAACCCGCCTTAAAGAGGATGAAAGGCGTAAGAGGAGTTTAGAACTCGATGATGAGGGCCTGTCTTGGCCGCAGGTTGACATCTTTGTCGATGCGCACGTGGCGGCCGGTGATGACATCGGTGGCTGTGGTGTGGCTGCCGATGATCTCGGCATAACGTGCCACCTCGAGCTGTGCGGCTTGTTTGGTGCCGTTGATGATGGTCATCACGGTGTTGCCAGCGTGCCTGCGTGCGATGACATAAACCCCCTTCCACGGGATGAACTGCGTCTGCTGGCCTTGGATGATGGTGGCGTTGCCTTGGCGCCAGTGGAGGAGACGGCTGCACCAGTCGAACATGGCGTTCTGTGCCCGTGTGCGCCCCTCACGCGTGAAGGCATTGGCTTTGTCGCCGGGGAAACCGCCGGGGAAGTCGCATCGTACGTTGCCGTCGGTCACCTCCTTGGTGCCGTTCATCAGCACCTCGGTGCCGTAGTAGAGCTGGGGCGTGCGACGGATGGTGAGGAGAAGGGCGAGGGCCTGCTTCAGTGCCAGTGTGTCGGTGCCGTTGCCCAGGAATCGGTCGGTGTCATGGTTCTCGATGAATGCCATCACGCTCGACGGGTTGGGGTAGAGGTAGTCGTAGACCAGTGAGTTGTAGATGCGGTTGAACCCTTGCCACCAGGCGTCGGTCTCCTCATTCTTTGCCTGATTGATCTTGTCGTAGAAGCTGAAGTCCATGACGGTCTTCAGGTAGGAGTTGGCTTTGGCGAGTTTTGAATCCTTCTGCCATGTGGCGGTGTAGGCCGGTTCGGTGACCCATGTCTCGCCCACGGTGTTGAAGTTGGGGTATTCACGGTCGAGCACACGCATCCAGCGGGCCATGCCGTCGGCATCGGCATAGGGATAGGTGTCCATGCGGATGCCGTCGATGCCCACGGTCTCTATCCACCAGATGCTGTTCTGGATGAGGTAGGTCATCACGTGTGTGTTGCGCTGGTTGAGGTCGGGCATGGTGGGGACGAACCATCCCTCCACTGTCTCGCGGAGGTCCACTTCCGAGGCGTAGGGGTCGACAACGGGAGTAAGCTTATAACTGGTCTGGAGGAAACTGGTGCCTCGGGGGTCGCTCTTGCCGCCCGACTCCTTCAGCCACTGTGGGAGGTTGAACCAGTCGTGCGTGGGCATGTCCTTCACCCAGGGGTGGTCGAAGCCACAGTGGTTGAAAATCATGTCCATCACCACCTTGAGGCCGTGCTGATGTGCCTCATCCACCAGGCGCCGGTATTCCTCGTTGGTGCCGAAACGGGGGTCCACACGGTAATAGTCGGTGGTGGCATAGCCGTGGTAGGTGCTGAAACCGTTTTGGTCGGGGGAGTTGTTCTCAAGCACGGGAGTGAACCACAGGGCGGTCACGCCCAGCTGGTTGAAGTAGTCGAGGTGCTGGCGGATGCCCTCCAGGTCGCCACCATGGCGGAGACTGGGTTGGGTGCGGTCGTTGACGTAGGTGTTGAGGCCGCTAATCTGGTCGTTGGCAGTGCTGCCGCTGGCGAAGCGGTCGGGCATGAGCATGTAGAGCACGTCGGCATTGGTGAAGCCGCGGTGGTCGGCACCGGCCATCGTGCGCTGTCGGAGACGGTAGGCGACGGCCTTCTTCTGGCGGCCGATGGTGAACGTCAGCTTCATCTCGCCTGGCTGAGCGCCCTTCAGGTTGAGATAGACGAGGAGGTAGTTGGGCGAGTCGACCCTGACAAGACTGTCGATGACGACATTGGGGTAGTCGGTGGTCACGTTGGCAGTGCCGATGCCCGGACCATAGACCATGAGCTGCAGGGTGGGGTCGACCATGCCGGCATACCAGTCGGTAGGGTCGATACGGTCGATTTTCACTGCTGCTTTCATCGTGAGGGTGAGGGTGAGGAGGGTGGCAATGGTTAAAAGGATGCGTCTCATATCAGTTGGTTTTTCTGGTTTCAGTCATGGAGGATGAGCGCCGACCGTGCCGGAACGTTCACAGTGGTGCCTTTGATGGTGCCTAAGCCCTGCTCATCGATGGCTCCGTCGCGGCAGACGATGGTGTATTTGCCGTTGGGGATGGCCACGCTCCGCTCCTCGTTGTTGCCGTTGAGCACCACGATGATGTTGCCCCATTCATCGCCGCCGGCATGGGCCTTCAGGCGGTAGGCGACCAGGCATGGCTGGGTGGGCAGGAACTCCAGCGCCTCGCGCACTTTAGCGGCATCGCCGAGGCGGAATGCGGGATGGGCCTTGCGCAGATGGATGAGCCGCTGGTAGTAGGCGAGAGCCTGGGGATAGCGGGCGGCATTGCCCCAGTCGAGATGGTTGATGGAGTCGGGCGACTCAAAGCTGTTGTGGACACCTTTCTTGTCGCGAAGAAGTTCCTCGCCCGAGAGAAGGAAGGGCACTCCCTGTGAGGTGAGCACGGCGGTCTGGGCGAGCAGGTCGAGCTTGATAAGTTCGGCAGGGGTGATGCCGGGCATGGAGGTGCGCAGGCGGTCGGTGAGGCACATGTCGTCGTGGCAGCTCACATAGGCAATCATCTGTGTGGGTTCGGTGGCCCATGCCGTCTTGGTGTAGTTGACACGCGACATATCCACTTGCGGGTGCTGGATGCCACCGGCGATGCCATATTTTATGCTCTCCTCCTCACCGGGTAGACCGGCGAGGAAGGCACCTTTCTTGTCGTCGTCGAAAGGACCGCGGAGACCGTCGCGCAACTCATCGCTGAAGGCGGCGATGCGAGGCATCTGAGGAATGTTGGCCTTCGTGCCCAATTTCTCGGCAGGATAGGCGCAGGTGCCTGCCGACCAACCCTCTCCATAGACGAAGATGGTGGGGTCTATCTCATCGAGGGCGCGCCGGATGGTGTTCATCGTCTCGATGTCGTGGATGCCCATCAGGTCGAAGCGGAAACCGTCGATATGGTATTCCGTGGCCCAGTATTTCACACTCTCTACCATGTACTCGCGCATGATGGCTTGCTCCGAGGCGGTCTCGTTGCCGCAGCCCGAGCCGTTGCTGTACTGACCGTCGGCGGTGCGGCGGTAGTAGTAGTCGGGCCAAGTGAGTTGGAAGTTGCTCCCCTCGATGTTGAAGGTGTGGTTGTACACCACGTCGAGTATGACGCGGATGCCGGCCTGGTGCAGTGCCAGTATCATCATCTTCATCTCGCGGATGCGTGTGGCGGGGTCGTAGGCGTCGGTGGAGTAGGAGCCTTCAGGCACATTGTAGTTGAGTGGGTCGTATCCCCAGTTGTACTGAGGGCGGTTGCTGCTCTCGTCGATGGAGGCGAAGTCGAAGGAGGGGAGGATGTGTACGGCGTTGATGCCAAGGGCTTTAAGATGCTCGGTGGCCCATCGCTCGGTGAGTGCCATGAACTTCCCTGGATAGCGAGTGGTGCCCTCGCCAGCAGGTGCCGTGGCATTGCGGGCGATGGAGAAGTCGCGGTGGTGCATCTCGTAGATCACCAAGTCGGCGGGCGATGCGAGAGGGGGGCGCTGGTCGTGGTCCCAGCCGAAGGGGTCGGTGTCGCGCAGGTCAATGATGGCTGCGCGGCGGCCGTTGACTCCAACGGCCTTGGCGAAGATGCCGGGGCTCTCGTGCCAGTTGATGGGGTCGCCCATCATGTCGAAGGTGTAGTATTTGCCTTTGAGCGAGAAACGCTTGGTGTGCGGGACGGTCGCTGTCCACAGTCCGCCGTTGTATTTCATCTTCAGCGTGCGGATGGGGTCGCCACCTGTGCCGTCCTTGTAAATCCGTACTTTCACACCCTTGGCATCGGGGGGAGCGAGAAGGCGGAAGGTGGTCTTCTCGCGAGAGAGTTCGCACTCGTTGAAATTGAAGGTTTGTGCCTTAAGGGGCTGAAGTAGGATGGCTGCTGTCAAAATGGTGAGGATTTTCTTCATTGTATAGATGGCTTGTCATGGAAATAATGGTGTAAAGATACAAAGAATCTTGACACATTGTTCGCTGGAGCCTTTAAAAATCGCTTACAGTGTGTGCAAACGTTTGCACAACAAGCTGTCATGGTGGGGACAGCAACGTCAATAGAGAAGTAGGAGACCGGCGAATCCTGCAAAGAGGAGCATGAGGATGGGATTGATGCGCATCACACGTGTGCCCACCCATGTGGCAATGAAAAGTGCCAAACTAATCCAGAAATGCCAGGGATTGTCGCTCGGTGTTGAGAAATTCTCCTTGTTCATCAGCAGCAGTGCGGCAGCAGCAAGAAGACCCACCACGGCGGGGCGAAGACCATTGAAGATGCTCTCCACCAAGGGCGTGCGCATGTATTTCAGCAACATCTTCGAAATGAGGACCATCAGGAGGAACGACGGCAGTACCAGGGCGAAGGTGGCAGTGGCGCTGCCGAGGATGGCAAGACTGTTGCTCAGGCCCGCGTTGTGGACTGCCGTATAGCCACAGTAGGTGGCTGAGTTGATGCCGATGGGACCAGGGGTCATCTGGCTGATGGCCACGATATTGGTGAATTCGGCAGAGGTCATCCACGCATGATGATGCACCACTTCGGTCTGTATCAGCGACAGCATGCCGTAGCCGCCGCCAAAACCGAAAAGACCTATCTCGAAGAAGGTGATGAACAGATAGAGGAATATCATTGTTCGGTGGGTTTGACCAGTTTGCCATAGAGGTAACCGCACGCACCTGCAGCCACTATCACCACGACGGGGTTGACGCCCATCAGCCAGATGGCGAGGGCACTGATAATGGGTATCCAGCAATTGGCAAGCGAAATCTTGGCACTGCGGGCAAGGGTGAAGGTGGGAGCGGCAATCAGCGCCACCACAGCAGGGCGGATGCCCTTGAAGATGGACTCCACGACAGGGTTGTCGCTGATGTTGGCGAAGAAGAGAGCGATGAGAAGGATGATGAGAAACGAGGGGAGGGCGGTGCCCACCGAGGCACTCAGTGCCCCGGGGAACTTCCGCATTTTATAGCCGATGAACACGCTCATGTTGATGGCGAACACACCAGGACAACTTTGAGCCACGGCGATGAGGTCGAGGAACTCACTGCGACTCACCCATTTGTGCCGTTCCACAACCTCGCTCTCGATAAGGGGTATCATGGCATAGCCACCACCGATGGTGAAGGCACCGATGCGAAAGAACGTCTTGAAACTGTCCCAGTAGAAACGGTCCATCCTGTTAGTTGTTAGTTATTGCATGCCATCTGAGCAGACTAATGTCTAATCTCCTCAAGATAATATCTCATCTTCAATCTTCAATTTTCAATCTTCAATCTTCAATCTTCAATTTTCAATTTTCAATTTTCAATTTTCAATCTTCAATTGATTCTCAATCCATCGGCGGGCGTTGACGAAGGCGTCAATCCATGGAGTCACCTCATCGTGACGGTGCTCGGCAGGATACCAACCGCATTGCCACGGATAGATGGCACGCTCCAGGTGGGGCATCATGGCCAGGTGCCGTCCGTCGGCAGAGCAGATGCCTGCCACGCTGTGGTCGGAGCCATTGGGGTTGCCAGGGTAGGCGGAGTAGGTGTACTGAGCCACGATATGGTAGTTTTCGATGGGTTCGGGAAGTGAGAATTTTCCCTCACCGTGAGCCACCCAGATGCCGAGACGGCATCCGCTGAGCGAACCCATCATCACACTCTCGTTGCGGGGGATGGAGACTCCCACGAAACCGCTCTCAAACTTCCTCGAGTCGTTGTGGAGCATACGGGTGCGGTGCTCGTGCTCGGGGTTGATCAGGTTGAGCTCCACCATCAGCTGGCAACCGTTGCAGATGCCGAGCGAGAGGGTGTCAGGACGTGCATAGAAACGGTCGAGGGCTTCCTTTGCTTTCGGATTATAGAGGAAAGCTCCCGCCCAACCTTTCGCGCTGCCTAATACGTCGCTGTTGGAGAAACCGCCGCAGAAGACAATCATCGAGATGTCGGAGAGGGTCTCACGACCGCTGATGAGGTCGGTCATCATCACATCCTTCACGTCGAAGCCGGCCAGATAGAGCGACCATGCCATCTCGCGCTCGCCGTTGGTGCCTTTCTCACGGATGATGGCAGCTTTGATGCCCGATGGCTTGCGGCGACTGGGACTGAGGTAACGGTGGCGCAGCAGGCCACGGAAGCCCTTGGGCAGACGGATGTCGAGCGGCTGCTCTTTGTAATTCTCATAGCGCAGCAGGGCGCATCCGTTGCGGCTCTGACGACGGTCGAGAAGGTAAGAGGTCTTGTACCACACGTCGCGAAGGTGGTCGATGTCGAAGACGTGCTCTTGCCCGTCTTTCTTCACCGTCAGTGTGCGGTTGCCGGGTGTGGGATAGCCTATCTTGGCATAGCCTACGCCGAGGTCGTCGAGCAGCTCGCGCAGTTCGAACTTGTGCTTGTCGCTCACCTGAATCACCACGCCGGGGTTCTCGGCGAACAACACTTTCACCAAGTCGTCTTTCATGTTGAAAAGATTGATGCTCAGACCACCGTCCTTGTTGGCGAAGCACATCTCAAGCAAGGTGGTGATGAGACCGCCAGCACTGATGTCGTGACCGGCGAGTATCCATCCCTTGCGGATCATCTGCTGGATGGCATCGAAACAACCGGCAAAATACATGGGGTGAACCACAGTGGGCACATCGTCGCCTACCTTGCCGAGCGACTGGGCGAAGGCAGAGCCGCCGAGGCGCAACTTGTCGAAACTGAAGTCGATATGATAGAGCGAAGAGTTCTTGTCGTTGACAAGCACAGGCGACACCACATTGCGGATGTCGTCGACCTCGCCGCCACTGGTGACGATGACGGTGCCCGGCGATATGATTTTCTCGCCATTGGGGTATTGCTGGCTCAGCGAGAGGGAGTCCTTGCCGGTGGGCACGTTGATGCGTAGCGCGCGGCAGAATTCGCTGAGGGCTTCCACGGCGGCATAGAGGCGTGCATCCTCACCCTCCTGAGAGCGGCAGGGCCACATCCAGTTGGCCGACAGTGAGATGCTGTCGAGCCCGTCGGCAAGAGGTGCCCACACGATGTTGGTGAGCGACTCGGCCACGGAGAGCACGCTGCCCTTCTCGGGCGATGCCAGGCCAGCCTGTGGGGCATGTCCTAAGGCAGTGGCGATGCCATGGCGGCCCTGGTAGTCGAGGGCCACCACACCGCAGTCAGACAGGGGCAGTTGCAACTCTCCCTGGCACTGCTGGCGGGCAATCTTGCCCGTCACCGAGCGGTCGACCTTGTTGGTGAGCCAGTCCTTGCATGCCACGGCCTCGAGCTGCAGGACGCGCTCGATGTAGGCATCGAGCAGAGCAGGGTCGTAGGCGACGTCGGCATAATGGCGCTCCACGGTGCGGTCGGTCATCACGGTCTTGGGAGAATGGCCGAACATCTGAGCCACATCGAGGTCGAAGGGGCGGCGGCCATCGGCCTGAACGAAGGAGAAATGGGCATCGCCAGTGGTCTCGCCCACCACATACATGGGGGCGCGCTCACGGGCGGCGATGCGGGCCACATGGTCGATGTGTCGCTCGTCAATCAGCAGACCCATGCGCTCCTGACTCTCGTTGGCGATGATTTCCTTGGCCGAAAGGGTGGGGTCGCCGATGGGAAGTTGCGACATGTCTATCTGGCCGCCACACTCCTCAACCAGTTCGGAGAGGCAGTTGAGATGGCCGGCAGAGCCATGGTCGTGGATGCTCACCACGGGGTTGACCTCTTCCTCGCAGAGGGCACGCACCAGATTGTAGGCGCGTTTCTGCATCTCGGGGTTCGCGCGCTGGATGGCATTGAGCTCGATGCCATTGGAGTAGCGGCCTGTATCGACCGAAGACACAGAACCGCCGCCAAGACCGATGCGATAGTTGTCGCCACCCACCACCACGATTTTGTTGCCCTTCTGAGGCTCTTTTTTCAAACAGTCGCGGCGAGTGCCGTAACCCACACCACCTGCCAGCATAATCACTTTGTCGTAGGCATATTTCTCGCTACCCTCCAAGTGCTCGAAGGTGAGAACCGAACCACTGATGAGGGGCTGGCCAAACTTGTTGCCGAAGTCGGAGGCTCCGTTTGAGGCCTTGATGAGAATCTGCTCAGGCGACTGGTACAGCCACTGACGCACGGGGAGAATGTCCTCCCAGTCGCGCGACGGGTCTTCCTCGCCGTCATCGGTGCGAAGACGGGGGTAGGCGGTCATGTAGACGGCTGTGCCGGCGATGGGCCATGAACCGACGCCACCACCCATGCGGTCGCGTATCTCACCACCAGTGCCGGTGGCAGCACCGTTGAAGGGCTCAACCGTCGTGGGGAAATTGTGGGTCTCTGCCTTCAGAGAGATGACGCTCTCTACCTCACGCACTTGGAAATAGTCGGACGTGGACTGGTCGGCAGGGGCAAACTGCTCCACAACAGGACCTTGGGCAAAGGCCACATTGTCTTTGTAGGCTGAGAGTATCTTGTTGGGATGCTCCTGGGTAGTCTTCTTGATGAGGGCGAAAAGCGATGAGGGCTTCTCCTCACCGTCGATGATGAATGTACCGCCGAATATCTTGTGGCGGCAGTGCTCGGAATTGATTTGGGCAAAACCGAACACCTCGGAGTCGGTGAGTGGACGGCCAAGCTGCTTCTCGATGTGATGGAGATATTCTATCTCCTCGGGAGAGAGGGCAAGGCCTTCCTGCTCGTTGTATGCCTCCAAGTCTGAAACCTCACGTATGGGGTCGGGCTGGTGGTCGATAGTGAAAATGCGTTGGTCAAGACCGTGGTACATGCGCTGGAGCATCGGGTCATGCTCGGCATCAGCACTCAACACGGGAAAGTACTCCTCGATACGGCTGATACCACTCAGATTCATGTTCTGGGTGATTTCAACAGCGTTGGTGCTCCACGGGGTGACCATCTCTCGACGGGGACCGATGAAGAGACCGTCGATGGTCGTTACACTTTGGTACTCGGCATTACCGAAAAGCCAGCACAGACGGCTCTGCTCATCGGCACTCAACTCATGCGCCACCTCTACGGCGATGATGCTTGATGATGGGGTCTTGAAAAAAATTATCATAAAGAAGGGATGAAATCGACTGCAAAGGTAGTGCAAACCGAGTGGAATGCAAAATAAAAACGAAAGTTTTTGTTTTCATACCCGAGGTGAAGCCTACCTTATGCAAAGGTAGTGCAAAAATCCGAATAAGTGAGCAAAAAGTCAAATGAATTTGCTTTTTCGAACGTGAGGATTTTATCCAAACCGAGTGGAATGCAAAATAAAAACGAAAGTTTTTGTTTTCATACCCGAGGTGAAGCCTACCTTATGCAAAGGTAGTGCAAAAGCTTGAATAAAGTTTCCAAATTCATGTGGATAGTGAAAGACAGAAACAGTTTTTCTGCTGAAAAATTGGAAGGTTCGTTTTTTTTCCCTAATTTTGCGGAGGAATGACAACCTAAGAGAAAAGAAGAAGACCATGGACAAATATATCCGTTTTGACTGGGCTGCCAAGCGTATGCTGAGAGACAAGGCCAACTTCGGCGTTTTGGAGGGCTTGATGACGGTCCTTCTGGATGAGGAGGTGAAGATAGTTGAGATTCTGGAAGGCGAGAGCAACCAGAACGACGCCGACGACAAGTTCAACCGCGTTGACATCAAAGCCAAGAATTCCAAGGACGAAATCATCCTTGTGGAGGTTCAGCAGACGCGAGAGCTGTACTATCTCCATCGTATTATTTATGGCGTTGCAAAGGCTATCACGGAGCACATCAATCTCGGTGAGAAATACAATGAGGTGAAGAAAATCTATTCCATCAACATCATCTATTTCGACCTTGGCAAAGGAGCCGACTACCTTTACCATGGGCAGAACCAGCTCATCGGTGTGCATACCCACGACCAATTGCAGATCAACACACGCGATAAGGATTCTATCAAGGTCGTTGCCCCGAAGGATATTTTCCCCGAATACTACATCATCCGTGTGAACGAGTTCAACAAAATTGCCCGCACGCCTTTGGAGGAATGGCTTGAGTATCTGAAAACAGGTGTCATTAGGGACGACACCACCGCCCCTGGGCTCTCAGAGGCCAAGGAGAAACTGCGTTACCTGCAGATGAGTGACGAGGACCGCAGGGCCTACGACCGGCACATCGAAAACGTGATGATTCAGAACGATATTCTGGAAACCAAGATGATAGAAGGTCTTGAGCAAGGTCGTGCAGAGGGCCGTGCAGAGGGTCGTGCAGAGGGCCGTGCAGAGGGTCGTGCAGAGGGTCGTGCAGAGGGCCGTGCAGAGGGTCGTGCAGAGGGTCGTGCAGAGGGTCGTGCAGAAGGCCGTGCAGAAGGTCGTGCAGAGGTTGCTAAGAAACTGCTTGCATTGGGTACAGATATCCACCTTGTGTGCCAAGCCACAGGGATGAGTGAGGATGAAGTCAGAAACCTTTAGTCCATACGGGCACCATCAGTGTGCTTATCTCATTCTGTCCAGCTTCTTGTAGCTATAAACTTGACAGGAAGGCATTTTTTTACTCCTTTTTCCTCCCAAAAAGGAAATCTTTTTGTCCTTCAGATGTATAATTATCATTTTTTTATATATTTTTGCAACAGAATCAACAAGAAAAGAAAGGAGAAGGAAGTGTCGATAATTAAAAGATGGACCCTGGCTTCGATGCTGCTATTGATGACAGGTGTGGCTTATGCCCAAAAACTGACGGTGAGGTCCACCATGTTCCTGCAAAGCAAACCGGCAACGGTGGCGCTAACCGATGGTAGGACACTGAAGGTGTCAAATGCAAATGTGTTCCTCAAGAATGCAGCACTGCTCTATTTTCAGGGAGAACAAGCCAAGGAGGCGCGGATGGACAATGTCCTCGGAGTGCAGTTCGACGACAGGTCTTTTATCAATATCGACAACCGCCTCGCATATTTCGTCGACTCCATCAAGGGAAATGGACTCTATTGTGTGGAAACAATCGACATCGACGATTATGAGCGCAATTTGAAAAATAACGTCAATTTCACTCACATCGATTTGTCACATGACCATTTGGACACGGCGACCACGGGGTTTGAAAACGCCGAAGAGGTGCCTTATCCCGTCAACCGACAGTTCTACTACCGCCTCGACGGAAAATTCGTCCTGGCTGACCCACGCGAGCTTAACCACACGCTCAGCAAAAAGCGTTCACGAATCATGAGGACCATCACCAATGTCCCTGATTTCAATTGGTCGGACACAGAGTGCCTCATGCGGTTGCTGGGGCTGATTTCAGATTGATTTATTGAGCCGATGAGTTGAGGGGCCGGGAGTAATCGCATTATTCCCAGCCCCTCAATTCTCTTATTTGCTTTTTTCCCATTCACAGGCGATGTCATCGATGGTGATGCCTAAGAGGCGCATGCTGCGGAAGAGACAGGGAAGCGTCTCATTCATGAACTCGCGCTTTCTCACATCAAGGATGCGCTGCCGGGCACCAGGCGAGACAAAATAGCCTAAACCTCGTTTGTTGAAAATCACTTCGTCGCGAGCAAGTTGGTCGTAGGCTTTCATGGCTGTGTTGGTGTTCACTTGGAGCAACACGGCATACTCCCTCACGCTGGGGATGCGTGCATCCTCCTGATACTGACCGTCGAGTATCTCGTCGCAGAGACGGTCGGCTAATTGTAAGTAGATGGCTTTGTCGTTGTGGAATATCATAGGTTCCTCCATTCTGATGAGATGACTTGGAAACGGCAGAAAATTCGGTAGCTCAGCCAAAAATTGAATGCTGAGAGCGCGAAAAAGAAGAGGGCAATTATGCTATTGGTAATCAGTATGCTGCCTGTTCCGATATGAGCTGTTATTCCCATAAGAGGAAATAACTTCTCGACGGTGATAGCGAACCCGATCATCAATGCAATCATGATTGTGGAGACGATGAGGAAGGAGCGCTTGCGGAACCAAGTCCCCCCAAGAACGTATACAGAGGCTACCCACAAGCATGTGGACACGTCGACCAGTCTTTTGAGGATGGTTTGCCAAGAGGGCCATGAGAAAGTCAGGTTTTCGAAAAGAAGTTGTATGCCGTTGGACCATCCATAGCCCAAAATCCAGAAGAACACGGTGCGCAGAAGGTCACCCACCAAAAATGCGAGGCAGATGCAGAAGGGGCAAACCACGATGGCATAGAGGAGTGCCGTGAGCCAACGTTCCTGATTGGTGGCAGGAAGCATGAGAAAGGCGATGCGGCGCTGCTTGGTGTTCACACTGTCGAAAATACTGCTGTAGACAACGAGTATGGCGATGTATGTACAGATGAGGCAGATGGTCATTGATATGGTCATCACTTCCCAATATAACAAGGGGGTGCTGGCTTGTGAGGTGCGCAACATGATACCGATGAACATGGCCTCGAGAATGAAGATGCCTATGGTAGACCCTATTGTCCATGTGGTCAGTCGACTTCGGTTGGCATTGAAAAACCATCGGAAAGTGAGTAGAAAACGGTGAAAATCGAATCGTTTCATTTTTATGGAATATTTGGATGATAGTGTGTCGGATACGATGTCAG
>CAMHEL010000062.1 GCA_946184125.1 uncultured Prevotellaceae bacterium
TAAGAGGACGAAAATTATTTAAGAATGATAAACTATGTTATTATGTTGTTGGCCAGATTCATACACATCAGAATAAATCGTTGAATCCATCTCCGTCTTACTATGTTAATGGCGGTAGTAGTTATGGAGATTTAGGCTTTTCATTATATAATGAATCACTTCCTATATTTACTATAGGACATGACGGTATTATTTATGGAATAAGAGGATATCGTGATGATTCACACTGTGTGATTGGTTTACAGATTAATATGACTCCTAAAAATACATTAAGACAAAATCTTCTTAATGGTACTACAAGTTTGTATAGTATTATTCATAATTTACCCCGTATTGTGAGATGAGAGTTTACCGCCTTTTTATTTTGTGTATGTTGTTGTCATTTACTTCATGTTTTAAACACCAAAAGAAGTTATTTGTTGACAATAGGATAGATGAGTATCTCTATAAATACGTCAATAATAATCCTAATTTTACTTCCATTTTGGTTATGTCATCCAAAAATTTTCTCCCTAATGGAAAGAAAGATATATCTGGGGTTTTGATAGGTCCGTTGTACGATGGTTATAGAGATTCTTTTGGTGACATACAAATAAGATACTTGACTACTTATTTAGGAAAACAAATATTTATTGACTCAGTTGCTTTAACAATAACTAAAAAACAAGTGCAAAAGAGCAAGAAGATAGCATATTGTGAACGGGACAGCTTTTTTATATTCGATAATTGTTATAAAGATGCATTATTGAACTACATTAAAAGAGCGACTGTTCTAAATATTCTTGTCAAAAACGGCGTAATAATAAATATAGAAGCATTAAAAGCAGACTCCGTGTACTTTCCTATTATGAGACTAGATGAACCTGTATTCATAGATGAGGAAGAAATGGAACTATGAATAGTTTCTTTCTTTATGTGCGTATTCCGACGATATCCTTTCATAAAGTATGTAAGTAAGCAATTATCAAAGAACAAGAAGAGATGAAGAAAATAATCACATTATTAGTAGTGCTTTTTTTCCCCCTATTAATAGTTGTTAAAGGGGGAAACCCACATTTGTTAAATTATTATCGTATAAACCACGCTGATCTTCTCAATAATATTAATACATTCGTAATCCCTTTTCTAAGACATGAACAATATTCAACTTCAGAGAATGTCTTGGATATTTCTTTTGTCAGTCATGATAATATTTATATTCATGTGAGTGTTGAAAGGATAGGGGAAATCCCATGGAATAATAATATTATAGGTTTTTCCAAAATAGGAGGATATACATGTATACTTAGCGGGGATAGTAACAATAGATTATTAAAAAAGACTCTTTGGAAACTTCCCCAAATAATAGTGTTTAACAACAATCCTGAATTATTCTGTCACGACGGTACAATTGAATGGCTTTTCCGTTTTGAAATCGGGAAGGTGAAATTTATACGTTTTAATAGCGAATGGTAAATGAATAGAGGATTAAAATATCTGGCTGTAACACAGGATAATCACACAATCCATCTGAGGACGCAGCGGGCCGACAGCGCGGCGTATTCGCTCTATCCCAACGGGTGGTACGGCATCGACAACTTCTCGCGCTTCTCACGCCATATCTTCATCGGAGGCGAGCGCATCGCCTCGGTGTCGGGCATCCACACCGGCGGCATGGCGGAGTACGACAACCAGGACCTGCACACTGCGGGCTACAACGTGGGCGTGACCGTCGGCTACGACAGCCTGCTCGCCGTCCAGTCATCGCTGATCACTCTTTACAGCGACAGCCTGCACGCCCCCTTCAACGGGTCGCCGGAGGCCGTCCGCTCGGTAAAGTATCTCGGAATAACTGGCGGGCTGGGTATGCCAGGCGGCAATTCAGAGGACAACAACCATACCGACAACAGCGGGCGGGCTGACAATGACCGCACAAACACGAGCGACAGCATCTTCTATTATCATCGCGACCATCTCGGCAGCACGATGTCGGTGACGGACTGCAACGCCCGTGCCGTCCAGACCGTGGAATATACCCCATGGGGCGAGGTGTTCCTCGAGAAGCGCAACGGCTCCTTCTTCTACTCGCCCTACCTCTACAACGGAAAGGAACTGGATGAGGAGACAGGACTGTACTATTACGGAGCGAGGTACTATGACCCGAAGATAAGCGTGTGGTACTCGACGGACCCGATGCAGGAGAAATATCCATGGGTGACAACGTATGGGTATTGTTTGGGGAATCCTATTGCATTCATTGATTTTCAAGGTGAAAAAATAGTACCATGGGCTATTTCTCTGAATAATCATGGGCAAGGTGTTGGACTCAAATACTATAGTAACCAAAAATTTAAAACAGCTATGAGAATATTTGGACAAACAACCTATGGAAAACAATTAATCAGTTCTTTTTTGCCTGATAATATGTCGCAATATGGAGTTAGAGGTAATGGCAAATATGCAAAATACGAAATGGAAATACTTGTAGGAAATTATTCAAACATCACTGAAAAATTTACAGCTGTTCGTAGTAAAGAGGGAAGATTTGGCATTGAAAATGATAACGGTCAATTAAAATTTGTATTCTTTGTCAATACCACTGAACGGAATGTAGGAGAGATTTTAGAAACAATTGCCCATGAATTTGCTTTACATGGATCACATATAGATAAATTAATATCTATTTATGAAAATGCCAAAAAGAATGGTCATGATGGATATGAGGCCGCTTTAAAATATTATAATAGTGATCCAGAAGGAAGGCAGGATCATTCTAACCTTATAAGTAAAAACATGAAAAATGACGCATCTAGGACATATATTCAAGTTATGAATGAAATTTTAAGTATCAATCCCAAATATAAAAAAGAATTTGAAAATGGATTACGAAATATTGAACGAATTGAAAAATAATTTATATTTGTTGGTTTCCGGTTTTCTTTTCTCTCTTCTCTCTCTTCATCTCTTTTCGTGTGACAGTTGTGAAGAAAGGATAGATGAGAGCCAATTAATTTGTAGAAAATCAGATGTTATCAATATAAATTATAGTAAGGATGGCATTATTTCTTATAAAGGAAATGGTGTCAATCATAAAGAACGTCTTTTTTTTAGAGATAATAATTATTATGAGGCGTATGATTCTATGCTATGTTTATCATTAAAAGATACTGTCTTTTATTGGGAAGACCATTTCGGCCAAAAATACAAGAGGATGATTAGTAAAATAAGTGACAATGAATATATGTGTTATACTTCTGATGTAACGTTTATAGATTGTGCAGAAAATATGAATAGAGTCTTGTTAAGTGATGGTGAGCGTTTTTTATCTATATGGTATTATGATAACAGATTTAGAATAAAAAAAATACTATTATTGACGGTTAATGAATATAAATGAAAAACAGTCATCATGGAGCAGTCTTCACTATCCGAAAGATGATGTGGTATTATGTACAATTTGGTGCAAAAAAGACTATTCGATTTCTTTTTTTCCTATGAATTCCTTTGTTTTTTCAATGTCGTTCTACTGGTACGACAGCAACGGCTCCTTCTTCTATTCACCCTACCTCTACAACGGCAAGGAGCTGGACGAGGAGACGGGACTCTACTATTACGGGGCGAGGTACTATGACCCGAAGATGAGCGTGTGGTATAGTGTGGATAGGTTTGCGGATAAATATCCTTTTGCATCACCTTATTGTTACGGATTAAATAATCCTGTAAAGTATAAAGATATTTTTGGTGATTCCTTGTCATGGGCAACAAATATGATACTGAATGAAAATCCAATTTCATTTTTATATTATTGTGGAAGTCTGATAACAACTTTAGAAGCTATTGCAAAAACACGAATGCAAGTGAAAAATAATACAGACGGAGCTATATACTACTTTAACTATTTGAAAGCATTTGAGGAAAAACATAGGAATATTTCTGGTGATGCATACAATGGTGTACAAAGGAATTTGCTGCCAAAAGCGTATAATGCAATCATAAATAGTGTCAAATGAGAAAAGTGTTGATTAATATCTTCTTATTTCTTGGGTTTGTTAGCTGTTCATATTCTCAAGAAAGGCATTTTTTTGGGATAATGAAAAACAATCAGAGTGTCTATGAAGGCAAAACTCACAAGTTTAGATTATTTTCAAATAATTATTTCCATGGTTTTGATGGCTGTGATATTTTTGTCGATAATTTATTTATTAATGAATTTGACAGCCATGATATTAATGCTATTTTCATGATTGAACCAAGTCTTTCCTATGAATTTGAAAATATTATTAATGATCTTCCAATAGATAGAGCTGTTTTACAAATATCTTTCATCTGCAATGATGGTACGGTGTCTTTAAAAGTAAACCAGATTACACTTAGAGATAGTATTTTTAATGAATGGGAAGATGACAATGTAAAAATTAATCTTGATAGGCTCATTAAATCTGTCAATTGTAAAGTGTTGCTAAAAAACAGTAATAGGCTTTTGTTTTCCTGTGGTTTGCTTTTTGTCAAACAAAAGGAAGAAGGCAAAAGAAAACAACCAATGAGTGATAATCTTCAAAACGACACAAGTTCAGATTATTCCTTAATTATTTTTATCATTGTTTTGATAGTTGTGATATTTCTGTTCTTAATTTATATATTCTTGAAATAGACAGCCCAAAAATTAATGTAATTTCCAACCATTTTCAATGAACCTAAAAGAATTTATAAATACTTATGGCAAATAATTATCGAAATAAAATAATGATATTTTGTTTATGTTTCTTTTCCATCCAGCTTCAAGCATGTAAGAGACAAAACAATTCTGATAGTCATGAACAATTTAAATCAACAGCTGATAGTACATACTTAAGGTGTGTTCTATTAATTAATAAATTCTCTATGAATTATCTTTGCTTGCTTTTGCCTCTTTCCGGCATCTTCCCTTCCAAGTCCTTGGAACGTAGCCCGCTACGCCCCTTCGGCCTTGAAAGTAAATCTGCTCGAAAATAGTCTAAAAGCAATGCAATGCTAATTTATAGAACCCACCTTAAATATGTAAGAAAATTGAGAAAAGTTACTTCAAGAGAGGAGCCTATCACTTTTATAGGTCATAGCCATGGTGGCAATGTAATTATAGAAGCTATTAATGATATGATGTATCTTCCTGAATTTGATAATATAGAAATAAATCTTATATCAATCAATACTCCCGTTAGAAATGATTATCAATTAAATACAGAAGCTAAAAAAAGAGTTAAGCATGTAAAGGTGTGTTCTATTAATTCTGAATTTTATGAGGTGGCATTTCTATACATTACATTTCGGTCGCTTTTCGCTTTTATTCGGTGCAAAGTGTCAAGCCTCATCGGTCGTGTAGCCCGCTACACTCCCTCTTCAACTTACACTTTGCCCTCGACTAAAAGTCGAAAATCACCTCGACATAATTAATAGAACCCACCTAAATGTATACGATCCAAATGATCCTGTTCAAATACGTGGTGGAAGATCTTATATATTTCCACGTAAATCATCAAGAAAAAAATATACAGGTGAATATGGGAAAGCGGGGCGATTATTTGTTAATGCGATAAATATTAGTGTAGATCGACCACAGGGGATATTGTTTGATTTCCATAATTCTCATAATAGAGTTAAGGATTGGGATTATAAATTAGATATATTTCCAAAAGAATAAAGTGATGAAACAGTTAATTATAACCTTTATAGTTAAAGTGATGAGAAAGATAATTATCCCTTTCATAGTTAATGTGATGAAAGGGTTGATTATACCATTCATAGTGTTTATGATATTATATCTATCGCCTTTACACTGTTTTCATAAAAGTCCTAATTATCCAGAGGTGTCTTTTTATCAGTTGCCAAAAGTCGTTCAAGATTCTTTACAGAACTTGATGTTTTATGTACAGAATACAAAAAACAAATTATCATTGCCCAGTCTATTGGATTTTACAAATAATAATTATACTTTAGAAGTAAAATTATGGCACAATTATATTGATAAGATTATTTTAAAAAATAAGAATAGTAATAAGAAATACTATTTTTATGAAAACGAAGGTACCCCATTTATCATCTATGAAAACATTTTGTATATTCCTGTTGATTATAATGTTTTGTATTCGGATGTTGACAGCACACTTATGTTCAAAAAAGTCGAATTAAAAAAGTAAGTAGGTAATAAAAACATAAAAGACTATACCCCACCTACAAGAATGATAGTAACAGATAATTTTGATTACCTATTTATAATCATATCGAGAATGCTTATTGGTAGAAAAAACTAAAGGTGGGTTCTATTATTTTTTTGAAAATACATTCTGTTCTGCCAGGAAATGTATAATTTTGCAATATGAACCTTAATCTCACCTCAACAATCACGATGCCTGAGCACAAGTTGCGCAGGGAAGTCATCGAACTATGCCGCCTGACAGGTAAGCCCCTCCTGAAATTATCCACCAAAGACTATTTGGAGCATGGCATGCGGCACTGGGTGGAGCAGTTCGGCTCTGCCGGCCTTGTGAACATCGAAGTGTTCAATGAGTTGCAACATACCATTACGGGCTGGCCTGGTGGCAAACCCAACTCCGATGACACCTTCCGGCCGGAGCGTGCGAAGCCTTTCCCTAAACGGGTGGTGGTGTTCTCGCCTCACCCCGACGACGATGTCATCTCCATGGGAGGCACCATCCGGCGGCTCATCCAGCAAGGTAATGATGTCCATATCGCCTATGAAACAAGTGGTAACATTGCGGTCAATGACGACGAGGTCACCCGCTTCATGCACTTTATCAATGGATTCAACCTGCTGTTTGCCGACGGCTCCGACGAGGCAATAGACCGGACCTACAAATTGGTGAAACAGTTCATGCAGAAGAAGCGGAAGGCGGAACTGGAGGTCTATGGCGAGAACAAATACCTTCACCCCATACCCATGGACCCCGTGATGACCGACATTCCCGAAGTGCTCACGCTAAAAGGCCTGATACGCCGGGGTGAGGCGCGTCTGGCTTGTGCCTACAACAATATCGCCGGTGACCACATCCATTTTCTCGACCTGCCGTTTTACGAGACAGGCGCCATCGAGAAACTGCCTTTGTCGGAGAAAGATGTCCGCCTTATCCAGGCGTTGCTCGCCGACATCCGCCCCCACCAGGTGTATGTGGCGGCCGACCTGGCCGACCCCCACGGCACTCACCGCAAATGTACCGATGCCGTGCTTGCTGCCATCGACGAGGAGAAGGCGTCGGGTGCCGGATGGTTATCCGACTGTCGGGTGTGGATGTATCGAGGCGCTTGGGCGGAGTGGGACATCGCCGATATAGAAATGTGCGTCCCCATGAGTCCTGAGGAGTTGCGCGAAAAGCGGAACGCCATCCTCAGGCACCAGAGTCAAATGGAGAGCGCGCCTTTCCTTGGCAATGACGAGCGCCTGTTCTGGCAGCGCGCCGAGGACCGCAACCGAGAGACGGCGCGCAGATACGACGAGATGGGGCTGGCGTGCTACGAAGCGATGGAGGCCTTCGTGGAATATCGGTTATGACCAGCCGTGGCATGCTGCTTGTCATGCTTTACAACAACTCATCAACTCAATAAGACTCAAAGTCTCAAAGCCTCCATCCTGCACTCATGTGCCTTGGTCTCCTTGTCGTAGTTGATACCTACGAGGAGGAGGTCGCCGGTGTATTGCGCTACTTTTGTGGGGTGTTTCTTGCGTTTGATCTGGTCGATGGCGGCATCGGCGTCCTTATTGTATTTCAATTCGAGGACGATGGCGGGTGAATCAACATTCTTTCGGGGGATGAGTACGAGGTCGGCAAAGCCCTTGCCTGAAGCAAGTTCTCGATGGAAGATATAATCGTTGCGTGCGTAATAGTATGCGATGGAGAGGACGCAGGCCAGGGAGTTCTCGTCGTTGTAGGAGAGGATGCTGGTGTGCTCGTCGTGGGCATTGTCGATGCCCCTTGCCACTGCCTCGCAGTCGCCTTCGAGGGTGGCCTGTAGCAATTCTTCAGACTGGTCAAGAGAATCAATAATGTTTTTCCATTTGTTTTTCCTCACGGCGTTCACCATCTCTCCCGCCACCTCACGGTTGGGGATGTAACATTCACTTTTCCGCCAGTTGTAGGAGAGGTAGCCAAGATGGATGAGTACGGTGAAGACATCATTCTTGTTGTCGATAATCGACATGTCGTTCTGGAAGCCTGTTGGATCCACCTTGCAGCGTTCACCTGCCAGCATACGGATGATATCATCCTTGAGCCCCTCGAAGTTCATTTGGATGTAGTGCGCAACGGCATCGAAGGCACCCGTGCTCGCCCAGTAGCTCATGCAAAGGTCGCTGCTCACGGCCTGCATCACCGAGTTGGGATTGAACATCGAGGGCTGTGTTCCTATCTGATATCCATCGTACCATTTCACTAACTCGTCGAAATCCATGCCGTGCTTGTCAGCCAATGCCCGCACCTCATCCTTGGTGAAGCCGAAATATTGTGCCATTTTTCGGGGCATGACCATGGAATACTCGATGAAATTGTTGAGGGCAGACTCAGTCTTATATTTCTTAATAGGCAAAATACCCGTCATATACACGCCGGCGAAGACCCGGCTCCCCTCCATGCTTTTGAACATACGTCGGAGCCAGTTGACATAGCGGTCCATGGCCGTCGTTCCAGGGTGGAACTCACGGCAAATAGCATCCCACTCGTCGATGATAAAGACGAAGCGCTCGCCAGTGGCTTGGGCGATGCGGATGAGGCAGTCCATAAGGTCATCGCCTTCTTGCGTTTCTTGTCCAGGATAGGCTTTCAACACATCTGCCCTCAAAGCTGCGTCAATCTCCATCACGATGTTGTCGTCATGGTATTTTGTCACGAAAGATGTAATGTCGAGATAGATGACGGGGTATTTGTTCAGATGTTCCTCAAACGAAGGGTCATTGACAATCTGCAAGTCTGTAAACAGGCTCCGAGAGTCGCAGGAATGGTCGTAGTAGGCGCACAGCATCTTTGCCGCCATCGACTTTCCAAAGCGGCGACTACGTGACACACAACTGAAGCCTTGCTCTGTGAACAACGTCCTGTTGACAAGGGCAATAAGCCCAGACTTATCGACGTATTCGCTTCTGCGAATCCTGCGGAATCCCTCATTTCCAACATTGATGTATGTACCCATAATAGTTCGGTTTAAATGGTGTAGGGCTTATTCTTTAGAAAAAGCCTCTGCAAATTTAGCAATTATTTCTGTTATTCACACATTTGGCCGTGTTTTTCAACCATTGACCAATGTGTTTCTAAGTAGGTAAACAAAAATGCATGATACCTACTTACTATATGTGCTTTCAGTCTCGGCAAATCTTGGAGACAAACTTATTGTCACAACTATAGAGGGAGATACATTACAGTTTACTGTGATGCGATAATACTTGTTTCAATTGATGAGGTGCCGTCGAAATTCATCGGACACAACTCGATATTCTCCAATCTTCAATTTTCAATCTCTAATTTTCAATTTTCAATCTTCAATCTTCAATTTTCAATCTTCAATTTTCTTTTTTGCTGCTTTTTTCCTAATTTTGCGGCCATGAAGACGAAGGTGCTGATATTGGTGTTATTTCTGCTGCTGCCTCTATGGGTGGTGGCACAGGTGGTGACGGGGCAGCAGGTGAACCCCGAGGACCGTTCTGTGGATGCCGACAACCCCACCTTTGTCCCCAATGTGAAACCGTCGAAACGCTTCTTCGAAGGCGACAGTGTGCTGTTCATGCAGATGGGCAATGTATATGTCTATCCCGTCATGGAACTCAAGAGTGAGAAACAGCGGAAAGCCTTCAACCGCTTGGTGAACAATGTGAAGAAGGTGCTGCCCATGGCCAAGGAGACCAACAAAATCATCATCGAGACCTACGAGTATCTGCAGACCATCCCCGATGAGAAGGAACGTAAGGCGCACATGAAGCGTGTTGAGGCGGAGATTTATCAGAAATACAAGCCGAGGATGAAGAAACTCACTTATTCTCAGGGAAAACTGCTTATTAAGTTGGTTAACCGTGAGTGTAACTCTTCGTCCTATGATATTGTGAAGGCCTTCATGGGTCCCATCCGTGCCGGCTTCTGGCAGGCCTTTGCCTGGACCTTCGGGGCGAGTCTGAAAAAGGAGTATCACCCCGAAGGTACCGACCGCCTCACTGAGCGTGTGGTGCTTATGGTGGAGGCAGGGCAATTGTGACGCTTTCCCTTTTGAAAGCTTTTATTTCCCGTAAAGCACTTGTATGATGGTTTGGCCCACAGCCTTGAGGGTCGATTTGTCGAGGTGTGCCATGTCGTCGTCGACGGTGTGCCATGTGGGTCCGAACGAGCTGGCTTCGCAGTCGGGATAGCAGGGGATGATGTCGATGGTGGGAATGCCCGCCTTCTCGTTCACCGGCAGGTGGTCGTCGGTGATGTAGCCGCGCGTGTCCATGGGGAAATAACTGCTGTAGCCGGCGGCATGAGCGGCTCGCCACACCTTATCGACGATGGCTGGCGCATATTTCACCGACATACCTTCCTTATAGAACTGCGCGGCCTGTCCGCCCACCATGTCGAGCAGGATGCCGAAGTCGGTTTCATAGCCCGATGGCTGGTAGTGTGCGGCCCAGTATTGAGCGCCGAGAGCCCAAGAGTCGGCATCGCTGCGGTTGGTCCACTGCGGGACGCCCCAGTCCTCAGCATCGAAGCACACGAAGTCGACACCCCATGTCAAGGAGTCGGCGGTTTGCAGCAGACGTGCTATCTCGAGCATCACTGCCACGCCCGACGCTCCGTCGTTCGCCGCCATCACGGGCTTCATCCAGTTGGTGCTGTCGGGGTCGTTGTCGGCCCAGGGACGGCTGTCCCAGTGGGCGCAGAGCAGGATGTGGTGCTGCCGTTCGGGGTGGTGCCGTGCGATGATGTTCGTGGCTCGCAGCATGGTGCCGTCGTAACCGGTTAGTGCAGCCTGCTGGCGCTCCACGGTGCATCCGAAGCGCTCAAACTGCCTGGCAATCCAGTCGGCGCACTGCTCGTGGGCGTCGCTGTTCATCGTGCGGGGGCCGAAGTCGCACTGAGCCTGGCAGAAGGCGAGGGCAGAGTCGGCGCTGAAGTCAGGACCTGTGGGGCTGACTTCTACCGTGATGACTTTGGGCTTGCGCTCGCAGGAGGCTCCGCAGCCGAGAAGGATAATGCCTGTCAAAATGAGGGCTTTAAGGAGATGTTTGTTGAGGGTCATTTCTTTTGACTTTGTACGAGGGCCATGACGCGGAGCCAGTTGCCGCCCCAGATTTTCTGTATGTCGCGCTCGTTGTATTTGTTCTTGAGGAGTGATAGTGTGAAGTTGATGGCTTCAGCCGAACTGGCGAGGCCAGGCACTCCTCCTCCTCCGTCGAAGTCGCTGCCGAAGCCCACGTGGTCGATGCCCATGATGCGCACGGCATGGTTGAGATGTTCGATGGCGTCGCGGATGGTTGCCTCGCCTTCCTTACGCAGGAAGCCGTCGTAGAATGTGATTTGTACCACGCCGCCCTTCTTGGCGATGGCGCGCAGCTGGTCGTCGCTGAGGTTGCGTGGCACGTCGCAGAGTGCCCGGCAGCTGCTGTGGCTGCACACGATGGGCGTGCGGCTGATTTCGAGAGCGTCGAAGAAACTCTGCTCGCTGGCATGGCTCAGGTCCACCATGATGCCCTGACGGTTCATCTCGCGGATGACTTTCTCGCCAAACTTGCTCACGCCGTGGTTGGTGTCGCAGCCCTTGGCGCTGTCGCAGATGTCGTTGTCGCCGTTGTGGCACAGGGTGATATAGACCACGCCACGCTGGGCAAAGTGCTTGATGTTCTCGGTGTCGTGGTTGAGGGCGATGGCGTTCTCGATGGCGAACATCACCGACTTCCTGTCCTTGCGCTTGTCCTCGAAGAGCTCGGCCGGGGTGCGTGCGATGCTGATGTATTTGCGGTTGGCGCGGACGATGGCCTCAATCTTGTCGAAGATGAAGTTGGCATATTCCATCGGTGTGCCCACGTCGAAATGCACCAATTGTGAGAAGCTCTCGCCCATCTTGGGCTGTGGCAGGAAGGCCGCCATGATGATGGCGTCCTGTCGGCCGTCGCTCATCTTGTGCAGGTCGACGCGCAGACGGGGGTCGCGCTGGTCGAACTTCACTTCCTGGTCGAAGAGCATCGGGGTGTCGCAGTGGGTGTCGAGCGTGAGGATGCGGTCGTGCAGGCTCTTCGCCAGATGGTAGTTGTTGGCCTGCGCCACGAGCCACTCGAAGAGCTTTCGCCCGTCAGCGCCGAGGTTCTCGGGATGCCACTGCACGCCGAGCACCTGTTTGAACTCCTTGCTCTCGATGGCCTCGATGATGCCGTCGGGTGCCTTGGCGGTGACACGGAAGCGGGGTCCCGGGTCGCTGAGGGCCTGGTGGTGGAAGGAGTTGACAAAAATGCGCTCGCTCTTGTAGGTGCGATAGACGATGGAGTCCTTCTCGATGGTGATGGAGTGGGAGGGCATCTCGCGGGCACAGTCCTGGCTGTGCTTGATGAGTGGATGGCGCACGGGGGCGGCCTCCTTCTCCTTATCTTTTTCCTTTTTCTTCTTCTTGTCGTTCGGCTCGCTCTCCGCCTGTTCCTGCGCCTCGAGCCATGAGGCGATGTCTTGCATCACCTTGCCTCCGAGGGCCACGGCAAGGGTCTGAATGCCGCGGCAGATGCCGAGGATGGGGATTTGCCGGTTGTAGGCCAGTTGGGTGATGAGCAGTTCGGGCAGGTCGCGCTCGGCATTGATGTGGTGAAGCTGTGGCGTGGGCTCCTCTCCGGTCCAGAGGGGGTTGATGTCGGCGCCGCCTGTGAGGAGTAGGCCGTCGAGACAATCGAGTGTGCCGATGATGATGTCTTTGTCGGCGACGGGAGGGATGAGCAGGGGTGTGCCTCCAGCATCAACTACCTGCTGGTAGTAGGCACGTGTCAGTGTGGTGAGCCCGTCGCCGTAGTTGGCGGTGATGCCGATGACCGGTTTGTGGCGGGCTTCGGGGAATGCGTTGAAGGCGCTCTCAAGATGCGCACTGAGGTCAAAAGATGGCATGGCTATTCTTTCTCGCTTTCGTCAATACGCACGGGGATCTCACGCTTGATGCTCTGCTCCAGTGAGATGAGGGTCTCGGTGGCTACAACGCCTGGTATGCTCTGCAACTGGTTGTTGAGCAGGTCCATGAGTTGCTCATTGTTTCGGGCATAGAGTTTCACCAGCATGGTGTAGGGACCGGTGGTGAAGTGGCATTCCACGATCTCGGGGATGTGGATGAGGCGCTCGCAAACAGATTTGTACATGCTTCCCCGCTCGAGGGTGATGCCCACATAGGTGCAGGTGTGGTAGCCGAGGCTCTTGGGGTTCACGTCGAAGCCACTGCCTGTGATGATGCCATTCTCGATGAGGTGCTGCACGCGCTGGTGTATGGCCGCGCGCGACACGTTGCACTCGGCTGCCACATCCTTGAACGGGATGCGTGCATTTTTTGACAATATGCAAAGAATTTTCTTGTCAAGATGGTCGATTTTCTCCGTTGCCATGAGTAATAGGGGGTGTTTAGTTAGTGCTTGTTGACAATTTGAAAGCAAAAGTAGATAATTTCCGTGAAACAGACAACTTTTTCCCGCGTTTTTTTTGCTTTATGCGATTTAAACGTTGGCTATTGGCATAAAACATCAATTCCGGGCTTTCCACAATAGATGTATGCCTCTGCAGTCGCGGTGCATCGCCCTAACAAAATGAATATGTTGGCATTCCATGTCCTAAACTCCTTAAATTATTTGTTTTTTTGCCTTGAAAATCTTAATTTTGCCGCCGATGCCAAAGGATGCCTATCCCTGGCATCTTTCCAGGGGCTAACGGCTTCGTTGGCCGATGGAAATCAGGGAGGCGACAACAAAGACTACAACTAAAAACAATTATAGTATGAAAATAGGTGTTTTTTGTTCGGCGAACAGCAACTTGGACCCCGACTTTTTCCGTCTTACCCATGAGTTGGGCGAATGGATAGGGCGCAACGGCCACACTTTGGTCTATGGCGGCTGCAATCTCGGGCTCATGGAGTGTGTCGCTCAGGCGACGTCGGCCGCCGGAGGAAGAGTGGTGGGGGTCATACCAAGACTGTTGCTCGAGGGGGAGCATGCCTCTGATGTGGTGGATGTCACCATCCATTGTGAGCGGCTTTCCGACCGTAAAGACCTCATGCTCATTCACAGCGATGTGGCCATTGCCCTGCCAGGAGGGCTCGGCACGCTCGACGAAATCTTCTCCATGGTGGGTGAGGCGACACTGGCCTACCACCATAAACGCGTCATCGTCTATAACATGAAGGGCTTCTGGGACAGTCTTGAGGCTCTGCTGGCCGATTTGGGGCGGCAGGGCATGCTCAGAGGAGACATCAGCAGGCATATCGTGTTCGCAACGTCGCTTGACGATGTCGTCAAGTATCTCTCACATATTTCATAGCTAATACCCATCTTATATATTCAGCCATCATGCGCAAAAACATCACCATGCTGAGCCTGCTGCTGTTGCTCACCGTGCAGGCCAACGCCCAGAACATCGTCAAGGGCAGCGACAAAGGAGTGAGCTATACAGGAAGAGTGGAAGCGTCTGCCGACGGTTCGGTAAGTTACGACTGGACGGGTGTCTATCTCCAGACCGACATTACCCAGGGATACCTCGCCGTCGAGATGTCGGAGGCCGGTGCCTCCTGGCACAACCTCTTCATCGACGGTCAGTGGGTCAGGAAATTCAAGGTGGAGGGAGAGACACCCCAGCGCATCGTTCTCGCCGAGAAGCTCAGCAAGGGCACCCACCGCATCAGGCTGCAGAAATGCACGGAGGGCGAATACGGGAAAACCACCATCCACCAGTTCATCCTCGCCAAGAAAGGCACCATGCAGGCCGTGCCCCCCAAGGAGCGCATGATAGAAGTGTATGGCGACTCCTACACCTGCGGCTATGGCACCGAGAGCAGCAAGGCCAACGACCGGTTCACCATTGACACGGAGAACTGCGACAAGGCCTATGGCTGCATCATCGCGCGGTATTTCGATGCCGACTACGCCCTGACGGCACACTCCGGCCAGGGCATGGTGCGCGACTGGGGAGACCAGAAGCAAATCTCGGATGTCAACATGTCGACACGCTACACGCAGGTCTTCGACAGCCACGGCACGGCAGCGTATGCGTTCGACAGATACACCCCGCAGCTCGTGATGATCAACCTCGGCACCAACGACTTCTCGCCCGTTGCCATCCCCACCGACGAGCAGTATGTGGGGGCATACCTGAAGATGATCAGCACCATCCAGGAGAAATACCCCGGGGTGAAAATCCTGTGCATCACCCCGCATTCCGCCGGCAGATACCTCAAGGCCAGCCTCGACCTGCTCCGCGAGAGACTGGCAGGGCAGCCGAATGTCTTTATGGCCAATCCTCTCGACAACATGGTGACCGTGGAGCGCGACATGGGCGCCGACTGGCATCCCAACTACCAAGGACAGAAGAAAATAGCCATGTCGCTCATTCCGCAAATCTCCGCCATTATGGGATGGCCGCTGACAGACAAGACCATCGAATGAAAAGTGCCACCACCCCCCATTTCTGAACTATGAACTACCTGACCGTGCTCCTTCTCCTGTTCTGCCTCCCTGCGGCGGCCAGCGATGACAGCCGCAAGGCCGCGAGAGCCATGAACTATTACCCCGACAATGGCGAAATCGTCTGCATCAACGGGCAGAACCGTTTCACGCGAGCCCTCTATGGCTCCCACACCCGCTTCCGTCTGGAAACCAGCGACCGCCCCGTCTTCGCCACCTACGACCGCGACAACAGCATCAGCATCGCCTTCCTCATCGAGTGCGACGGGCGGCTCCTTCCCCTCGACTCCACGTCCTTCTGCGAGGCACGCTACCATGGGGGCCGACGCACCTACACCCTGGGCGACGAGCGATGGCAGGGCGCTACGGCGCACATCACCACCATGGCGACCTTCGACGACGAGGGCGCAATCTGGCGCTTCACCACCGAGGGCTTCTCCAAGCGACCCGCATTCCATGCCGTGGTGCGCAACGTGGCGAAGAAAAAGATGACACGCGACGGCGACTACGGCCTCGAGCCCAGAAGCAGCTTCGAGGCGGCAGGGATACCCCTGCAGACACTCACCTGGACATGCGACAGCGACACCTACATCTGGCTCACACCCGACCGGTGCCTCGTCGTCGACACCCTCGGCGAACAGCGCTTCAACCATGAGGAAACCATCAGGCAAAGCATCGTGAGCCGCCTGAAAATCGACACCCCCGACCCTTACATCAATACCCTTGGTGCCAGCCTCGCCGCTGCTGCCGACGGACTATGGGACGGCAGCACGTGGCTTCACGGCTGCGTAGGGTGGCGCACACCACTGGCAGGATGGAGGGCAGCCTACGTGGGCGACGTGCTGGGGTGGGGCGACCGCGCACGCTCGCATTTCGATGCCTATGCCAAAAGCATGGTGACCAATGTGCCGCCCGTCTACCCACATCCCTCGCAGGACAGTGTGAAAAACCTCGCCAGGGCTGAGGAGAAATGGGGCACGCAGATGTACAGCAACGGCTATATCTGCAAACTGCCTGGCAATGCCGACAAGATGAGCCATTACGACATGAACCTCAACTACATCGACGAGCTGCTGTGGCATTTCTGCTATGATGCCGACCCCGGCTACATGAGGAAGATGTGGCCCGTCATACAGCTGCACCTGGCATGGGAGAAGCGCAACTTCGACCCCGACGGCGACCATCTCTACGATGCCTATTGCTGCATCTGGGCAAGCGACGCCCTCTACTACAACGGAGGTGCCGTCACCCATTCCTCGGCATACAACTACCGCGGTAACCTCCTCGCGGCACGTATCGCCGAACTCATCGGCGAAGACCCCAAACCCTACAGTGACGAGGCAGAAGCCATTCTCAAAGCCATGAACCGAAGACTTTGGATGGAAAAGGAGGGACACTGGGCGGAGTTCCAGGACCTGATGGGGCTGCAGCGACTCCACGAGAGTGCCGCCATCTGGACCCTCTACACCCCCATCGACTGCGGGGCTTGCACATCGCAGCAGGCGTGGCGCGCCACATGCTATGCCGACGCACACCTGCCTCATATACCCGTAGAAGTGAAGGACGGCGGACAACTCGTGGCCTCCGACGGCCAGGACTACTACACCCTGAGCACCACCGACTGGCTGCCCTATGACTGGAGCACCAACAACGTGGCTCACGAGGAGGTGATGAACATGGTGCTCGCCTACTTCATCGCCGGAAGGCGCAGCGAGGGCTTCCGGCTGCTCAAAAGCGACATCATCGACGGCATGTTCCTCGGCGCTTGCCCGGGAAACTACGGGCAAATCAGCTACTACGACAAGGCGAGGAGCGAGGCCTACCGCGACTTCGGCGACTGTATCGGCATCGCCTCACGCGCCATCGTCAACGGACTCTTCGGCATCCGCCCCGATGCCCTCAACGGCAGGTGCTACCTCCACTACAACATGCCCGACGAATGGCCCGAAGCCAGCGTGGAGACGCCATACCTCGCCTACAGCATACAGCGGGAGGGCAACAAACTCACCTATGATATCACACAGCGGTTTCCGCAGCCGCTGAACATCATCGTCAGGGTGCCGCTCGGCAACGGACGGTTTGCCGAGTATATAGGCAGCAACAGTCCACAGCAGCGATTCACCATCGACCTGCCGGTGCAGGACATGGTCGCTGAGCCGTCGGCAGAAGAGGCCATTGACGGCCGCCATGGCGACGCCGACATCGACCTCGCAGGACTGTCGGACTTCATCGAGGGAACACCGCAGACGCACGTCGATTTGACCAAGGTGTTCAACGCCAACGTCGACGACATCTTCCGCAACGAATACCTCTCGCCCAGGCCTCCATACACCACACTGCAACTGCCCAAGCAGGGCATCGGACAGTGGTGCCAGCCCGACCGTACGGCGCATATCGAGGACGACGGCCTGAGAGCCAAGAGCGTCAAAGGCATCTTCGACACCGGCATCGGCATCAGTTTCCTCACACCCGCCGAGGGCCCCAACATCGTCTACACCTCACTGTGGGACAATTACCCCGACAGCGTGACCATACCGCTCAAGGGCAAGGCGGCATACGCCTGCCTCATGCTCGCCGGAAGCACCAACAACATGCAGAGCCGCATAGACAATGGTATCATCACCGTGGAATACCGTGACGGCACCACCGACTGCCTCCGCCTGGTCAACCCCATCAACTGGTGCCCCATCGAGCAGGACTACTACATCGACGGGCTGGCCTTCAGCGCCGCTGAATTGCGCCCCTACCGAGTACATCTCGGCAGCGGCCGTGTCAGCCGCCACATCAGTGAGGTGGCAGCCACCACCGCCTTTTCCAATTCCGTGCCAGGCAACCCCGACAGCGCCGAGCCGCGCCTCATCGACTGCGGCGCCGCGCAGTTGCTCAAAATTCCCCTCAATCCGAAGAAACGGCTGCGGAGCCTCACCTTGAGAACCCTCTCGTGCGACGTGGTGATAGGCCTGATGGCGGTAACTCTCACCAAATGACGGAGCAACACCCCGACAGTCGCCGGCATCCCCTCTCGGGCGGGGCACTACGACCCTTGCGGCTCAACAACCCCATGGGCTATGTGCCGCACCCTCTGTGCCGTGAGGCTGCTGTAGAAGTGCAGCGTTACCTCGGCACCAAGACGGCGTGGAGCGAGGAACTCGAAAAGGGGAAGATGTTCGGAGTGCTGGTGGTCGACGACGGCAGTGGCGCATTAGCGTTCCTCGCCGCCTATTCGGGGCAGTTGGCCGGACGCAGCGACTGGGACTACTTCGTGCCGGCGGTCTTCGACTATCTGCAAGCCGATGGCTATTTCAAGCGCAAGGAGGCCGCTATCAGTGCCATCAACCGGCAGGTGGAGGCATGGGAAAGTCGGCCGCAGATGGTGGAGGCGCTGGCGAGGCTCAACCAGCTGAAAGCCACTGCCGACAGCGAAATGAAAGCGTGCCGACAGGCGATGGAGGCTGCCAAGGTGCGGCGCGATGCGGTGAGGGAGGCATGGAGCAAAGGAGAAAAAAAAGCCAGCCCGTATGCCTCGGAGGAGGAGATGGTGGCCGAGAGTCAGTGGATGAAAGCCGAACTGCGCCGGTGCCGCAAAAGGCACATGGAAATCATCGGCTGGCAGCAGAAGGTGGTCGATGAGATGAAGGCTGAGGTGGCACAGCTCAGGATGCAGCGGAAGCAGAAGTCGGAAGCGCTGCAGAGATGGCTGTTCTCACAGTTCAGAATGCTCAATGCCAGGGGTGAGGTGCGCGACCTCATGGATATTTTCGCCGACACGCCGATGGGCGTGCCGCCATCGGGAGCAGGAGAATGCTGTGCGCCACGACTGCTGCAGTATGCCTTCGCCCACCGGCTCACGCCCGTCGCGATGGCCGAGTTCTGGTGGGGGCGCTCGCCAGTGGGTGAGGTGAGGGAGCACCTGCAGTTCTATCCCGCCTGCCGTGGGAAATGCCTTCCCATACTGAGGCACATGCTCACGGGGCTCGAGGTGGAGGACAACCCATACGAGCAACCGGCAGACCTGCAGCCCGAAATATGCTATGAGGACGAGAGCCTGATGGTGCTGTGCAAGCCCGCCGGCATGCTGGCGGTTCCCGGCAAGACGGGAGCACCTTCGGTTTACGACTTTGTGAAGGCACGGTGCCCCAATGCCGAAGGTCCCCTGGTGGTTCACCGTCTCGACATGGCCACGTCGGGACTCATGGTGGTGGCAAAGACACGACGTGCGCACCAACTGCTGCAGGCGCAGTTCGCCCACCGCACTGTCAAGAAAGAATATGTGGCGCTGCTGCAACGGCCGCTGCCGCCAGGCATCCCGCGGCAAGGCACCATCAGTCTGCCACTCGCCGCCGACCCGCTCGACCGGCCCCGGCAGCATGTCGACAGCGAGAGAGGAAAGCCTGCCGTCACCTATTATGAGATGACCGGCGATGAACGTGTCAGGCTCATCCCGCATACCGGGCGGACACACCAGCTGCGGGTGCATTGCGCCCATGCCAATGGACTGGCCACGCCTATCCTTGGCGACATGCTCTATGGCACACCCGGCGAGCGTCTCTTCCTGCATGCCGAGAAGCTAACCTTCGAGCACCCCGTCACCCATCAAGTCATGACTTTCACCGCACCGCCAGAGTTCTAAATCGCAGCGACAGGTAATCAAGCATCACGTTCTTCGTATACTGAGGTTTCGTCGCAAAAAGTCGGGAACCGTGAATCCTAAAAACTCCTAAAAGAAAGATATGAAACACCAAGAGATATACAATTGTTCCCAGCTGATGGAACTGATAGAGCAGGTCGGTTTTCTTCCCCTGCTCAGTAGTGGCATACCAGGTTACTCCGCCGAAGAGGTGGTGAGTGCCGAATGCCGCTATGTGTTGTTGCCCGATGGTGGTTGGGACTGGCCACTATGGAAGTGGAAAGGAGAGATAGTGACCGAGGGGCACTTTGTCTATGGGAAGTTTTTCGACAAGAAAGCAGGTTTTGTCAGTCGGGCATGGTGGCCCGATTTCTACAATTACCGGCGTAGCATTTATCCATTGCCCGAGGTTGGCTCCATCGAGGAAGCCATCCTCCACACCCTCTACGAGAATGGCAGCATGATTACCCGGGATTTGCGCTCTGCCTGTGGCTTCACTGGTCAGGGCATGCGGGGTAAGTTTGATGGCTATGTGACTCGGCTGCAGATGGGTTGCCATGTGGTGACCGAGGATTTTGTCTATCCTGTCGACAAGCATGGCCACGAATATGGGTGGGGATGGTCGTTGCTCTCCACACCCGAGCAGTTGTATGGGAAAGAGCTTTGCCAGTGTCAGCGCACCCCTGCTGAGTCCTTCGAGCGCCTCTACGCTCATTTCACCAAGCTGCTTCCCCATGCCTCCGAAAAGCAAATCCTAAGGCTGGTGAAGATTAAAAATTGATCCCGGCTACGCCGATTGAAGATTGAAAATTGAAGATTGAAGATTGAAGATTGAAAATTGAAGATTGAAAATTGAAAATTGAAGATTAATTTTCGCTTGTTCAGTTTGTTGCGATGTCATCGCAACTATGCACTATCCACCATTAAGCCTTTCGTCTTCGCGTTCTCCGTATGCTGCGGTTCCACCGCAGCAGAAAGGTGCAAGCCGTGAATAATCAGGCTAAGGCCTAAACTCCAAAACTCCCCCCAAAAATCAACTGTTCGGAGTAATCACCTCCAGGTAATTCTCAAGCGGTATGCCTCGGTTTTTGTCGGCGTTGTCCTTGTTGAGCTCGATGAGGCGCGCCACGGCATCCATGGCAAAGCGTGTGCTGTTTACAAGAGACTCACCCTTGAGGAGGTGACCGATGAGCACTGCCGAGAAGATATCGCCCGTGCCCGGGAAATGCACCGGTATCTCGTCGTAAGGCAGGCGCAGGTAAGAGTCGGTGAAGTGGTTGTAGCCCATCACACAGTGCTCCCCATCCACCAGCATGCTGGTCACCAGCACCGATTTCGCCCCTATGCGGCGCAGCACATCGATGATGCTGCGTGCCTCGTCTTCACCGATGCCCTCGCTATGATAGGGTGTGCCAGTGAGGTAGCACGCTTCGGTGTAGTTGGGATAGGTGAGATGTGCCACGGAAATCATCTCTGTCATGCTTTTGATGGTGTCGGACGTCACGCCGTTGTACAATTTGCCCTCGTCGCCCATGATGGGGTCGACGAAGATGGTGGTGCCACCTGCAGCCTGCTCTTGGCAGTATTCCGACACGATGCGTGCTTGACGCTCGGATGCGATGAACCCCGTGGCGATGGCATCGAAGTGGAACCCCAGCTCCTTCCATACGGGGAAGACGCCGGTGATGTAGTCGGTCGTGTCGAGGATGTTGAACTTCCCGTAGTCAAGCGTGTTCGACACCAGTGCCGTGGGGAGGTTGTAGACCGGAAGGCCCATATAGGAGAGGATGGGCAGCATGGCCGCCGTGGCCACCTTGCCATATCCCGCTATGTCGTTGATAAGGAGAATTTGCTTGCTCATGACAGAGTAAATGGAGTAATAATTGTAAGGTGTGTCCTTTTTGTTAAGTAGGTAAACAAAATTATCTGTTACTATCATTCTTGTAGGTGTTGCATAGTCTTTTATGTTTCTTTGGCGCATATTTTCCTCTCATCCTCAGTCACATAGCCCGCTATGCTCCTTC
>CAMHEL010000063.1 GCA_946184125.1 uncultured Prevotellaceae bacterium
ACCCGTCAGCAGGCCAAAGGCAAGAATCAGCAGGCATGCGAAGACGGACACCTGGAAATGGAAGATGGAGAACTGAGGAGCCTCCTGCTGGCTGACGGACATCCACAGGAGCCAACCGAACAAGAACAACAACAGTGGAAGGCCGAAGGCGAAAACGACCATCCTTCCCCATTGCAGAAGCCTGTGTCGGCGGGTGGCCCGACGCAGTTGGCTCATCACGGCCACATTGATCTCATCAATGGTCTGTTGGCGAGCAAACGACTGCTGGATAAGGTCGTCGAACTGCTCGTCGGTAAGCATATTATTGATATCTTTTTCCATAATTTTTCGTTGAATGATGTAAGCAATTTTCTAATTCTTTTCCGATGACATCATCTTCCTCAACTTATCGCGGACGCGATGAAGACGCACAAGGACGTTCGACTGCGAGAGTCCTGTCTGCCTGGCAATCTCTTCTGTCTTGACTTGCTGGTAATAGTGCAGGCGGATGAGTTGGCGGTCTTGCTCAGGAAGGGTGTCGACTGCCTTCTCCATGCGCTGCAGGAGGGCCTCATGCTCAGCATCATACTCAGAAGCGGTGGAAGAGGGAATGTTGCTCCCCCGTGTTTTGCGCTCGCGCTCCAGTTCATCGAGAGCCGTGTGTATGGCTATGGTCACGAGCCACGGGCCAAGCGAGTCGTTGCGCCAGTAAGCCAACCGCTCGTAGGCTCGGATGAAAGTCTGCTGGGTCACTTCTTTGGCGAGTTCCTCGCGCCGCACAACCGACAATGTCTTCGAGAAGACCATTCCCGAATAGCGTCTTACAATCTCAGCGAAGCAGCGCTGGTCATTGTCGCGCAATACTTTGTTGGCAAGTTCTCTGTCTGTCATATCTGCTTATATGACCGATTCCTCTTGAAATTATTACATCAATACTTCAAAAAAAACAAAAATTTGAACAACGAGCATATCGGATGATGTAATGATGTCGCAAAATAGGTCTGGATGCGGGCTGTTTTTTTCGCACAATTTGTGTAATTTTGCAGCCAATTATGCAGTAAAAGGAAAAAAGCAGTCAGTAGAAGTTGTTAGGTGCGAAATCAATAACCCTCTCGCTTGCCTATGCCTTGAACAGCTGCAGGGAGGCCACCGACGGCTGTGCAATATTGAAAAAAAGTATTTTGAATCTGTCAAACCCTCAAACTTGGTTTTGTAATGAAAAAGGACAAGATAGAATCGCATATCGTAGAGAAATTCATGATTTATCGCAGGGATGCGAGTAAGGGCGCTGCCACTTATTCCCCCAAACCACATTCTGCCCCTCATTACGAAGGGCGGTATATCGAGGGTATGGAAGAATGGGCATCGTGGTACTGTATCAACAAGAAGTCCGACGGGACGTATGAAGCCGAACTTGACGAGGCATGGGATGAAGGCAGCCATTATGGTGGAGGAACCATCTGTGTGGAAATACCCAAGGAGTGGTTCGCCCTTTCATACGATGACTTCCTTGAGCGTGTTGTCACCCTTGCGGCAGCATCGCATTATGGGTTCACTGCAGATGACCTGAGAGGGAGAAAAGGTCTGAAAGATTTTCTGGGATTTTAGGCGGGCATATTGATGATGTAGGGGCAATTCACCACCCCTCAGCAAAAAAAGAAGCTCTTTTTTTACAATTCTTTTCCTTCTTTGTGGGTATTCTTGTTTTTTTTCCTTATTTTCGCAAGCTGAAAAGAAAAAAACAGAAATAACCGAACACACCTTAAGGAAATGGCAGTAAAGATACTCAGTGTTGACGATGAGCTTGACCTCGAACTGTTGTTGACACAATACTTCAGACGTAAAATCAGAAAAGGAGAGTACGAGTTCCGGTTCGCCCATAATGGGTTGGAAGCCCTCACGATGCTTCTCAAGGAAAAGGACTTCGACATCATCCTGAGCGATATCAACATGCCCGAGATGGACGGTCTGTCTCTGTTGACTAAAATCAACGAGATGCAGAACCCTGCCTTGAAGTGCATTATGGTGTCGGCCTACGGCGACATGGGCAATATCCGCCAGGCGATGAACAATGGTGCCTTCGACTTCGCCACGAAGCCCATCGACCTCGAAGACCTCAGCTTGACCATCGAGAAAGCCATCCAGCAAATCACTTATATCAAGGCGATGCAGCAGGAGCATACCCAGTTGGAAGCCATCAAGGGCGACCTTGCCGTGGCAAGGGAAATCCAGCATGCCATACTGCCGAGGATTTTCCCTCCCTTCCCCGAGGAAGCACGTTTTCTCGACATTGCGGCATCGATGAATGCCGCCAAGGAGGTAGGCGGCGACTTCTACGACTTTTTCCGCATCGACGGCGACCGCATCGGTTTTGTCGTCGCCGATGTCAGTGGGAAGGGGGTGCCCGCCGCCATCTTCATGGCCGTCAGCCGCACCCTTATCCGTGCAACAGGCATCAAAGGCGTGAAACCCTCGGAGTGTATCTCCTACTCCAATAACCTGTTGGTGGAGGAATCGGTCAACAGCATGTTCGTCACCATTTTCTATGGCATTTACAACATCAGGACAGGCGAGGTGACCTACACCAATGCCGGACACAACCCTCCTTACATCATCAAGGCTGATGGCACCGTCGACAGGCTGCCCTATTCCGACAACATCATTGCCGGTATCATGGAAGGCTTCCATTTCACTGAAGAGACATTCTTCTTGCAGCCTGGCGACATGCTGCTGCTTTACACCGACGGCGTGACCGAAGCCACCAATAACGAATATGTGGAGTATGGTGATGAGCGGTTGGAGGCATTGCTGAAAAAGAGCCACTCGGCAAATTGCCAGCAGATGGTAGACATCTTGAAAGCCGATGTGAAAGCCTTTGAAGGCGATGAGGACCAGAGCGACGATATCACGCTCCTTGCCATCAAGAGGTTGTAGGTAGGGGGCAGAATATAGAACGCACCTATTTTTTCGAGGCGTGGACAGGAAGCTAATCATAGGGACGTGCACAGGTGTGCTGCTGGCAGTTGTCGCTGCAACAGGCTTCATCGGATGGCAATCGGAGCACAAGAAGGTGGAAAGACTTGAGGCTCAGATTGGCGAGATGAAGAAGAAGGTGCAGCGGTCGGCTGTGGACAGGAGCATCAGTGCCCAGATGGAGGACATCGCCAACGAGCAGCGGGAACTCTCTGACGAGAAACGCGAGGAGGCCCTCCTTCAGACCCGTGTGGCCAACGAGATGCGCCAGCGCTCCGAGGCAGAGAGGCTGAATGCCCTCGAGGCAGAGCGCAATGCCGTGGCATCAGAGAAAAAGGCCCTGGAAGCATCGGCAGTGGCTGAAGACCAGAGGAAATTGGCTGAGAGCCAAAGGGTACTGGCTGAAGACCAGAGAAAGATGGCCGAACATCAGCGCATTCAGGCGGAGTTCTCAAAACGGAAGGCCGACACGCTGAGCTACATCGCACTCGCGCGCTCACTGGGGTCCATATCCACCATTCAGTCGCAGACAGGCAACGACGAGATAGCCAACCTCCTGGGTTATGCCTCCTATCTCTACACCTCGCGCTATAAAGGCGATATTTACAACCCCACCGTCTTCCAGGCGCTCATCGAGTTGAGTCAGAGCAAGATGACGTGGACGGAGCACATAGGTGCCGTGATGAATATGGAATGCTTTCCTGGTCAGAACGACAAACTCGTGTCTGTGAGCAATTATGGCGAAATCATCCTGAGTGAGAGACAGGATAACAAGCTGAAATCCAATGTGTTATTCAAAAACAGCCAGTACGATTTCCGCGACGTAATCATCGACAGCACGACAGGAAGCATTTATGCCGTCAGCCGCACCGGGCATCTGGTCATCATCGATAAAGACCTCAAGACCATCAAAACCCTCGAGCTCGACAATGTGGAAAATCCGTTCAGGCTTCATAACCTCAGCGACAAAAGCGTGCTGGTGATAGGCGAGAAAGCCCTCGCTATCATCAATTTGAAACGAAAGGTCGTCGCTGACACGAAACAGCTGCCTTTCAGAGTCGTCTTGGGGGGGCGCAAGGATAACTTCCCAGTGCTTTTCGACGACAAAGGCATGATGCACTTGGTGAAGGGGCTTGATAGTTTCAGCACCGAGAAAGTGCCCGTCGACGGGAGGGTAACAGCCTTCTGCAAATCGAATAACACAGGATTTGAAGCTTACGGCATGGCCGATGGAACAATCTGGCTGTTCGACAAAACCGGCAACAGGCAGAAGCTCGTCGCACACCGTTCGCGCATCTCAAAAATGAAGTTTAACGGCCGCCGGCTCTTCTCAGCCAGTTATGACGGCACCATGAACCTGTGGATAGCCGACCAGGAAAAAGTGGTGCCCATGACCATGGTCGAAACCGGCAACTGGATTATGCACTTCACCTATGAGGCGTCGAAGAACACCTTCTGGATGGGAGATGTCAAAGGCAACCTGATTTATGTCAACATCTCTGTTCCAGCCATGGTGGAGACCATCAGGAAAAAACTCAAACGCAACCTGACCCCTGACGAATGGAACTTCTACATCGGTCAGGACGTGCCCTATGAGCCCTTCATTGGCCTGCCGGGAAAGGAGGTGGCACCATGAGAAGACTGTTCGCCTTGGCGGCGGCTCTGATGGCTTTCGCCATGACTTATGGGCAAGGTATCCCCTTCGTCCGCAATTTCACAGCCGAGGATTATCATGCCAACAACATCAACTACGATATCGAGACCGACGAGAATGGCAATGTGTTTGTGGCCAATTTCGAGGGATTGCTGTACTATGACTATGCGGAATGGCGCTTGATACACGCTCCAGGCATCTCTCGCATCACTGTGGTTTTCAGGGCATCGGACAATACCATCTGGGTGGGTGGCTACAACTATTTTGGGAAAGTGGTGAGAAAAGCCAATGGCGACATCGAACTGAAGCGAATAGCACCGCCCAATTCCTTCCGCGGCGAGGTGAAGGAGATTTATGAACGTGATGGCGAACTCCTCTTTTTTGCCGGCAACACCACGATTTACCGCGTCGCCAATGACAAGTTGACGGTCAAAAAGGTTGTCGATAAGGAAGCCGGCAAAATGGGGGTACTCGATGTCGTGGACGTGGAAGCCCTCGAGAGTGGGGAGAAAGACGTGGTGAGAGACGACACCGTCAAGGTGGAGACCCTGGGGAACGGCATCAAGGCTATTGTGAGGAAAAATGCAGGCATCACCATAGTGGATGAGAAAAACCATACGCAATATTCCATCAACAATGCCAACGGACTTTGTTCCGACATCGTGGCTTACACCAAATACGACGGCCGGGGGCATCTCTGGGGGGCTACAAGCAAGGGCATTTTCGTCATACATATACCGACGGCAATCACCCGGTTCTCCACCTACGAGGGGGTTCAAGGTGTTGTGTTGACCATCGAGTCCATCAATGGCAGAATTTATGCTGGCACCGACGATGGTCTGTTCCGTCAGGAAGGATACCGGTTTGTGGCTGTCCCTGGCGTGTCGCACACTTGCTGGCAGATGAAAAAGAGTGGTGACGGAATTCTTGCCGCAACGGCCGAAGGCATCTTCCGCATCTCACCCAACGGCACCGTGCGGCAGTTGACCACTGCCACTTCCATGTCGCTGCTCGAAGAGGGGTCAAACATCTACAGTGGCGAATTAGACGGCATCTACCTGATGCAGGCCAACGGTCAAGGCCGGAGGAAATTGTGCCACATGGAGAATGTCATGAAAATCGAAAAAGACAACGAGGGAACCATCTGGACTCAGAGCCTTTATGGAGTGGTGTGGATGAAGAGGGCAGGCGACCGTACCTTCAGACTTTACAAAAACAAGGGAAAGGCAGAGAACATGCAGACTATCGTGATGAGTGCCAGAAAGGCATACATCATCAGTGCCGAAGACACCACCCTCATTCCCTACCCACTCGTGTCACACCTTGGCAGCGACGGCATCGTCTGGCTGACCGATAGCGAAGGTAGAAACCTGTATAGGTGGAAGGATGGGAAAAAACTCAACGACATGTACAAACTGCTGTTTCCCATCAAGGAAATAGCCTTGCGCACCATCTACACACGCGGCAACGAAATCTGGCTGGGAAGCGACAATGGCTTGACCGTCATCAACACGCAGGTGTACGACCCTACAGTCGAAGGCTATCCGAAACTATTCATACGGACCGTCAAGTTGGGCACCGACAGCATATTATTGGGCGGTTTTGGAGAAATGCCCAAGAAGTTGCCCAAACTGAAAAGCAACGAGAACGACCTGGTCTTCACCTTCTCGCTCGACTACCCCGCCATAGCAGGCGAGACGATGTACCGCTACCGACTGAACGATGGAAGCTGGAGCGAATGGAGCCCCAACACCTCCGCGAGATTTTCCAACCTCACATTCGGGAGCCACACCTTCTACGTCCAAGCCCGCGACGTGCTCAACCGTGTCACCGACATCAAGAGTATCGATTTCCAAATCACCCCACCATTCTACTACAGATGGTACATGAACTTGCTCTACCTGCTGCTGCTTGTGGCACTGGTATTCTTCTTCTTCCGACTGCGTCTGCGCCGGTTGGAGGCAGAGAAGGTCAGACTGGAGAAGATTGTCAGGGAACGCTCGGCAGAAGTCGTCAGGCTGGAGAAGATGGCTACGGCTGGAAAACTGACACAGGGCCTCATCGACCGCATCCTCAATCCCCTGAATTACATCATCAATTTCGCAAAGCTCTCGGAGGGACTTGTGAAAGATGCCAAGGCCAATATCGAGGATGAGAAGGAGAATATGGATGAGGAGAACTACGAAGACACGATGGATGTGCTTGACATGCTCGAGGGCAACCTGCAGAAAGTGGGGGAGCACGGACAGAACACCACCCGAACGCTGAAGGCAATGGAAGAGATGCTGAAAGACCGCTCGGGAGGTATCGTTGCCATGGATCTCATGGAGGTCATACGTCACGACAAGGTGAGGCTGCGAGAGTATTACAAGGAGGAAATCGGCAAATACGGCATCAATATCGTCTTCAGCGACACCAGTGGCAGTCTGCCCATCAATGGAAATGCCGACCAGTTGAGCAAGACCATCATGAGTCTGCTGGCTAATGCCGTTTATGCCGTGGTCAAGAAGGCACAGAAGCAGCCGGGCGGCGAGTACAAGCCTGAAATAGGACTGCACATCACACAACAGGGCACCAACATACAGGTCGGCATACACGACAATGGCGTCGGTATCGAGGAAACGATACTCGAAAAAATCTTCGACCCATTCTTCACCACCAAGACAACAGGAGAGGCGGCTGGAGTGGGGCTGTACCTGAGCCGGGAGATTATACAAAATCATGGAGGAGACATTATTGTAAAGTCCGTCAAAGACGAATACAGCGAGTTTATCATCACGTTACCAGTAAGAAAAGCTTAGCATTATGGACCAGATAGAGCAGCTCAAACAACAATTACAGCAGCAGGAGAAATTGGCATCGCTGGGTATGCTCAGTGCAGGTATAGCACATGAGATACAGAATCCGCTGAACTTTGTCATCAACTTCAGCAAACTGTCGGACAAGTTGCTACGCGACCTGACAGACATCGTGGACGACAACGAGGACAAGTTGTCGGAAGACGACCGCGAGGAAGTCGGCGACATCATAGCCGACCTGCGTGATAACATGGCGAAAATCGTAGACCATGGAGAGCGCGCCATCAGTATCATACAGGGCATCCTGATGGTGTCGAGGGGAAAGGCGAACATGTTCATACCCACCGATGTTTGCAAGATGGTCAAAGAGTATGTCTGGCTCTCGTATCATGCCATGCGTGCCAACATCAAAGGCTTCAATATCAGCATTCATGAGCAGTATGAGGAAGGGCTTCCTCTGATAATGGTCATCCCACAGGACTTGAGCCGTGCTGTGCTCAATGTGATGAACAATGCCTGCTATGCCGTGTGGAAAAAGCAACAAGAGGCAGACGGCGACTATTGTCCGGAAGTGTCGGTCGTCGTCAAGACAGAGGACGGAAAACTCGTCATCAGCATAGCCGACAATGGAGAGGGCATGACAGAGGAAGTGAAACAGCGGCTGTTCGAGAATTTCTTCACCACCAAGCCCATCGGCCAGGGCACAGGACTCGGCCTGGGCATCACACGCGACATCATAGAGAACAAGCATGGAGGAACGATAACTTTTGAATCCACCGAGGGCGAAGGCACCACTTTCATGTTCACCATACCACTGAGGAAATGAGAAAGATACTGCACTTGTTCATATCCACAGTTCTCTGCCTGTCGGCTCTTTGTGCCCATGCCCAGGAGAACACCTCGCGGCAAATCTATCAGCAAGCCGAGAGTGAATACGGAATAGGCCGCATTGATCAGGCCATCCAACTTCTTCAGGGCCATCTGGATGACTTTGAGGGCAATCTCAAACAGAGCGCGTATCGACTCCTGGCCCTCTGCTATCTTAGTGAGGACCGCGACGATGAGGCGCGATGTTATGCAGAAAAGTTGGTCAAGCTGAATAATTATTACAACTCGGCTGAAGACCCTGCACGCTTCCAGGAACTTGTCAACCAACTCAAGGAAGGCATGGGCACCTCCATCACCACCGCCTCAAGCCAGAGTGAGAGCGTCAATGAGGCTCCTGTTCCCATCACCATCATCACTGCAGAGATGATAGAGGAAATGGGCTACAACAAGAACCTGAACCAGATACTGGCCGCCTATGTCCCGGGCATGGAAGAAGTGCTTAGCTTATACGAAGGTGTGAACATGATGACCCACAGCGCTTATGCCGACGCCCAGGAATTCATCCTTGTGATGGAGAACGGCCACCGCCTGAATACGCGATTTGAAAATAGCGGTTCGTTGGATTATTCAATCAGCACCGAGAAAATCGACCATATCGAGGTCTTGAGGGGCCCCGCTTCTTCGCTTTATGGAAATGTCGCCCTGTCGGCTGTGGTCAATATCATCACCAAAAGCGGAAGGGACCTGGATGGCGTGAAAGCCAAATACGGGTATGCCACATTCAACACCCACAAAGCCGACCTCACGGCGGGAACACAGTTCTTGGATGCCGATATCTTCGCGTGGGCATCGATTTACAATTCCGACGGACAGATACGGCATTTTGGCGATGGAGAGGGATACCTGAAGGATTATCTCTCGGCGCTTGAAGATTACGGCACCTTCAGGAGAACTTATTTGGGTTCCGACAATTTGTATATTTCAGGATACAAGGATACACCGGCTTATGATGTCGGTTTTACTTTCAAATACAAGGGCTTCGATTTGATGTTCAGCAAAAAGAATGTCAAAAAGGTGCAAAGGCAATGCTCTTCTTATTGCGGCTATGAATACCAAAGCTATTACGCTATTAATGGTGTCAAACCGGGAAAAGGCTCCGAATCGACGCATGCAGAGATTGCATATAGCAGGCAGTTAGGCCGGTTTTACCTCAATGCCTCAGTCTACAGCGACTGGTACGACATTTTCAATTACGAGGTGATAACCGATTCGATTGTAAGTGAGCTTGCGGAAATTGACGACGAAGGTCAAATCATTCTTGATGAAAGAGGTCATTATAAATATACTGTTACTGAGGAAACGGGGCAGATTGATTTCAGCTTTTATAAAGAGCATACAATGGGAGGGAGTATGAAAGCTTCCACCGATTATACGCTTGGAAATATGAAGGGAAACATCCTCGTCGGTGATCAATTTGAGGTTTTCTCGCTAAAGTCGGCAAACAGGTTGTGGGGAAGAAAGGATGGGCGCATCGATAGTGGAGAACTCGCCTATGACGACCTCTTCCACTATGGCAAGGAAAAAATCCTTTCCTTCTTCGTTCAAGACAAGCATTATTTTATGCCAAAACTCATCCTGAATGGTGGACTGCGATTTGACCTCAAATACCGACAGGACGAGAAAGTGGTCAAGACCTTCTCGCCACGACTCGCTCTGATGTTTGTTCCAAATGACCGTTTCAGCCTCAAACTGTCGTTTTCTGAGGCCTTCGCCGACCTTTCCTTTTACTATCGCTACATTTCAAAGTTTAGCTTTCCTAATTTTGACCCCCAGCATTTGTCGGCTATGCAGCTTACTGCCATGGGAACCATCTCTCCCCTGCATATCAGTTATGAGGCCAACATCTTCTACAACAAATATGACAATTTGCTGTGTTGGCAGGAAAGACGTGCTAAAGAACTCTTGAATGGAGGGACACTTAGAAATGCAGGCTTCGAGGGTACTGTCAATTATGCACACAAACGGCTGTCGGCATACCTCTCACTCTATTACTGCAAAGACATCAGTTCGGATCATTATTATTATGATAACATAAAAGAAATGGTTTGCAATGTACCACATTTCACGTTCAATCTTCATGGCGCATGGAAGGCGCTGCAGCAAGGGCAACATGAAATAAAGATATATGGCCATTCGAAATATATAGGCAAGCGACTGAATTACTCATTTGAAGAAGAGGATGACTTTTTTGTAGATGGGAAATTGCTCTTCGATGTTGGTGCGAAATACATGTACAATCAGCGTCTGCAAATCTCCTTAGACTGCGAGAACATCTTCGACACCGTTTTTTATATCTGTGGCCCGAATAATCATCATGCACCCCATTTCCAGCGTGGAAGGAACTTGATGGCCGCTGTTTCTTATCGATTCTGATAAGGTGGGGCCATGTCGTCGGAATAAGTAGTCACCTAAACTATCAGATTCTCCAGTTCGTCAATACTTTCAATGATGTAGTCGGCGCCAGCTTGTTCCAGTTCGTGCCGGCTGCCATTGCCCCATGTCACACCGCATGTCAGGGCACCTGCCCGTGCGCCCATGAGAATATCCACTGCCATGTCGCCCACGACAAGTGTGTCGCGCGCGTCGGTATGAGTGGCAGCAAGAATGTTGAGCACTGGCTCGGGTTCGGGCTTGGCATGCTCCACGTCATCTGCTCCTATCAGGAAGGAGAAATAGCTGGAGATGCCCATGCCGTGAATCAGTTCCACGAGAGAGGCATGCGAGCGCGACGAAGCGATGGTGAGCACGACACCTTGTTCGCTCAGTGACTTCAGCGTCTCCTTGACATGAGGAAAGGGCTGTGGGGTGATGTGACGGAGGTTGTCGGCGAAAATCCTGCGGTAGGTCTCGGCACATTTCAGGTAAACGCTTTCATCCATGCCGGGGAATAGAGCCGCAAAACAGCCTGCCAGGGGCAAGCCGATGGTGGATGAGCATTGGGCATCGCTGCGCTCGGGAAGATGCATTTCGGCGATGGTCATCTGCATTGTGGTCACGATATTGCGGTTGGTGTCGCCAAGCGTACCGTCGAAGTCGAAAATGAGCAGTTTCATATCCATGGCTGTATTTTCGGCAAAATTACACAATTCTTGTTTCATACGCTACCTTTTACCATAAAAATGTTTTAACAGGTATGCTTAATTGATAGGATTCGTAAAGAAAGATGTGGTTGGCGTAGTGCAAGTCCATATTTCACGTTCATTGTCATCCATTCCGTGGTTAGGCTTTTTCTTCCTTCAGTTTTTGATTTTCAATGATATTTTTTGGATGAAACATTTTTTAATGATGTTGCAACATTTTTTTTGTTGGCATATTTCATATTATTTTAATTTTGCGCCGTCAAATTTTTTCTTATCGCACTTTTATTTTCGAAATCTCGACATATTATCATAAATTTTACCAAAACCTAATTATTATGCATGTAAACTTGAGAAAAACCATCTGCTTGATGGGTCTTTGCTCCCTTTTGGGGTTGTTTAGTACCCAACAAGCCGTTGCAGCTCCTGGCGGAACCAACTCTTCCGACGAAGTGCAGCAATCGAGGAAAGTGACAGGGCAGGTGAGCGATGCCGAGGGCGCACTCATCGGTGCTACTGTGATGGAAAAGGGAACGTCGAATGGTGTGGTGACCGATTTCAACGGCGGTTTCACCATCAACGTGAACCCTGGAGCCACTCTTGTCATCTCCTACGTGGGATATGTCACCCAGGAAATCAGGGTAGGCAACCAGAGTAATCTGAACATCGTGCTTGAGGCTGAGGGCGGCAACCTGAACGAGGTGGTTGTCATCGGCTACGGCACACAGCGCCGTGAGGCCGTCACCGGTTCCGTGGCAAATGTCAATGGCGAGAAGCTCAACCAGATAGCCGCCACCAACGCCGCCCAGGCCCTCCAGGGACGTGTCGCCGGTGTGCTGATGACGCAGACCTCCACCCAGCCGGGTGCAGAGATGCAGATACGCATCCGTGGACAGCGCTCGCTGAGTGCATCCAACGACCCGCTCATCGTGCTCGATGGAATACCCTTCATGGGCCAGCTCTCCGACATCAACCCCGCCGACATCAAGTCGATGGACATCCTCAAGGACGCTTCCGCTACAGCCATCTACGGCTCTCGTGGTGCCAACGGTGTGATTATCATCACCACCACGAAGGGCAACCAGGGTGCTCCCGCCAAAGTGTCGTATAACGGCTATGTCAGCTTCAAGAAGGTCTTCCACAAATATCCCATGATGGATGGACCTACCTACAAAAAGTTCCGTGCGTATGCAGGTATGTATAAGAACTCCCTTGACGAGGACGACAACACCAACACCGACTGGCAGGACCTCTATTATCAGACTGGCGTGAGTCACAACCACGATGTCACCGTGGCTGGCGGCACCAATGGCGGCAGTTACAGCTTCGGAGCCGGTTACTACCACGACGAGTCGCCCGTTCCCACTCAGGAGTACGACCGTATCTCCATCCGTGGTAACTTCGACCAGATGGTGGGCAAATATTTCCGCTTCGGACTGAGCACCACCACCAGCTACCGCCTCACCCAGGGCGTCAACGACATGTATGGCGTACTGAGCAAGAGCCCGCTCGCCAGCCCCTATGACAAAGACGGCAACCTCAAGCGCTTCGTCACCCTCCCTGCCGACGACCAGTCTGTCGTCACCAAGGAGACCGTGGAGAGAGACAAGGACATCTGGCTCAACGAGAACAAGGGCATCGGTACCTACAACACCCTCTTCGGTGAGGTGAAATGCCCATGGATTGAAGGACTGAGCTACCGCATCAATGTCGGTCTGAACTTCCGCTCCTCGAAGGGTGGCAACTTCACCGGTACGGGTGTGAACAACAAGGATGAGAATGCAGTCAACGGCGGTGGCATCTCGGAAAACCAGACCCGCAACTGGGTGGTGGAGAACCTCGTCACCTACGACCGCACCTTTGCTGAGAAGCACAACGTCAATGTCGTGGGTATGTACTCCGCCGAGCAGACCACCTACGAGTCAACGGGTGCCTCGGCTCAGGACATCCCCGCCGACTACTTCCAGTACTATGCACTCGACAAGGCCGTTGGTGAGGTCAACCTCAACAACTACAGCTACTGGCAGAGTGGACTCATGTCGTGGATGGGTCGTGTGATGTATTCCTACGACAACAAATACATGCTCTCTGCAGCCATCCGCTCCGATGCTTCCTCGCGCCTCGCAAAAGGCCATCAGTGGCACACTTATCCCGCAGTCAGTGCAGGATGGAACATCTCACGCGAGAGCTTCATGGAGCCTATCACATGGGTCGACAACCTCAAATTCCGCGTCGGTTATGGTGAGACCTCCAACCAGAGCATCAATCCTTACTCCACACTCGGTAGTCTCGCCGTGCGAAACTACAACTTCGGCGACACTTACAAGGCTGGCTACTATGTCAACGCACTGCCCAACACCGAACTGGGATGGGAGTACTCCAAGACCTGGAACTTCGGTCTCGACTTCTCGCTCTTCAGCGGACGGCTCTACGGTTCGCTGGAATACTACATCCAGAAGACCAACGACATCCTGCTTGATGTAACCATGCCTTCCACCTCGGGTGTGAGCAGCTTTACTGGAAACATCGGTAAGACCCAGAACAAGGGTTGGGAGTTCACCCTCAATGGCATCATCCTCGACAACAAGAACGGTTGGAACTGGGAGGCAGGCATCAACCTCTATGCCAACCGCAACGAACTGGTGGCACTCGCATCGGGCGAGAAGCGCGACGAGGGCAACCGCTGGTTCGTAGGCTATCCCATCGATGTCATCTACGACTATGAGTATCTGGGACTGTGGAACCAGAGCGACGTGGTTACCGTTGACGGCAAGACCAATCTTGAAATTCTCGAGCCAGGTGGCAACCTCGGTATGATCAGGGTAAGATATACCGGCGATTACGACGCCAACGGGCTGCCCACACGTGCCATCGGTGCTGACGACCGTCAGATTATGAGCATGGAGCCCGACCTCCTTGGCGGTTTCAACACCACCGTAGGATACAAGAATTTCGACCTGACAGTGATTGGAGCATTCCAGATTGGTGGTAAACTCATCAGTGCCATCCACTCCTCGAATGGCTACCTCAACATGCTCTCTGGACGCCGTGGACAGCTCGACGTGGATTACTGGACAGAAGACAACACCGGTGCCAAATATCCGAAACCCGGAGGCGCCATGAGCAGCGACAATCCCAAATATGGCTCCACCCTCGGCTATTTCGATGCCGGCTATCTGAAAATTCGTGCCATCACCCTTGGCTACAACTTCGACAAGCTGAAGGCAATCAAAGACCTTGGCATCAGCCGCCTCCGCCTCTATGCCACTATCCAGAACCCGTTCGTGCTCTTCTCGCCCTTCACCAACGAGAGCGGACTCGACCCAGAGACCAACTCTTGGGCCAACCAGAACACGGCAGTGGCTTACGGCGAGTATTCCGGAAAGCACCGTATGCCCATCGTCGGTTACAACACGCCTTCCACTCGCAACTTCCTCTTTGGTGTCAACGTCACTTTCTAATCGAAATTGAAGACAGAAAATCGACCATTTAATATTGACAAGAATATGAAAACAAGAAACATCAAATATTTCCTCGCTGCGGGTTTGTTGTGCTGTGGACTCACCAACTTCACCTCTTGCTCCGATATCCTCGATGAGCAGCCACGCAGCCAGTTCGACCCCTCTTTCTTCAACACGAAGACGGGTATCGAGGGCGGTCTGACCTCTCTCTATGCGCACCTCCGCTATTTCTATGGTAACGGTTACTGGCTCAACCACTGCGAGACGGGCACCGATGAATACACCTACGCTCAGTCGGCCGACGGCAACTTCAAAGATGCCGACCTCTCGGGTGTGGGCCACCTCAACGCCTCAACCAGCCGCTCAGACCTCCTTTGGGGAACGGCATTCGCCAATATCAACACCGCCAACGGCATTATCGAGAACGGTGCTGCTGCCGGCATCGACAAATCACTGCTCGCCGAGGCATACTTCTTCCGTGCCTTCGACTACTTCCTCCTTGTGCAGACCTTCGGTGGAGTTCCCCTCGACCTTGGAGCTGGCGAACTGAAGTTCAACACCTCTACCGTGCGTACCTCCGTGCGCAACACGGTGCCTGAGGTCTATGCCGCCATCTTTGCCGACCTGGAGAAGGCCGTAGCCGACCTGCCCGACAACCCACGTCTGAAAGGTACTGCCACAAAGAACCTTGCTCGTCTGTTCCTCTCAAAGGCCTATCTGACCTACGCTTGGTGGCTCGAGAACCCCGGCGGCATCCCAACCTATCCTGAATGCAATCGCGATGCCGGACAGGCCAACAGTTATTTCCAGAAAGCTCTGCAGACAGCCACCGACGCCATCAACAACCCCGGCCCATATGCCCTGCAGTCCACATTCTATGACGTGAATGTCGCCACCAACGACCGCAACTCGGAAATCATGCTCTATGCCGACCACGACGAGAACGAGAAGTACGGTAACGGCGGTGCTGGCTACGGATGGGGTAGTGGTGGCTCGCCCGAGAACTTTGCCTACTGGATGGAGACTTGGAACTATACCGAGATGACCGCCAAGGGTTCTTCTGGCAACACCATCAACCCTGTGCAGCGTGAGGCTGTCCAGGCTCTTGGCCGCCCTTGGACCCGTATGGCTCCCATTGCCGACAACTTCATGAAGGGTGGCGTCTGGGAGGATGACGTCAAGGCTATCGACTCCCGCTACGATGCCACTTTCACACTGCGCTATCACACCAACTGGCATAAGGCTGGTGGCAAAGATACTTACGTCATCGGTGCCAACGGCATGCAGGTGCTGCCCGACGAGGTGTATTTCAGCTGGGTGCCCGAGAGCGAGGATGGCAATATCAATTATACCGGTGCTGATGGCAAACTCGGCTTCGGCGAGATAGCAGGGCGTCCTGACTTCGTCGTGGCAGTCAACCACATCAGCCGCAAGAAGTACCCCATCAACTGGAAAATCGGCATCTACCGCACCGACAACAACGGCGGTCTGGGAAGCAAGGTGAATGGTGGCAGCCCACGTCCTTACAACATCGCCAAGTTCTCTGAGTTGTACCTCATCGCTGCAGAAGCTGCCGTCAAACTCAACCGCAACGACGTAGCCTACAACATGGTGAACGTGCTGCGTGCCCGTGCCGGCAAGCAGACCTTCAACCAGAACGACAACGTGGCAGTATCGGTAGACCATACTGCAGAGATGTTGGCTGCCACACCCGCCACCATCACCATCGACTACATCCTCGATGAGCGCAGCCGTGAGTTCTGGGGCGAGGGCTACAGGTGGTTCGACCTCGTGCGCACGCAGAAGTGGGCCGAGCGTTCCAGCACTTACCATATCGCCGGAAGCGACTACCTCGATAAGGACCTCCAGGAGTTCAAACGCACTATTCCAAAAGACTTCTACATCCGTCCTATCCCACAGGGACAGCTCGACGGAATGGAGATGAGCGATGAAGAAAAGAAGAATTATCAGAACCCAGCATACAGAGAGTAGTTTTTTTGTTGGTTATTAGGAATGGGGGGGAGTTGGGAAACTCCCCCCTTTTTTGGTACAATATGAGCGGAACGGACGTCAATGGCATTGAAGGTATTCCACACATTTTCCTCTTCGCCCTTGACGGCACAATGCTTTTCATTTGTTTTTCTCTATTTGCGATATTACAAAATAAACGATACGGCCAAGACTTCCGACCTATTTTTTGTATTTCTCAACCTCAGTCTCAGCCGCATGAAACTTCTCAACTACATACATTATCTTTCCAAATAATTTGCAAAACAGAAAGCAATATTCTCAAAAAATGCTATCTTTGCGCACTGCAAGCCGTCTCGCGGCAGGTAAAACGAAAGTATGTTTCTGATGAAGTCACTAACGTCGGTCTTTAACCGGTTCTCCCTACGGCCATCATTTATGAGGTGGCTATGGCCTTATTTGTGCATAGTGGTCATGGGTGTAGTGCTGGTTTGTGCGGAGTACAATTACTTGTTACGGGTGGAAGAGCAGAACCTCTTTCTCAACACCCCTCTTTTTTTCCAGCAATGTATGGTGGTGCCGGGTGGCTTCCTTTCATGGGCAGGTGCTTTTCTCACCCAACTACTATATCATCCCACCTTGGGTGTGTCAGTGCTCTGCCTGCTTTGGGCTTTGTTGGTCTTTCTTGTCCACCGCACTTTCCATGTCTCTTCGCGCTGGATGTCGGTGGCGCTGATACCCGTCGCCATGCTTTTGCTCGCCGATGTGTTCCTGGGCTATTGGATTTATTATCTCAAGTTGCGGGGCTTCTTCTTTGTCGGCACCTTAGGGACGCTGTCGGCGGTGGCGCTCACTCTGGTTTACCGCGTGCTGCCCCGGTGGTGCCGCACTGTATTCCTCGTCGCTGCCATTGTCTGCTGTTATCCCTTGATGGGGTTCTATGCATTGCTGGCCGCTTTGCTCATGGCTGTTGTCGGCTGGCATTTGAGCGACTATGGCAAGTGGCGGTCAACAGTCGACACCCTCGTAGCACTCTTGACCGCCGCAGTCGTGCCATTGCTCTGCTATCGGTTCTGCTATCATCAGACCCCCATGGTGAATGTCTATTGGACGGCATTGCCCATCTTCCGCTTCCGGCAGGAGAGTTTCCCCGCATACCATATCCCAACATTGGTCATCGTGCTGACACTTACGCTCTTGGCTTTCTGCTACCGTGTCAAAAGGGCAGAGACACCGGGAGCGATGGCGTGGCCCAACTGGTTGATAACCATAGTGCTGGCAGCAGTGCTCGCCCTCTTCTGGTACAAGGACGGCAATTTCCACCGTGAGATAGCCATGCGCCGCATGGTCGACCAATTGGATTGGGATGGTGTGCTCCGTTTGGCCGGTGAAACCAAGGAAGAGCCTACCCGTGACATCTGGATGATGAAAAACATCGCCCTCACACGAAAGGGGACGATAGGCGAGGAGATGTATCGCTATCCCAATGGCGCTCAACCGGCAAAGTCGCCGTTCACACCCAGTCTGGTGCACTGGGACGGAAAGATGCTCTATTACCATTACGGCATCCCCAACTATTGCTACAGGTGGTGCATGGAGGATGGCGTGGAGTATGGATGGAGCGTCGAGAAACTGAAACTCATGGCCAAATGTTCTTTGGTTAACGGTGAAATGGAGGCGGCGCAGAAATACATCAGTACGCTCAAGAAGACCCTTTTCCACCGTCGGTGGGCCTTGCGCTACGAGGAATATATCCATAACCCGCGACTCGTCGTCGAGGACGAGGAGATGCTGCCCATCCTCCATCTGCGTAGCGAGGAGAATTATCTCAGCGGCGATGAGGCACAGACGGAGCGCTTCCTCATCGAGCATTTGGCGGGAACCGAGAGTCAGGACCCCATGTTGCAGGAACAGGCACTCATCGCGGCGATGCTTGTGCGAGACCCCAACCTCTTCTGGCTTCGGTTCTATCAGTATACCGAGCTTCACAAATCAGAGCGAGTGCCGACCCTCTACCAGCAGGCTGCGTGCCTCTATGGCGGCATGAGTTCCACGGTCGATGCCAGCAAGATGCCCTTCGACAAGAAGGTGGTGGAAAGTTGCAGGGCATTTATGGATGACTTCAAGAGCTACCGCGACCAGGGCATGGCGCTCGAAAGCATCAAGCCCTTTATGCGGCAGCGCTTCGAGAACACCTATTATTTCGACTATTTCTTCAACCATTACCAGGAGGTGGCCTATTGACACCATCCCACAACCATGAGGAGACCAGAGAATGAGTAAATGGATGATGACCGCTTTTGCCTTGCTGATGCTCCTGTCGTGCAGGCAGGCCACCGTGCCCGAGCACTATTCCGACATCAAGATGCTGCCTAAAATCTATCCAGAGTACGACGACGTCACGGTGCCTGTCAACATCGCCCCCCTGTCTTTCGAACTGAGGCTGAAGGTGGACGAGGCCGTCGTACGCTATTCGGCTGAGGGCGTCGACATCGTGTGTGGAGGCGTAAAGGCGTGTCCCGACAACGACGAATGGCGGGCACTCGCCGAAAAAGCCAAAGGAAAGGACATCACGGTGGAGGTGTTTGCCAAAAAAGATGGCAAATGGATGAGATTCAACCCCTTCGCCATACACGTGTCGCCCGACAGCATCGATTCCTATCTCAGTTACCGACTCATCTCCCCCTCCTATGTGGCTTACGAGGAACTGACCCTCAACCAGCGCTGTCTGGAGAATTACAACGAGAAGGTCATCGTCGACAACATGCTGTGCAGCACAGAGGCGGGAGGGCAGTGCGTCAATTGTCACAGCTACCAGCAATATCATCCCGGGAGAATGCAGTTTCATGCCCGTCAGAATATGGGCGGTACGGTCATCGTCTATGACGGGAACGTGGAGAAGGTGGACATGGCTAACGATTCGCTGCTCTCAGCTGGCGTTTATCCGGCATGGCATCCGTGGCTGCCCCTCATCGCTTATTCCACCAACAAGACCATGCAGGCGTTTCACACCACCGACATCAACAAGATTGAGGTGCTCGACTCAGAAAGCGACCTGGTGGTGTATGATGTGGAGCACCATGAGGTGGCAACTGTAGAGCAGGGAAAGGATGAACTGGAGATTTTCCCCTTCTGGGCACCCGATGGCAAATACCTTTATTATTGCAGTGCACATTTTGAGTACAAGAACAATAATGCGGATCCCGTGGAAATCACCATGCGTGCCAACGAACTGAAATACAATATCTACCGCAAGGCATTCGACCCCAGCACCCGCCAGTTCGGCGAGCGTGAATTGGTCTTCGATGCCGCTTCTGTGGACAAGAGCGCCACGTTGCCACGTATCTCACCCGACGGTAGGTGGCTGCTGTTCACCCTTGGAGATTGGGGCTGCTTCCATATCTGGCACCGCGATGCCGACCTATGGATGATGGACCTCAAGGCGATGACAGGCGATGGTACAGCGGAAAAAACAGAGCGGGGTGGGGCAGTGGAGGCCGAAGCACTCAATTCCGACAATACCGAGAGTTACCATTCCTGGTCGAGTAACGGCCGATGGGTGGTGTTCTCTTCAAGGCGCAACGACGGGGTGTTCACACGGCCCTTCATCGCACATTTCGATGGCAACGGCGTGTTCTCAAAGCCTTTTGAACTGCCGTCAGAAGACCCCGACTATCACCGGCAGCTGATGAAAAGCTATAATGTGCCGGAGTTCATGCGAGGCCCCGTCAATCTCACCCCTCAGCAGTTTGCCGATGTGCTCAAGTCGAAAGCCACACCAGTGAGGTATGTCCGTCGACTGAAGGCTTCATCCACTACTCCGTAAGCAATGGTTACGCCATGGTTCCCATCTGCTCCTCCGTGGATAGGCATGATACCCCCAAAAACTAAAAACCCAAAGATTAAAGAGATGAAAAAATGGATTTTTCTCATGGCCATGATGCTTCTCGTAGCAGTAAATGGCATTTCGGCCAAGACCGAAGGCGGCGTCATCGAATATAGCGGATCGATAGGCCCCTACAAAGTGGAATTCTCTTATATGGACCTCCACATGGGCGATGGTGCTCATTTCAACTACCAATACACCACCATCAGGGTGAACAAGGGAGAGTGGATAGAACTCACCTATGTGAAGGACCTGAATGGCTACTCGGTGTGGGAAGAGCACATCAATGGCAAGAAGACTGGCACCTTCACCATCAAACTGACCAGTAAGTCAATCACGGGTAGGTTTGTCAACTCAAAAGGCAAGCGGTTCAAGGTCAATGCCAAGCGGACAGGAGGCAACTGGGCCGATGCCGGAGAAGGACTTTAGCCCAACTCTCCTAAAGTCTCCTCAAAGCCTCACTTCGCCCATCCGCTCCATGTCATAGCCGCGGAACTGCAGGATGAGCAGATGGAGCGGGGTGTCGCCGATGAGCTGGCGCACGCGCGGCCCCTCGGCGTAGCGGCGTATCTGCTCCTCCGCTTCCTGCCATTGCCGCTCCGCCTCCGCCGGTGTGGCGTCCACCTTGAGGTATTTCAGTTCGACGATGTAGCTGTGGCGCACCATCGGGTAGCGGAGGAAGTCGGGCATGAGGAAGAAGTCGCAGTAGCCGTGGTTCAGCTCCACCTCGGGAGCCAGCAGGTAGTAGGGGTTGAGCGAGAGGTACGCGTTCATGAAGCCCTGGACGTTGCGCTCGCCCTCCATCAACTGCCGCACGCTCGTGGTGTCGTGGTAAGCACGGGCTATCTCCTCAAGCATCGGCCGCCACTGACCGTTGAGGGCGGCATCATCGAATGCCTCACTCAACCTTGAGGTGTCGATGGCGGCGATTTTCTGGTATTCCTCCATCAGCCAGTCGTAGTATTGACGGCGCACGTTGTTGTTGGGGATGATGAGCTTCAGCCTCGCTCCAATAACATCGCCGATGGTGAGCATGCCGTAATAGTAGAGCAAACTGATGAAGTTCTGCCTGTCCGTCAGACGGTCGGCAGGGAACGACTCATTGAGCGTACCGGTGATATATCCGTTCTCTGCTACCTGGTGGATGATGCCCCGGCGGTAGTTGTCGAGCTTGT
>CAMHEL010000064.1 GCA_946184125.1 uncultured Prevotellaceae bacterium
CAGTGTTCGTCGGGTCATGGCTTCTGGATTGTTGATGTGGTGATGACGGTGCGCCGTCCGTGGTGGATGTATACGCCGGGGCGTGCCGGGCGCTTGTCGAGGCGTATGCCGCCGAGGGTGTACCAGGCGTCGTTGTCGTCAGCATTGCTGTCGTTGCTGATGTCGCTGATGCCGTTGGTCACGGTGTCCTCGCCCACGCTGGTGTTGATGCGTGTGGCGTCGCGCTCGACGAGCTGTGCGCTGACGATGCGTGCATTGCCGGCGCCCATGGTGGCGAGTATAGTCCTCCCGCTTTCTATCTCATTGCCCATGAGTGAATAGACGATGAGGTGTGCGCTGTGGTTGGTGTCTTTTCGCGAGACGGTCATCTGGTTGGCTTTCCATTTGATGTCGCGTGGGTGGTCGGCCTCGATGACGATGTCCATGGCAGCCACGGGCCTCAGGCTGTTAAGCACGAGCTGTCCGTTGTCGATGAAGACGGAGGCCAGCACCGGTTCGGTCTCGTTGGCGTGGCGCATGGGTGTTGCTTCACCGTTGATGGTGTAGCCCTTGACCTGCTGTGGACCGTTGGCGAGCATGATGTTGATGAGTCTCACCATGTCGAGCACGTTGATGACATTGTCGTCCATGAGGTTGGCTGCGATGAAGTTGAACACCCCGTTCTGGTTGTCGTTCAGCGCGAAGTTGATGTCTTTCTGCAGGTCGACGATGTCGGTGAGGAAGTCGAAGTCGGTGTCGCCGCTGATGAAGTCGATGGCGATGGTGGCGGTGTGCCCGTCCCTGGTGGCTGTTGCATCCACGGTTGTCCCGTTCTCATGCGTCCACACCCGTCGTCCGCTTCCGGTCACTGCCCATGCTGGACCGGCCTTGAGGTTGGTCTGCCATCCCTCTCCGTCGTTGAGTGTCATGTTGAACTCGCTGTCGTAGGTCGGCGTGGTGCCGTGGCGGTAGAGCAGGACGGTGGGTGCCACCTCGGCCAACCGGTCGCGCCCTGCGCTGAGGTCGCTGAGTGTCAGCTGGCGTGTGATGGTCTGGTGGCTCACGTTGAAGTTGGTGAGCGTCCCGGGCAGTGCGGGTGTGACATCCTCGATGAGGTTGTAGCTGGCGTTGAGTGTGACGAGGTTGGGGAACATGCGTCCCAGTTCGCCGATGTTGCCCTTGATTTCATTGTGGCTGATGTCGAGCGAGGTGAGTTGCTGCTGCACCATGCTCTCGGGCAGAGCGCCAGCGATGAGTGCTCCGAAGTCGCCCGTGAGGCTGTTGCTGCTCAGGTCGAGGCTTTGCAGCTGCGGCAGTTGCAGGATGATGGGCGAGAAGTTGCCCGTGAGGTTGTTGTTCCTCAGGTCGATGCCCGTCACCTGTCCTTCGCTCATGGTCACGCCATAGGGCTGGTTGGTGGCAGCGGCGGTGGAGCCGAAGGTCCATGTGTTTCGCCATGCCGAGCCGTTCTGTGCGGCATACCACTGTTTGAGCAGTTTCCACTGGTTGGTGTTCATGGGCTGCTCGTTGTCGTTGATGGTGATGGTGCACATGGCGTCGTTGTGCCCGTCGCTGATGGCGGTGAGTGTGAAGGTCTGTGCCACGTGGTAGCTGTCGTTGTCGATGGTGGGTATGCTCACGTCGACGGCATTGCTTCCCGATGGGATGACCACGCTCTTGGGCACGTTGAGCATGTCGCTCTGGCTGGGCACGAGAGTGACGGTGACGGCTTTTTTCGAGCGCCTTGTGGTGGCGATGGTGAGCGCCAGTTCGCCACCCTCGGTGACGGTCGATTCTGCCGGTGAGAGCTGCAGGTCGGGTGTGCCGAGGTCGGGCGAGGGTGTGATGATGTATTTGTAGTCGAACTCACAGAAGGTCTTGCTGCCGTTCTTGGCGATGATGTGGTAGTCGAGTTCGACGTTCTCCTCCTCGTAGCTGGTGGGTGTGAAGACGGGGATGTTTCCCGTGCCGGTGGTGGGCACGTTGGGCATGTCGGTCTCCGTGGTCAGCGTCCATTTGAAGGTGAGGTCGTCGCTGATGGGTGTGAAGTCGACAGCGGTGGTCGGGCAGAAAGATTCCACCGTCTGGCTGTGCTCCTTGCTGTACTCTGCGGGATTGAAGGAGATGCCCCATAGCTGGATGTCGACATTCTCGCACGTCATGCTTTGTCCCATGTCGGTGAAGAGCTGCACGACGTCGGCATTGATGGTCTGTCCTGCCGACCCGAAAGCGAGGATGGGTGTGTTGCCCGTGCCTTCCTTTCCGATGTTGAGGGTGTATTCTCCTTCAGCCAGTGCGGTCTGGATGGTCTGCAGTGCCTCGATGTTGGCTGTGGAGAGTGCCATGGAGAAGGTTTTCCCTGCCATCACCTGCAGGCCCACGTTGCCGTCGAAGGGCACTGAGGCCATCACTTGGAAGAGTTCCTGCGCGGTGGTGAAGTAGCGCACGCCAGTGACTTTGTCGGCGAGGTAGAAGGTGCCGTCGATGCGCCAGGTGCTCCTGTCGTTGATGAATATGGTCATCTCCGCCACGTCGGTGTCGGTCTGTCCGGTGGCAGCGAGAGTCACGACATAGGTGCCGGGCTCCTGATAGACGTGTAGCGGTTCGCGCTCGGTGGATGTGGTTCCGTCGCCGAAGTTCCACACGAAGGAGCGTGCCACGTCGGACGAGAGGTTGGTGAAGAGCACGCGCCCGTGGAGCTTGTCGTAGGAGAAGCTGGCATAGAGTCCGTCCTCGGCCACTTTCTCGACGAAGATGTTTCCGCTGCGCACGGTGATGGTGCTCTGCGACTCGTCGAGGCCGATCATCACGCCGTGGGTGAGTACGACGGGGTAGCTGGTGTCCATCTCCGCTGTGGTGGGGATGGTGACTTTTACGTCGAAGAGCTTGCCGTTGTCGCCTGTGAAAGCCGTACTTCCCGTGAGGCTGAACCGGTAGTTGTTGCTGCCGAGGTCGGTGACGGCCATGGTGTGCCCTGATGCGCGGTTGGAGAGCGCCACGTTCTGTGTGTTCACGGTGAATCCCTCAGGGAACTGCAGGTCGACGATGATGCCGGCCACGTCGGAGGGGTTCTCGAGGAAGACGGGGTAGGTGATGGTCTGTCCTTGGAATCCGTTCTCGGTCATGCCGTAGATGCTGAGCTGTCCTGGCTGTTCGGACGGCTCTGCGGGGTTGCCCGGGTTGTAGAGGTAGGTGTAGTGTGCCTTGAGGCTCACGTCATGGTCGGGGATGGTGATGGTGTAGGAGCTGCTGGTCGACACCACCTCGTCGTCGATGGTCCAGTTCTGGAAGGTGTACCACTGGTTGGAGTAGGCTTGTAGCCTTACCTGTGAGCCTTCCTGGTACTGATTCCCGCTTGAGATGTTGAAATAGCCGCCCGCAGCGGGATCAGCCTCGAGGAAGATGCTGTGGTAGTGGTAGATGTGCGGCTCATCGGGCTCCGCCGGGCTTCCTGGGTTGTAGGTGAAATGTGCCACGAGCGTCGACGGCGTCTCTTTCATCACATAGGTGAAGGAGCTGGAGGTGGATACCACCTCGCCGTCCTCCGTCCAGTTTTGGAAGACGAAGTTGGAGTTGTTGTATGCTCGCACGCCGACGCTGCTTCCCACCTCGTATTGGTTTCCGCTTGAGATGTTGAAATATCCTCCTCCCACGGGGTCGGAGACGAGAGTCAGTGTGGAATAGACAGGTTTGGCGGGTATGTTGGGCTCAGCGGGCTCCGCCGGGCTACCGGGGGTGTAGTTGAATTCCGCCTCGAGTGTGGCATTGCCAGCCGGCATCGTATAGGTGAAGTTGGCTGTGGTCGAGATGACCTCGCCGTTCTCCTTCCACGACACGAAGGTGTAGTTGCTTGCAGGGTAGGCACGCAGGTTGATCGTCTGCCCTTCCGTGTAGTTGGTGGGCGAGTTGATGTTGAAGCTGCCTCCCGCCGCTGGCGTTGCCTTCAGTGTCAGGCTGTACGTTGGTGTGTAGCTGCCTGGCTCCGGAGGGTTTGACGGGTTGTACTGCCCCCTTACGCCGATGCTCACGAGGAGCATCAGCATGAAGAGTACATATCTATTTGCTTTCATAAGAAAACATGGTGTCGTTGGGGGTTAGTAAAGCAGGGTCTTGAATGTGGAGCGTCCCACCTTGACGATATATGCGCCTGAGGGCAGTGAGAGGCTCTGTTGTTTGCCGGTGGCCTTTCCTTGGAAGACCATGCTTCCGTCGAGCCGGCATACGGTGATGGCTTGTCCGGCTGCTGCGTTGACGGTGAGAATGCCGTTGGCACCGCTGACGATGGCCTTGGCATCGGTGTCGATGGTTGCCAGTCCGTCGGCCTCCTCCTTCACGTTGAAGGTGAGAGTGAAGCGTGTGATGTCGGCTCCGTTGGTTGCCTCGGTGTAGAACTGGTATTCCTCGTTGCTGAGGTTGACGGTCTTGTTGAGCAGGTGGTCGTGGAGGAAGAGGTCGCCATCGGTGCGGCGTGCTGTGATGGTGAGCGTGCCGGCCTTGGTTGCGGTGTAGGCGAGGCTGACCTGTCCGCTGCTGACGGGCCGCTCGTTGATGGCGTAGTAGACGCCTTCGCTGTCGAGGGTGAAGAGCTGTGGCACGTCGGGTGCGAACGACATGAACTTCGATGCGTCGCGTCCGACCTCATAGAGCGGTGAGGCCTCGCCGTTGAGCACCACGCGGGTCTCGTCGGTCATGCCTTCCTGTTCCACCTGGATGTCGAAGAGGTAGCGTGATGACTGTGCAGCAGTCTGGCTGGCTTTGACATACGAAGCGCGCTCGATTTCATTGGTGAGCTGTCGGCCTTCCTGGTGGAATACGATTTTGCTTACTGCGTCGGGCTTCTGTACGAAGAACGACTGCATGGGGCGGAGCACGAAGTCATCGTCGGCGATGGAGTAGGCGCGGTAGGTGCTGCCGGTCCACACGGTGATGGGTGCTGTGAAGTCCATGTAGTAGATGTCGTAGTAGGAGGGGTAGGGGTTGCCCACGTAGTTCCAGTTACGGTTGGCTGAGCTTTCTGCCGTGTAGGCGGTGAGTGTCTTGCTGACGTCGGTGGTCTTGAACATCTTGGCGCGCTGTGTGGCACTGGATGCGGGGAAGGTGATGACGGCATCGGCGTTGCAGTGGAAGATGTAGCCCTGTCCGGCTTTCAGTGTGGTTTCCTCGACATTCTTCCAGCTGGCTCCCGTGCCGTTTGCGGCGCGGTTGGCGCTGTCGTAGTAGCGGAAGACGTAGGAAGCGTCGTTGCTCACCTTGATTTTCGAAATGGCGACATCATAGACGGGGGTGAAGAAGTACCAGGTGTTGCGGTTGACACTGAAGTAGGTGTTCATGGCGTCGGAGGTCATGGCGTCGCAGGTGTTGAACAGCACGCCCGGGTTGGACTCGTTGACGAACCAGTTGAATGTGCCCATCTCCATGGGTGCGCTGCCGCCGACGGTGAGCTTGCCGTCGAAGTAGAGGTCCACGTTGGGCTTGCCGTTCATACGGCGGTTGTTGGTGAGCGAGAGGTCGCTGGTGAGCTTCCAGTAGTCGATGTCGTCGCCCTCGATGATGGAGCCAAACTGATACCAGTAGGTGTCGAGTTTGTAGTTGACGACGGCGAAGGAGGGCACCACGAGGGTAATCTGGCTCTTGTCGCCACAATTTTCGAAAGGATCAGCGACGATGGACGGAGGAGTGGCTGAACGAGAAACGATTTTCTTCAGGTTGGTGCAGTTTCTGAAATTGTAGTAGAAGTAAGAGTAGATGCGATATCCATCATAATAGTAGTCGGCGGGCTGGATGTAGGAGGGCAACTCTATATAGGTCAGATTGGGGCAGCTCTCGAAGGAGTAAAATGCAAGTTGTTCCAACTGAAGCGGCAGCACCAGCGAATCGATGCCGCAGGAGGTAAAGGCACTCTGACCGATGACCTTCAGTGAAGCAGGGAGGTCGATATGGCGAAGGCTGTTAGTATTGGCGAAACAACCTTGGGCGATTTTCTCCAAGTTGGCGGGGAAGTGTACTTCCTCCAATGCGGAGCATGTGTGGAATGCATCGGTGAGCAATTCTTTTAATCCATTGGAGAGCCAAAGGGTCTTCATGCTACTACAATATTTAAATGCAAAGTTCCCGAGGGTGGTCACCGTATTGGGCATGGTGAAGCTCTCAAGGGTCTTGCAGTTGTAGAAAGCATATTGTTCGATGGTCTCTAAGTGTGAGCCTGAGCCGAAGGTGACGGTCTTCAATAGGGTGCAGTCACGGAAAGCATAGTTTCTGATGACTTGCAGCTGTGCGTTTTTGGGGATGGTCAATTGGTTGACAGGCGTGCCGGCGAAGGCATAGCGCTGTATTTCGGTAACGGTGGTGGGGATGCGGATTTTGCGGATGCTGGTGCCGCGGAAGGCATACTCGCCGATGGTCTGGAGACCTTCGGGGAGGATGACGCTGGAGATAAGCGATTTGCCGTCGAAGACATAACTGGGCAGGACATCAAACTGTGCCTCGCTCAAGTCGAGGGCGGCGAGGTTGCCCATGTTCTTGATGGTCGTCCAGTCGGCATCGTTCATCGGTCCGACCACTTTTAGCATCTCCACGTCGTTGAGCACATCTACTTGGTAGAGAGCCTCGACACCGAGAGTACCGGCCTTGGCGAGCTCGCAGGTAATCCAGTTGTCGTAAAGTTCCACATTTCTGATGCGGCTGGTGTGAGCATAAGTGGTGTTGAGCGTAGTGTCTCTCCATTCCAGGGTGTAGGTGCCTGGCTCCAGCACGGTATGGAAATCGGTGAATGGACCTACGCCCCATTCTTTGAGAAATTGGTTCCCATTGACGAAGAACGAGAGATTGTAGTTGGACTCATAGTTGGACGAGCCATTAATGCTGCGCTGGAAGTTGAAAATTGAGGTTGTGGTGACCTTGACGGTTGTGGTGAATTTCGAGCCGGTGTTGCGTAAGCCCGAAGTGGTGTTCTGGGCATTCTTTCCGGCCTGCATCCATGGATGTTCAGGGTCGTTGACAAAAGCCAGGCTCTTCGAACGGGGGGTAAGCAGCACATTCTTCAGGGGTTGGATTTCCAACACGCGGACGTTCTTGATGCACGTCCAGTTGTCGTTGGAGTTGTAGTTGCCCACGGTGTCGCGGAACTGTATGGTGTGGCTACCCGCTGGGAGATAGTAGCGTTTTTCTGACCAATTGGAGTTATGCCTTACCGTTTCTTTTTCCTCGCCATCAATGATGATTTTCAGGGAGTGGCTGTTTCGGTCGTATGACTTCCAATCGAATGCGAACTCGGTCTGCTTGGTGCTTGAATAGGTGACGGTTAGGTCGGAGGTGGTGTTACCCGTGCCTCTGTTGCCGTTGACAACGCCTTGCGGGTCGCCAGTATCCACAATCCAAGGGTAGTTGGGGTCGTTGACGATGGTGTAAGACAGGGGACTATTGTCCTTGATTCGGTCCTCAAAGGAGGAGAAGGCATAAAGGCCGAAGTCAAGATACATGCCGCCTCCGCCCGAGTCGGAGACATAGACGGCAATAACGTTATCGCCCTTTTTCAAAGCTGCCACTGCTTCTGCCGACAATTTGGTGACGGATCCGTTGCTCACGCCTCCAGCGTTGTAGAACTGTACGCCGTTAATGTAAGCCGTGCTCTCGTCATCGTTGTAAGAGTAGTAATAATAGTCGGCCTCAGGGTCTACGCTATTGAGGTTGAAATGATAGCGTACCCAATATGAAGTATAGTTGGTTGTCCAGTCTGTATTGAAATAGAATAATGATACAGGGTAATTAACGTTATTCAGTGGCATAGCAACAGTTTCCCATGCGGAGTCGTCGTAAGTGTTGGCATACCAATCGGCACCGGGTCCTTCCTGGCTGCTTCTTAGAGCATAGAACGCTTTCACATTGGTTGCCTTACGGGCATACTGTCCCAAAGGGATGATGGCTTTTGCCATCATGGGCAAGACGCCCATGAGCAAAAACAGCATTGCTGCCAATTCTCGTCTCATGCCCGCAATGCCGTGATAGGCATGGGCATTGTTTTGTCTGAATGTTTTCATAATGGTAATATTTTTATTGTTTTGGTTATTATAGATTTCGGGTATGGTTGTGTTTATGAATGATAAAGATTTTTTACTTCAATAGAGGCTGGCTACTCTTTGTTTTGCAAAATTTCATAACAATCAATTTGCAAATATAATAAAAAATATAGTTAATGTGTAAAAAAACACGGGGAATTTTGAAAAAAATTGATTCTGAATAACCCACAAGGTATCACGCAAGCCAGTCCTAACAGCATCGCAGCCTCCATGTGATGTGCATGGAGGCTGCGGTGTGCGTTATCGGGTGATGAGATACGACTATTTCACTTTGACAATTTTATAGTGGTCGATGGTTCGGCGGTCCTGGCTGATGTTCATGCCCACGGCATAGACAGGGCGCTGGTCAGCGGCGAAGCGCACGGCATAGTCCTTGGCGATAATCTGGTCGGTGGCCTTCTCGGCCTTCTTGCCGTATTTCAGTTCGAGGATGTAGATAGCGTCGGGCAACTTCAAGGCGATGTCCATCCGTCCGTCGCTCGTCTGGTCCTCGGCCTGGAGGTCTGCACCCACGGCAAGCAGCGCGGCATAGATGAGCGACTGATAAAGCCTATGCTTTTTCAGATTTTTTTGTAAGTAGGTATTCAAAATCAAGTAGGTAATTAAAATTATATGTTACTACCATTTCACTCATCCTCAGTCACATAGCCCGCTATGCTCCACTGGATTGCATTATTTAATTTTATTTACCTAACTTATTTTCAGAGTTGATGTTACAAATCAACTATCATCTGTTACATTTTGAGAACATGGAATTAATAAAAAGGTGTACCTTTGCAACCTAAAAAGAAACGATTTTTTAAGGAAAAGATATGATATTGTCCGCATTGGCCACTGTGGCATTGGTGTTCAATGAGTTGATGGCCTCTAACGTAGGCACAGTGATGAGTCCCGCCACCAATTTCGACAGTTGGGTGGAACTTTACAACCCGACGGAGCAGCCCATAGACCTGGGAGGGATGTATCTGAGCGACGATGCCTCCAACCTCACCCTGTGGCACATGCCCAAGAACATGGGGTCGGTGCCCGCGAAAGGCTTTTTCGTCGTGTGGCTCGGCTCGAACAACATCAAGTCGAACCAGGCACCCTTCAAGCTCGACTGCGAGGGTGGCACTATCTTCCTGAGCGATGCCTCCGGCCAGTTGGTGGCGAGCCAGGCCTATCCCGAAGCCCTCAGCCGCACCAGTTATGCCCGCAAGAGCGACGGTGGCGACGAATGGGGCCTGACGGCCGATGCCACTCCGGGCGAGAGCAATGCCACTGCCGTCTTCGCCGAGCGGCGCCTGCCCGCCCCCCAGGTGAGCCAGGACAGCAAGCTGTTCACCACCTCGCTGTCGCTCCATGTCGATATCCCCGAGGGCACCACGCTGGTCTATACCACCGATGGCAGCCTTCCCCAGTTCCCCCACGATGTACTGTCGTCGAAGGAGTGGATCGACTTCATCGTCAACGGCGACTGCGAAGGGACCGATGTGACCTGCCTTGTAGGCAAGGACGGCGACAGCGGCGGTGTCCTCGAGACCCATATCGTGGACGGTGCCGGCTACAATGGCAGCCGCGGCATCAAGATACATGCCATCGCCCAGCCCGAATACGACTGGGACGCGCAGTTCTTCGTCTACACCCCCAACCACACATGGACGGAAGGCGAGAGCTACCGCTTCCGCATGAAGGTGCGCGCCGACCGTGCCTCCCACATCTCCGTGCAGTCGCACACCACACCGAGCAACTACATCCACTGGTCGATGCTCGGCGGCGGCTATGATGTCACGCAGCAGTGGCAGGAGGTCGTCTATGAAGGAACCGTGACAAGCGAGCAGGCCGGCTCGTCGGGCCTTCAGACCATCGCCTTCAACCTCAATGAGCAGCGAGGTGTGGAGAACAATTTCTACTTCGACGACATCAGTTGGGAGTGGCACAACACCGGCGGCGGCACATCGTCGGGCAAGGTGAGCAAAGACGGGCGTTTCAGCATCCAATCGACGACCAACTACACCTTCCGCCTTTTCCAGGAGGGTTTCCTGCCCAGCGTCCCCGTGGTGCGCTCGTATATCAAGACCAACAACCAATACACCGTCCCGGTGGTGTCGATTGTCGGCGACAAGCGCTATTTCTCCGACAACATGTGGGGCATCGACACCCGAGGCACCAATGGCCGCACGGGCAATGGTCAGGACAGCAAGTGCAACTGGAACATGGACTGGGAGCGGCCGGTCAACTTCTCATTCATCACCCCCGAAGGCACCATGGCCTACAACCAGGATGTGGAAATCTCGGTGTCGGGCGGATGGACACGCGCCGCCACGCCACGCTCGTTCAAGCTGAAGTCGGGCAAGGAGTTCGACGGTCTCAACACGCTCGACTACACCTTCTTCCCCCAGAAGCCCTATCTGCGCAACAAGGTGCTGCTGCTTCGCAACGGCGGCAATGACGTGTGGGACAACAACGGCAGCCGCTTCATGGACCCCGCCCTGCAGACCATCCTCCAGCGCTCGGGCATCAACCTCGACGTGCAGTCGTATGTGCCCGTCATGGAGTACATCAACGGCGAGCTCCGTGGCGTGCTCAACATGCGCGAGCCCAACAACAAGAAATTCGTGGAATCGAATTTCGGCTATGACGACAACCACATCGACATGTTTGAGATGAGCGCCGACTCCAACGTCGTGTTCATGAACGGCAGCAGCGCCGTGCTCGAGCGCATCTACGAACTGGGTGCCCTCGCCCCCGATGCCGCCGCCTATGAGGAGCTGAAGGAGCTGCTCGACATCGATGAGTACATCAACTACATGGCCATGGAGCTGTTTCTCGGTTCCAACGACTGGCCCTACAACAACATCAAGGGTTTCCGCAACCAGGACAACGGTCGCTACCGCTTCGTCACCTTCGACCTCGACTTCGCCTTCCGCAACAGCAACCCCTTCACCGCCTTCGCCAACAGCCAGTGGCACACGTTCAACCTCATCTACGACACCCAGGAGCAGCGCTACGAGGAAATCAAGCTCGTCACCTTCTTCCTCAACATGCTGCGCAACGACACCTTCCGCAAGCAGTTCGTCGACACCTACTGCCTCATTGGCGGCAGCGTTTTTGAAAAGAACCGCAGCATCGCCATCGTGCGTGAGTTGGCCGACTTCGTCCGCCCGATGATGCAGATTGACGGCAGGCGCAACCCCGACACCTCCGCCGACCTCATCTGCACGCAGCTCAATACCCTCAACGAGTCGATGACCACCAACATGCATCAGTTCAAGCCCATGCAGTTGTCGAGCATCAGGCGCCAGCGGGTGCGGCTGAACACCGACACGCCCTGCGCCCAACTGCTCATCAACGGTCTGCCCGTGCCCTATTCCGACTTCGACGGCTATCTCTTCGCCCCCATCCGCCTTGAGGCCAAAGCCCCCGCCGGCTACACCTTTGCCGGATGGCAGCGCATGGCCGCCGCCACCAACCAGCTCATAGGCCATGGCAGCACCTGGAAATACTACGACAAGGGAGCGCTGAACAGCACTGCATGGCGCACCCCCGGCTTCATCGACAGCTCGTGGTCTTCGGGCGCGAGCCCGTTGGGCTACAAGATGACCGGCGTCAGGACCACCGTGAGCTACGGCGGCAACGAGAACCAGAAAAATCCCACCACCTATTTCCGCACCACCGTCACGCTGAACAACGCCCCCACCGCCCGCGACGTGTTCACCCTCAACTATGAGGTCGACGACGGCTTCGTCATCTATGTCAACGGCGTGGAGTGCGGGCGCGTCAACATGCCTACGGGCAACATCAGCTACAACACCTTCTCGAGCACCTATGCTTCCGACACCCCTATCACCGGCTCGCTCGACATCGACGCCACCCGTTTCCACAGCGGTGTGAACACCATCGCCGTGGAGGTGCACAACAACAACGCAACGTCGTCGGACCTGTACTGGCAGGCGCAGTTGCTCACTTCTGTCGATGCCAACGACGACGGGCTGGTGTCGGCCGATGCCGCCTTCGACCTTCCCCATGACAGCAACCTGTCGCTCACGGCCTGCTTCACCCCCATGAGCAGCGAGGAGCGCCTCGCCCAGGGCTTCACTCCCGTGCGCATCAATGAGGTGAGCGCCTCGAACAACATCTCGGTCAATGAGTACTGGAAGCGCAACGACTGGGTGGAGCTCTACAACACCACCGACCAGCCCATCGACGTGGAGGGCATGTATCTCACCGACAATGCCGACCATCCACAGAAATACCAAATCAGCAAGGAACAGACAAAAGCGAGCACCATCATCCAGCCCCATGGCTATCTCATCATCTGGTGCGACAAGCTCGCTCCCGCCACTCAGCTCCATGCCTCGTTCAAACTGGCAGCGGAGGGCGGAGTGGTGCAGCTCACCGCCGCCGATGGCTCATGGAGCGACCGCCTGACCTATGCCGAGCACAAGGCCGACGAGACTGTGGGGCGCTATCCCGACGGTTCCAATGAGGTCTTCGTGATGAACGTGCCCACCATCGCCAAGAGCAACATCACCACGAGCTATGTCGCCGGGGTGGAGCAGCCCACCGACGCCGTGAAGGGCACGCCGGTCTATGCCTCGGCATCCTCCATCACCGCCCGCTATATCATGGGCAGCATCATCGTCAGGGGAGCAGCAGAGGGGCGCCTCCACGCCGAGCTGTATCACCTGACGGGCCAGGCCGCCGGGAAATACACCGCCGAGGGTCACGGAGGCTATGCCGAAATCGCCCTGGGCGACCTTCCCCAGGGATGCTATATCGCACGCGTCACCGACAGCGAGGGGCGCACCACCACCTGCAAATTCATCAAGGGGAAATGACACCGCAAGGGGAAATGACATCGGTAGGCCGATATCGGCCTACCGAAAAGGAAAAGGCATGCTGAAAAAAGGGACATGTCGAAAAAAGGGACATGCCGAAAAAAGCAAAAAAAGGGCGGACCGACATGGCCCGCCCTCGCGATTTTTAGCAAGGTGTGTGGAATCGCGTTATTCTTTGATATACTCTGCGTAGTCGGTGAGGCGCATGTCGCCTTTGCGGCGCAGGGTGTCGTGCATGGCGAAAGCAGCCGGTAGGCAGTGGCGTGTGTGCCCTCCGACACCAATCTTGAGATAGTCCCAGAGAAGCTGTTTGTAGTCGGGGTGAGCACATTTCTCGATGATGAGTTGAGCGCGCTGCATGGGGCCTTTTCCTCTGAGGTCGGCCACGCCCTGCTCGGTGACGATGATGTTGACATCATGCTCTGAGTGGTCCTGATGGCTGACGAAAGGAACGATGGAGCTGATGAGTCCGCCCTTTGCAGTGGAGGGACAGGTGAAGATGCTGAGGTAAGCATTCCTCTCGAAGTCTCCCGAGCCGCCGATGCCGTTCATCATCCTCACGCCGCTGATGTGTGTGGAGTTGACGTTGCCATAGATGTCGGCCTCGATGGCGGTGTTGATGGCGATGACGCCGAGTCGGCGGATGACAGCCGGGTGGTTGGATATCTCGCTCTGTCGAAGCGTGAGGTGGTTCTTGAAGTAGTCCATGTTGTTGTAGACCTGCATGAGGCATTCGTTGCTCACGGTGAGCGAGCAAGCCGAGGCGTCCTTGACGCGCCCGGTGAGCATCATGTCGATGACCGAGTTCTGGATGACCTCAGTGTAGATGTTGAAGTCGGGCACGTGCTTGTCGGCGCCCAGTGCTCCGAGGATGGCGTTGGCGGTGCTGCCCACGCCGCTCTGCAGTGGCAGGAACTCCTTGGGAATGCGTCCGGCATGCAGTTCATCGACGAGGAACTCAGCGGTGAGGTATCCGATGCGGTCGGTGACGGGGTCGCTGTCCTTGAAGGCACGTGCCTCGTCGGGGATGTTGCATTCCACAACGCCCACGAGTTTGTCTTTTGGGATTTCCACGTAGGGTTTTCCGATGCGGTCGCCTACTTTGAAGATGGGAATGGGCTCGCGGTAAGGCGGGTCGAGCGGTTCATAGACATCGTGGATGAATTTGGCGTTCGGGTTGTGGAAAGAGTTGAGCTCGAGGATGACACGCTTGGCGAGCCTTGCTGCTGTGGGGCTGATGCCTCCTGCGGCAGTGAGGTATGCTTTGTAGAAGGTGTCCGTTTCCTCGATGTCGCAGACCTCGAGGATAGCCCAGTCGACATCACCGTAGAATCCATAGCGCAGTTCCTGTGCCATGTGGCTGAGGTGCAGGTCATTGTAGGGGATTTCCCCTGCATTGACATGTTTGCGGAAATCATTGTTGGTGGTGTAGGGAGCGCGGTACTTGATGGCCTGGGCGTTGGCCAGGTCGCCATCAGTGCTTTGTCCGGTGGATGCTCCTGTGAAGATGCCCACTTTGAATTCACGGCCAGCCTCATGCTCAGCAAGGGCGAGTTTGGCCAATTCCTTAGTAACAGCCTTGGCAACACCGGCGGGTGTGAAACCGCTCAGGGCCAGGTTTTCTCCATTTTTGATAAGTGACGCTGCTTCCACAGCGGTCAGACGTGTATAAGCCATAATGATTGCGTTGTATGATTTGGTGCGCAAAGGTACTCCAAATCAGTTAAATCGGCAAATGATTCGCACTTTATTTTGGTTTTTTGTCGGTAGTGCAAATATTTTTTGATAATTTTGCCCTCTCAAAAGTAGCTTCCATGGCTTATAGTCCATGATTCACAAGTTGTAACTTGTCTATAAAAGGCCCGAAAACTTTTAAACTCAAAATATCCAAATGAAGACAAAAGGACGAATAGTGACGTATGGCGAGTTGTTGCTCCGTTTTTCGAAGCAAGGCCATAAACGTTTCACGCAAGGTGAGGAATTAGTAGGCAATTTTGGTGGCAGTGAGGCCAATGTGGCCATTTCGTTAGCCACTTTGGGCGATGAGGTGGAGTTTGTCACCCGTTTGCCCGACACCCAGATAGGCCTTGCCGCACGTATGATGCTGCGGCAGTATGGTCTTGACACGAGCCATATCATGATGAATGGAGCGCGTATGGGCGCCTATTATTTTGAGACCGCTGCCGCTTTGCGCAACAATTCGGTGACCTACGACCGTGAGCGCTCCGCCTTTTCCGAGTTGCGCCCGGGGATGATAGACTGGCACGAGGTGCTCCGTGGCGCCAGTGTGTTCCACACGTCGGGCATTGCCGCCGCCCTGTCGCAGGATGCCGCCGATGTCACCTTCGAGGCATTAGACGTGGCCGACGAGATGGGCCTCACCATCTCGTTCGACATCAACCACCGCAAGAATTTGTGGCGCTATGCCGGTGCAGCCCCCCGTGAGACCCTGGCTCGCCTGCTCTCCTATGCCGACGTGATGTTTGGCGACGTCATCGAGTTCGAGTTCCTCATGCAGCATCCCAAGATTCCGTTTGAGGCCCTCACGCCCGACTATGAGATGGCCCTCCGTCCCTACCGCGAGTGGTTCGACGACATCCACCGCCAGTTCCCCCGCTGCCGCCGCTGGCTGATGGGCATGCGCAACCAGGTGAATGCCAGCCATCACCTGCTCACCGCCCTGTTGTTGAGCGACAACCAGCTCTACTCCACGCGCATCTACGACATCCCCGACATGGTCGACCCCATGGGAGTTGGCGATGCCTTCGCAGCCGGCATGCTTCATGCCATGCTCGACCGTCCCGACGACGAGCAGTACATCCTCGACTACGCGCTTGCCGCCTCGACGCTGAAATACACCTTCCCGGGTGATGCCAACCTTGCCACCGACGACGAGATTAAGCGTCTCATGGCCCTTTAGGTTGCTCGATTCATTATGCCGAGACGGAAGTCAATAGCCAAAAATGTGCCAAAGTGCATAAAAACTTGAGGCATTTTTTTGTTATACGCTCGGTTTACAGTAACTTTGCAAGGTAGAAGAGAGAGATACTACTACCGACAATACAAGAAAAAATAATAGAGATGACAGAACAGACACTTTGGATTTACAATACCCTGACTCGAAGGAAGGAAGTTTTCAAGCCCCTTCATGCCCCCAATGTGGGCATGTATGTGTGCGGCCCTACGGTTTATGGCGACCCCCATCTGGGTCATGCCCGCCCCGCCATCACCTTCGACCTGGTGTTCCGTTACCTGCGTCATATAGGCTATAAGGTGCGCTATGTGCGCAACATCACCGATGTGGGCCATTTGGAGCATGATGCCGACGAGGGCGACGACAAGATAGCCAAGAAAGCCCGTCTCGAGCAGTTGGAGCCCATGGAGGTGGCGCAGCACTACACCAACCGCTACCATCAGGCCATGGAGGCCCTCAACGTGCTGCCACCAAGCATAGAGCCCCATGCCACCGGGCATATCATCGAGCAGCAGCAGCTGGTGCGTGAGATACTCGCCAACGGTTTCGCCTACGAGAGCAACGGCAGCGTCTACTTCGATGTCGCCAAGTACAACGAGCGTTATGGCTACGGCATCCTCTCCGGTCGCAATCTGGAGAATGTCATCAATGCCAGCCGTGAGCTCGACGGGGTGGGTGAGAAGCACAACCAGGCCGACTTCGCCCTGTGGAAGAAAGCCCAGCCGGAGCACATCATGCGCTGGCCGAGCGAGTGGAGCGAAGGCTTCCCCGGCTGGCACTGCGAGTGCACGGCCATGGGCCGCAAGTATCTTGGCGCCCATTTCGACATCCACGGCGGCGGCATGGACCTCATCTTCCCGCATCATGAGTGCGAGATAGCGCAGGCTGTGGCAAGCCAGGGCGAGCAGATGGTGAGCTACTGGATGCACAACAACATGATCACCATCAACGGGCAGAAGATGGGCAAGAGCCTCGGCAACTTCATCACCCTTGAGCAGTTCTTCACCGGCAGCAGTCCCATCCTCACGCAGGCCTACAGTCCGATGACCATCCGCTTCTTCATCCTGTCGGCCCATTACCGTGGCACCGTCGACTTCTCCAACGAGGCGTTGAAGGCGAGCGAGAAGGGCCTGGAGCGCCTGCTCAGCGGTATTTCCGACCTCTCGCGTGTCACCCCCTCCGCCACTTCCGACGCCGCCACCCACGAAGTGGTCGCCCAGCTGCGTCAGAAGTGCTACGATGCGATGAACGATGACTTCCAGACCCCTGCGGTCATCAGCCATCTCTTCGAGGCCTGCCATCAAGTCAACATCCTTCTCGACCACAAAGGCACCATCAGCGCCGCCGACCTGGCCGAGCTGAGCGACACCATGCGTCTGTTCGCCTTCGACCTGCTGGGTCTGCGTGCCGAGCATGGCAACTCGTCGGATGCCCGTGAGGAAGCCTTCGGCAAGGTCGTCGATATGGTGCTCGAGCTGCGTGCCAAGGCCAAGGCCGCCCGCGACTGGGCCACCAGCGACCAAATCCGCGATGCCCTCAGTGCCGCCGGTTTCGAGGTGAAAGACACCAAGGACGGCGTGACCTGGAAACTCAACAAGTAACCACCCCAATACCAATACCCCAAATCCTGATGAAGCGATTGAAGAAATGCCCCTCGTGCGGGAAGTCCATCTACCAGTACGCACAGGTATGCCCTTATTGCAAAGGCGAGACCCATTTCACCTCCCTCGACGAGGTGTTGCCACCGGAAATGCCGGTGGATAGTCCTGCGGAGACCCCTACCGGTTCCTCCCCCGAGCCCTCCGTTGAGCCTGCGGCAGACGAGCCGTCGCAGGACACCACCGCGCATCATGGACGTATAGGTGAGTATGTGCGTCACCTCAAGGAAGACACCGAGAAGGTGAAGCATGAGTACGACGAGAAAATCAAGAGCCGCTTCTCCACATCCACCATCCTCATCGGATCGGTCATCGGCATTCTCTCCATCATCGTTCTGGGCTTTTTCATCGCCGTTCAGATGATGGAGCAGAAGACCTTCAGTCTCAACACCACTGTGGACAACAGTCTCAAGGAAGTGATAGACAGCATGGAGACCGAGCTTTACCAGAGCTCCACCATTGTGGCGAAGTTCCCCGACCGCCAGCATCACTGTCTGGTGTATCTCCGTGAGGGTCGTCTGCATATCTATGATGCCGCCGCTCAGGAAGACCATGAAGTCGACCTTCAGTCCATCAACAGCAAGGCGCTGGTGGACTACGGAGGCAGCGGAGTGCTCAACGCCTATCTGAGCACCAACGAGAAATACATCCTGATTATCGCCTCGCGCAATGCCGGCAACACCGAGTTTGGCTTCTACCGTCTGAGCACCGAGCCCGAGAACCCGTCGCTTGAAGTGCTCGACCGTGGCCGCGTGGTGGTGGACAAGGACGGCTACAAGGTGAGTTCCGACAGCCGCACCGCAGTGTACGACGCCAATGGCGACCGTGTGAGCGGTCTGAACAGCGATGACTGGGAGAAGGTGGCGCCGAAGGTGGAGAAGACCAAGCGCACCACGGAGAGCACCGAGAAGAAGGTGGAGCGTGCGCCCACGCAGGAGAAGGTGACCGAGCAGCTGAAGCCCTCGATAGACCTGGCTCCCAAGCCCGTCGCTCCCCCCGTGCCGGAGAAAATCACCATCAAGCCCGTTGACACTTCAGGCAACTGACCCTTTTTGCCGTGATGAGACGTTATCTGCATACCCTTGCCTTCTTGCTCAAGGCCTTTGTGCTGGGACTGGCCGTCATGTCGCTGTTCCGGTTTGTGCAGTATGCCGTTCTCCACGACATGTCGTCGCAGAGTGGCGCCCCCGTTGCCCCCGCCTTCCTTCGCGGTCTGTGGTTCGACAATGTCATCGTCTGCTACGTCCTGGTGGTTCCGCTCGCGGTGCTGCTCTTTTCCGCCGCCTTTGGCTATGCCCCCCGCTGGCTCCGCCGTGCGTCGGGCATTTGGATATCGGTGTTCTACGTCCTCATCGTGGCCGTTTCGGCATCTAACATCCCCTATTTCAGCTATTTCTTCAAGAACATCGACGCCTCCATCTTCGGTTGGATGGGCTATGGAGCCACCACCGCCGGTATGTTGGTGGGCGAGCGCTCCTACATCATCTATTTCCTGCTTTTCGCCGTGGTGGTTGGCTTGGTGCTGTGGGCACTGCGCCGTTTCCGCCGTCAGGCCGACCGTCGCATCCTTCAGTCGTCGGGGCGTGCCACGTGGGTGGGCATCGCCATCCGTGTGGTGCTCAGCGCCGCCCTTGTGGGTCTCTGCGTCTTCGGCATCCGTGGGCGCATGGGCTACAACCCCATCAAGATCAGCCAGGCCTACTATTGCGACGACCCCTTCCTCAACCAGTTGGGCATCTCGCCGTCGTTCAACCTCGTCACCAGCTATCTCGACACACAGCGCCGCGAGAATGTGGAGCTCGCCCTGCTTCCCAATGCCGATGCCGTGGCTTTCGCCCGTCATGAACTGGGGCTCACCGGTGTGGCCGACAGCGCTGCGGTGCTTCGCCGCCATGTCGCTGCCGACAGCCTATCAGCCCTTTCGCATGCCGGCACGCCGCCCAATGTGGTGATTATCCTCATGGAGTCGATGTCGGCCAGTCTGATGCAGACCTTCGGTTGCCGTGAGCGTCTCACCCCCACGCTCGACAGCCTCTACCGCTGTTCGCTGGCCTTCACCCATTTCTACTCCGCCGGCATCCACACCAACCACGGGCTGACGGCCACCCTCTGCTCTTTCCCCGCGCTGATGATGCGCAACCTGATGAAGGGCACCGTCACGCCTCACCGCACGAGCATCGCCACCGTGCTCCACCAGCAGGGCTACCGCAACCTCTTCTTCATGACCCATGAGTCGCAGTATGACAACATGAACGCCTTCATGCGCACCAATGGCTACGACGAGGTGTATGCCCAGGAAGACTATCCCTCGGACGAGGTGGTCAACAGCTTTGGCGTGCCCGACAAATATCTCTTCGACTACGCACTGCCCATCCTCCGCACTGCCGGTGAAGGCCATCCCTTCATGGCCACGCTTCTCACCATCAGCAATCACCCCCCCTACATCGTTCCCGACTGGCTGCCGACCAGCACGCATGACCCCGAGACCCAGATTGTGGAGTATGCCGACTGGTGCATCGGGCATTTCCTGGAGCAGGCGCGGCATGAGGCATGGTACGACAATACCATCTTCGTCATCCTTGCCGACCACGGCAAACTTGTGGGCGACATGGATGCCGAACTTCCCCAGAGCTACAACCACATCCCATGCATCATCTTCGGTCCGGGCGTGGCGCCCGCGCTCTACGACGGTCTTGCCACCCAGGTGGATGTGATGCCCACCCTTCTCGGCCTTCTCGGCCTTGACTACGACTTCGATGGGTTCGGTGTCGACTTGCTCCGCACCCGCCGTTCGCGTGTGTTCTACACCTCCGACAGTCAGATTGTGGCACGCGACAGCACGTCGTGCCTTATCCATAACCCCTCTGCCCAGCGCGATGTGTGCTACGAGGTGGGTGCCGATGAGCAGTTGCGCCCCACCGCCCGCACCGCGCGCCACGATTCCCTCCGGCATTATGCCTTCGCCATGGTACAGGCGGCAGAGTTCATCTACAAATCGGCTTCAAGGCCCCCTGTTGAACCCCACTAATATTTATATATGACAGACATGCATCATCTCAGAACATGGTTGCTGATGGCCTGTTTCACCATCAGTCTCACATCAAGCGCCCAGGCCGTCATCGAACATCCCTGGAAAGGCAAGCGCGTGGCCTATTTCGGCGACAGCATCACCGACCCCCGCAACAGCGGTTCGAAACGCAAGTGGTGGAATTTCCTCAGCGACTGGCTCGCCATCGAGCCCTACGTCTATGCCGTCAGTGGCCGTCAGTGGAACGACATACCCCATCAGGCCCAGCAGTTGAAAGACCAGCATGGCGACGACTTCGATGCCATCCTCATCTTCATCGGCACCAACGACTTCAATGCCGCAGTGCCCATCGGTGAGTGGTACACCATCGCCGAGGACTCCGTCGAGGCTGCTGTCCACCGCCCCAAAGCCAATGTGCTCAGGCGGCACCGCACCCCCTCGATGAACAAGGACACCTACCGCGGGCGCATCAACATCGCCATGAGCACGCTGAAAGAGATGTTCCCCACCAAGCAGGTGGTGCTCATCACCCCCATCCACAGGGGATATTTCTATGGCAATGAGAAAAACATACAGCCAGCCGAGGACTACACCAACGAGATAGGTGAATGGGTGGATGCCTATGTGCAGAGCGTGAAGGAAGCCGCCAACATCTGGGCCGTGCCGGTGATTGACCTCAATGCCACTTGTGGCATATACCCCCTCGCTGGGGCCCACAGCGTCTACTGCCACAACGACACCGACCAGTTGCATCCCAATGATGCGGGGCACCAGCGCATGGCGCGCACCGTCATGTA
>CAMHEL010000065.1 GCA_946184125.1 uncultured Prevotellaceae bacterium
CCGCAGGAGATACTGAGAACGGCGAATAACCGTTTATGATAATATCGATTACCATCATGGCATCGGCGATAGACACTGCACCATCTTTATTGACATCCCCCAAAACATTGTCCTGTGCCTTTGATGTGAATGACATCAACATCATCGCCATAATGAATAAGAGTTTTTTCATTGATGTATAGATTTTGGCGTTTCTAACTATTTCTTAATATCAAGAAGAGGGTATTTATTATCTCAAGTAGAGAGTACCTCTACGTTTGAAAACTAAAGACAACAAGTTTTCAAAAACACCTTTTGCAGAAAGAGTAACTCCCCCATCATTTCTGGATTGGCATTGGTCAATCCTCATTATAGGTGTGCTCTATTAATTCTGAATTTTATGAGGTGGCATTTCTATACATTACATTTCGGTCGCTTTTCGCTTTTATTCGGTGCAAAGTGTCAAGCCTCATCGGTCGTGTAGCCCGCTACACTCCCTCTTCAGCTTACACTTTGCCCTCGACTAAAAGCCGAAAATCGCCTCGACATAATTAATAGAACCCACCTATAGTGTATCTACCGTGCTGTGACATGGAAACAGCCCTGCTTGACCTCGTATTTCACATAGCATCGGCCTTGTTCGCGCAAATCGCGGAGCACCTCGCTAAGCACCCATTTCAAGGTGTCGTCGCGCACCGCACGCCGTGATGGGCCGTCGGGGTCGCTCACCGTCTTGTAGCGGTTGTAGCCAATGTCGAATGTCGTCCCATAGAGATGACAACTGTTGTCGGACACGTTGTGATTGACCTGCTTGAGGCGTTCGAGGTCGGAACGGCTGCGCAAGACGCTGGTGACAATGAACTGATGCAGAGGGATATGCTTCACGTAGAGGCTATCGAAGAAATTCCTCCCGATGTCCTGAAGCAGCACAGCGGCCCTTGGTACAAGATAGGGTATGCTGCTCTTCAGGGGGTCGACATGGTAATACGGACTGGTACCGACATAGACCAGTTCGCCCTTTCGCTCCTCCGCCTCATCCCGGTCGCGCACCTCAGCCACGCCAAGTGCCTGTGCCACCGACAACTGCACATCGTTGGAGTCGGGGAAGGTCTTGTCATAGCTAAGAACCCCGACAATAGAATGTTGCCGAGATGCATCAAAAGGCATGGTGTCGCGCTCGCCGACAGGCAAAGGAGCATGCTTGTCCTCCTCATACTTCACAGGCGCAGGCGTGGCAGCCACCGTTTTCTGGACTGTGCTGTCGTTAGTCGCCTCCTTCCCTTCGTCATCAGCCAGGTTGCCGGCGACAGAGGGGAAAAGACATCTTACCAATGCCAATATCAGCACCACCATGCTGAAACCTTTGAGATATTGATTTTTCGTAATATTCATAATCCGTCTGCAAAAGTACGCTTTTTTGCCAATAAGAGGCAATTTCTTCGCCACAATCGCTGTTTTTTCGGGAAAAAAAGCTAATTTTGCATTTTAAAACATAAGAAGAAGCTTTGATAGAGAAACATATCGTATTGGAAGATATCGACCCCGTGATGTTCTACGGGGTGAACAACTCGCATCTCCAAGTGGTGAAAGCCCTGTTTCCGAAGTTGCGTATTGTGGCACGAGGCAACGTCATCAAGGTTCTTGGTGATGACGACGAGATGGAGCGTTTCGAAGACAACATCGAGACCATGCGCAAGCATGTGGAGCAATACAACACCATCAGCGAGGAAGACATCCTCGACATCGTCAAGGGCCGCAAGACAAAAGCCGAGAGCGTGAAAGGCGTGGTGGCCTACAGCCTATCGGGCCGCCCCATCAAGAGCCGCAGCGCCAACCAGCAGATGCTCATCGATGAGTTTGAGCGTTGCGACATGGTGTTCGCCGAGGGGCCGGCAGGCACGGGGAAGACCTATCTGAGCATAGCCCTCGCCGTGAAGTCGCTCAAGGAGAAGAGCGCCAAGAAAATCATCCTCAGCCGCCCCGCTGTGGAAGCCGGTGAGAAGTTAGGATTTCTTCCTGGCGACATGAAGGACAAGATAGACCCCTATCTTCAACCCCTTTATGATGCCCTGGAAGACATGATTGTCCCCGCCAAGTTGCAGGACCTGATGGAGAAGCGCATCATACAGATTGCCCCGCTGGCCTTCATGCGCGGCCGCACCCTCAGCGATGCCGTCGTCATTCTCGACGAAGCACAGAACACCACGCCGGCCCAGATACGCATGTTCCTTACCCGCATGGGGTGGAACACGAAGATGATTATCACTGGCGACCTGACCCAAATCGACCTCCCACGCGGTCAGCGCAGCGGTCTCGACGAGGCCCTGTCGCTTCTCGAAGGCATCGAGGGCATCGGTTTCGTCCGCATGGACAAGAAAGACATCGTGCGCCACAAACTGGTCACACGCATCGTACACGCCTACGAGCGGGCCGACGGCAAGCATGACGAATGAGCATACCATAGACATATTTTATATATAAAATGAAAGCATTAACGAGAACCGACTTCCACCTCCCCGGACAGACAGCAGTCTATCATGGAAAGGTGCGCGATGTTTACACCGTCGACGATGACCTGCTGGTGATGGTAGCCACCGACCGCATCTCCGCCTTCGATGTCATCCTTCCCACAGGCATCCCCTACAAAGGGCAGGTGCTCAACCAGATTGCAGCTCAATTTCTTGACCTCACGGGCGACATCTGCCCCAACTGGAAACTTGCCACACCCGACCCAATGGTGACCGTTGGCCTGCGCTGCGAGGGCTTTAGGGTGGAGATGATCATCCGCTCCATCCTCACCGGCTCAGCCTGGCGAGCCTATAAGGACGGCTGCCGCGAGTTGTGCGGTGTGCCCCTGCCCGATGGCATGGTGGAGAACCAGCGCTTCCCCGAGCCCATCATCACCCCGACCACAAAGGCCGACGAGGGACACGACATGAACATCTCACGCGAGGAAATCATCAGTCAGGGACTGGTGGATGCCGACGACTACGCCATCATCGAGGACTACACGCGCCGCCTCTTCGCCCGTGGGCAGGAGATAGCCGCTCGCCACGGTCTTATCCTTGTCGACACCAAATACGAGTTTGGCAAGCGCGACGGGAAAGTCTACCTCATCGATGAAATCCACACTCCCGACAGCAGCCGCTATTTCTATGCCGACGGCTATGAGGAGAAGCTTGCCAAAGGCGAGCCACAGCGTCAGCTGTCGAAGGAGTTCGTGCGCCAGTGGCTCATCAGCCAGGGCTTCATGAACGAGCCCGGCCAGCAGTTGCCCACCATCACCGAGTCCTACGCCGAGAGCGTCAGCACCCGCTACATCGAGCTCTATGAGCATATCACAGGCGAGCGCTTCGTTCCAACTGCCGAGGAAGACGACCTCGCCGCACGCATCGAGCGCAACGTGACGCAATACCTCTCCACCCTGAATCGCGGCTGATGTACGGTCAGGAGAAGATAAAGCCCTACTCCGAGGGCAGCGACAAGAGCCAGCAGGTGGAGCAGATGTTCGACACCATCGCGTCGCGCTACGACCGCCTCAACCACCTCATGTCGCTCGACATCGACAAGCGCTGGCGCCGTAAGGCCATCCTCGCCCTCGCCGAGTACCAGCCACGCCGCATCCTCGACATTGCCACTGGCACGGGCGACTTCGCCATCCAGACCGCCAAACTGCTCCACCCCGACAGTCTCATCGGAGCCGACATCTCAGAGGGCATGATGCAGATTGGCCGCGAGAAGGTGCGGAAAGAGCAACTCGACGGCATCATCACTTTCGCCCGCGAGGACTGCCTCAGTCTCTCCTTTCCCGATGAGAGTTTCGACGCCGTCACTGCCGCTTTCGGTATCCGCAACTTCGCCAATCTTGACAAGGGCCTTGCCGAGATGTGCCGCGTGCTGCGCAAAGGCGGTTGTCTGAGTGTCGTGGAGCTCACCCACCCCACCCGCTTCCCCATGAAGCAGCTCTTCTGGCTTTACGCTCACACCATCCTGCCCGCCTACGGCCGTCTGATTTCACGCGACCGCCGTGCCTACAGTTACCTCACTGCCACCATCGAGGCATTCCCTCAAGGCGAGCAGATGATGGACATCCTCGCCAAGGCAGGCTTCTCATACACCACCTTCGAGCGCATGACCTTCGGCGTCTGCACCCGATATATGGCACGTAAATAACAACAATCACCTGCATACTGCAAAAAGACTGATAGATATGGACGTTTACGGACTGATAGGATACCCTCTCTCGCACTCCTTCTCGTGCAGTTATTTCAATGAGCGGTTCCAGAATGAGGGCATCGATGCGGAGTATGTCAATTTCGAAATCCCATCGATAGAGCTGCTTCCCGAAGTGGTCGCCTCCACCCCCAACCTGGTGGGGCTCAACGTGACCATCCCCTATAAGGAGAAAGTGATTCACTATCTCGACTTTGTGAGCCCCGAGGCACGGGCCATCGGTGCTGTCAACGTCATCAGCGTCATACACCGTGGCAAGACGGTGCAGCTCAAGGGCTACAACAGCGATGTGATAGGATTCACCAAAAGCATCAAGTCGATGCTGGAGCCTTTCCATAAGAAAGCCCTCATCCTAGGTACCGGCGGTGCCTCAAAGGCGATAGATTTCGGTCTGCGCTCCCTCGGCCTCGAGACGGTCTTCGTGAGCCGTTACGAACGTCCAGGCACCATCCAGTACGGCAAACTGACCCCGGAGGACGTCAAGGAGTACAACGTCATCGTCAACTGCACCCCCTGTGGCATGTTCCCCCACACCAACGAATGCCCCCCATTGCCCTATGAGGCCATGGACAGCCGCAACCTGCTCTACGACCTCATCTACAATCCCAACGAGACCATGTTCATGCGCAAAGGAGCAGCTCAAGGAGCAGTAGTGGTCAACGGACTGGAGATGCTCCTGCTCCAGGCCTTCGCCAGTTGGGAATTCTGGCAAAACCGATAAGGCGAGTCACCACATCAACCACCAAACCACCTCATGGAAGAAACAACAAAAGGACGATACATGATGCGGGGCGTCTCCGCTGCAAAGGAAGACGTCCACAACGCCATACGCGACATCGACAAAGGTCTCTATCCCAGAGCCTTCTGCAAAATCATTCCCGATATCCTCGGCGGCGACCCTGCCTACTGCAACATCATGCATGCCGACGGTGCCGGCACAAAGTCGGCTCTTGCCTACATGTACTGGAAAGAGACGGGCGACCTCAGCGTGTGGAAAGGCATCGCCCAGGATGCCATCGTGATGAATACCGACGACCTGCTGTGCGTGGGCGCCACCGACAACATCCTGGTGTCGAGCACCATCGGGCGCAACAAAAACCTGATACCCGGCGAAGTGATAGCCGCCATCATACGCGGCACCGACGAGTTGCTTGCCGAACTGCGTGAAATGGGCATCGGCATCCACCCCACAGGTGGTGAGACCGCCGACGTGGGCGACCTCGTGCGCACCATCATCGTCGACTCCACAGTGACTTGCCGCATGAAGCGCAGCGAAGTCATCGACAATGCGAACATCCGTCCCGGCGATGTCATCGTGGGCCTCTCATCCACTGGTCAGGCCACCTATGAGCATGGCTACAACGGAGGCATGGGCAGCAACGGGCTCACCTCAGCCCGTCATGATGTGTTTGCCAAATACTTAGCAGAGCGCTTCCCCGAGAGTTACGACCCTGCCGTCCCCGACGAACTGGTCTATAGCGGAAATAAGCACCTGACCGATGCCGTCGATGGTGTGACCCTCGACGCCGGAAGTTTGGTGCTCTCCCCTACCCGCACCTACGCCCCTGTCATCAAGCGCATTCTCGATGACTACCGTGCCGATATCCATGGCATGGTGCATTGCACGGGAGGCGCACAGACCAAGGTGCTCCATTTTGTAGGTGACAACTGCCACGTGGTGAAAGACAATATGTTTGACACCCCACCACTGTTCCGCCTCATTCAGGAGGCAAGTGGCACCGACTGGCGCGAGATGTATCAAGTGTTCAATATGGGGCACCGCATGGAAATCTATGTCGCACCCGACAAGGCCGACGGCATCATCGCCATCTCAAAGTCGTTCAACATCGATGCCCAGGTTGTCGGCCACATCGAAGAAGGCCCCCAAAGCCTTACCATCCGGTCGGAGTACGGAGAATTTAACTATTAAAAGACAATCAAGTCTCATGAAACGCTTCGCCCTTTTCATATGTACAGGCAGTGTCATCATATTGATAATCAGTCTATTCTTGATATACCACAATTGGAGCCATGGCCTATCCATATGGGGGCCTGTCCTTGAAAGCATCGCCATGCTTATCATAGGCTATTCATCATACATATCATACAAGAAATACAAATAAATGGAGAACAACAGCATACTTCAAAAGCTTGACGGATTAGAAGCCCGTTTTGAGGAAGTATCCACCCTCATCACCGACCCCGACGTCATCGCCGACCAGCAACGTTTTGTAAAACTGACAAAGGAATACAAAGACCTGAGCGACATCATGGATGCCAGGAAAAGGTATATCGCCTGCCTGACCACCATCAAGGAAGCCAAGGACATCATCGCCAACGAGAGCGACCCCGACATGCGTGAGATGGCACGCGAGGAACTTGCCGCCAACGAGGAGCTCCAACCCAAAATCGAGGAGGAAATCAAAATAGCCCTCGTGCCCAAGGACCCGGAGGACGCCAAGAACGTGCAGATGGAAATCCGCGCCGGAACGGGTGGCGACGAGGCATGCCTTTTCGCCGGCGACCTCTTCCAGATGTACAAGCGCTTCTGCGACTCCAAGGGCTGGAAACTCAGCATCACGAGTATGTCGGAAGGTGCTGTCGGCGGCTACAAAGAAATTGATTTTGCTGTCAGCGGCACCGATGTTTATGGCACATTGAAATACGAATCGGGCGTGCACCGTGTGCAGCGCGTGCCCGCCACCGAGACCCAGGGCCGCATGCACACCTCGGCTGCCACGGTGGCCGTGCTGCCCGAAGCCGACAAATTCGAGGTGAACATCAACGAGGGTGAAATAAAATGGGACACCTTCCGCTCGAGCGGTGCTGGTGGACAGAACGTCAACAAGGTGGAGTCGGGCGTACGCCTCCGCTACATGTGGAAGAACCCCAATACCGGCGAGACCGAGGAAATCCTCATCGAGTGCACCGAGACCCGCGACCAGCCCAAGAACAAGGAGCGTGCCCTCTCACGCCTCTACACGTTCATCTACGACAAGGAGCATCAGAAATACATCGACGACATCGCGTCGAGAAGGAAGAGCCTCGTCTCCACCGGCGACCGCTCAGCCAAAATCCGCACCTACAACTTCCCGCAGGGACGTGTCACCGACCACCGCATCGGCTACACCACCCACGACCTGCAAGGATTCCTCGGAGGCAACATTCAGGATATGATTGATGCCCTCACCGTGGCTGAGAATGCAGAGCGGATGAAGGAAACGGAACTTTGAAAATTCATAATTCATAATGCATAATTCATAATTTTCAATGCATAATGCATAATTGATTGATGAGATGAAGGATTTTTTCAAACCATTGAAGAAGGCTGCGCCCTGGAAAATCGCTATCCTCAATCTGATTGCGAGCCCAACATCTGGGTGGCATGGGGAGCGCTGTTGCTTTCTTACATCATTGTGATACTCCTATATCTCACTTTCTGCTATTTTTTGGAAATAACAGTCAATAGAATATCTATAAATCATGACAAGAGAAGAACTCGTCGGCCAAATCACCAGCAAGCGCTCCTTCCTGTGCGTGGGTCTTGACACCGACATCAAGAAAATTCCGAAGCACCTGTTGACAGAAGACTCCCCCATTTTCCTGTTCAACAAGCGCATCATCGATGCCACGGCACCCTACTGTGTGGCCTACAAGCCCAACCTCGCCTTCTACGAGTGCCTCGGACTGGAAGGCATTGCTGCTTTCGAGCATACAGTGCACTACCTGCGCAAATATTACCCCAACCACTTCATCATCGCCGACGCCAAACGAGGCGACATCGGCAACACCTCGGCCATGTATGCCCGCACCTTCTTCGAGGAATACGACATCGATGCCCTTACCGTAGCGCCCTACATGGGTGAGGACAGCGTGACCCCATTCCTCGGCTACGACGGCAAATGGGTCATCCTGCTCGCACTGACGAGCAACCGCGGCTCATCCGATTTCCAGTTCATGGAGGATGCACATGGCGAACGACTCTTCGAGCGCGTGCTGAGGCAGTCGCAGGCATGGGCAGGCCCCGACAGGATGATGTATGTGGTGGGAGCCACCCAGGGAGCCAAATTCCAGGAAGTCCGCCGCCTCATCCCTAACCATTTCCTGCTCGTCCCCGGCGTAGGAGCACAGGGGGGCAGTCTGCATGAGGTGTGCCGGTACGGCATGATTGCCGACTGCGGCCTGCTCGTCAACTCGTCACGCGGCATCATCTATGCCAGTAATGGCGAGGACTTCGACGAAGCCGCCGCCAAAGCCGCAGAGGCACTCCAGAAAGAGATGTCGGAAGAGCTGAAGGCTATTGGCATCTGACAAACCGCCAAGAACCATCCATGACAGAGGGAAAAATCATCAACGACCCCGTGTTCGGGTTCATCAAAGTCCCCGGCGGCACGCTGATGGACATCGTCGACCACCCCCTGATGCAGCGCCTGCGCAACATCAAGCAAGTGGGACTGGCGTCGGTGGTCTATCCCGGTGCCCAGCACACACGTTTCCAACACTCATTAGGGGCATATTACCTGATGAGCGAGGCTGTGCTGTCGCTCACCCAGAAGGGCATCTTCATTTTCGACAGTGAGGCCGAGGCCGTGAGAGCCGCTATACTGCTCCACGACATCGGGCACGGTCCCTTCTCGCACGTCCTCGAGCACACCCTCCTCGACGGCATCTCGCACGAGGACGTGTCGCTGATGATGATGGAGCAAATCAACCGCGAGATGGGCGGCAGGCTCAACCTCGCCCTCAACATCTTCAAGAACGAGTACCCCAAGCAGTTTCTCCACCAACTCATCAGCAGCCAGCTCGACATGGACCGGCTCGACTACCTCCGCCGCGACAGTTTCTTCACCGGAGTGACCGAAGGCAACATCGGCAGCGCGCGCATCATCAAGATGCTCAACGTGGTAGACGACCGCCTCGTCGTCGAGGCCAAAGGCATCTACTCCATCGAGAACTACCTCACGTCGCGCCGACTGATGTACTGGCAGGTCTATCTTCACAAGACCACCGTCGCCACGGAGAAGATGCTCGTCAACCTGCTGCTACGCGCCAAGCACCTCTTCCAGTCGGGGAAAGACCTCTTCGCCACCCCTTCGCTGCGCTACTTCCTCACCTGCCAGGCCGATGCCCAGCACTTCGCCGACCACCCCGAAGCGCTCAAGTTCTACGGACAGCTCGACGACACCGACATCCACTGCTCCATCAAGGAGTGGACACGTAGTGACGACAAAGTGCTCGCACTGCTCGCCCGCAACGTGACCTGCCGCCGGCCTTTCAAAGTGGAGGTCCACGAGGAGCCTATCGGCGAGGAGCGCATCGAGGAAATCGAACAGCAACTGATGGCTGCCACCGGCGTCGGCCGCGACGAGGTGCGCTACCTCTACAACATTTCGACCATATCGAAAGACATGTACGACATTCACGACGACCACATCACCATCCTCTTCAAGGACGGCACGACAAAAGACATTGCCGAAGCTTCGGAAATCCTGAATATTTCATTACTTTCCAAAAAAATCCGTAAATATTACCTTTGTTATCACCGAATCTGAAGATAATTTCGTATTTTTGCAAATCAATACAAAAATAGCAGACCCATGGAATTTACAGCAAAGCAGATTGCAGATTATGTAGGCGGCACGGTGGAAGGCAATGCCAATGCCACCATCAATTCGTTCAGCAAGATAGAAGAGGGCCATGAGGGAGCCATCTCGTTCCTCTCCAACCCGAAATACACCCATTACCTCTACGACACGAAATCGAGTGTGGTGCTGGTCAATGCCGACCTGGTGCTCGAGAAGCCCGTAAGTGCCACCCTCATCCGTGTGCCTAATGCCTATGAGAGTGTGGCACGGCTGCTGAAGCTCTACGACTCGATGAAGCCCGCCAAGAGCGGCATCCACCCCCTGGCCTTCATCTCGCCGAGCGCCACAGTGGCCGACGGCTGCTACGTAGGTGCCTTCGCCTACATCGGCGAGGGAGCCACCATCGGCGAGGGATGCCAGATATACCCCAACACCTATGTGGGCGACGGCGTGACCATCGGCACGCAGTGCATCCTCTATCCACAGGTGAGTGTCTACCACGGCTGCCGCATCGGTAACCGCGTCATCATCCACTCGGGCAGCGTGATTGGCGCCGACGGCTTCGGCTTCGCACCCGGTGCCAATGGCTATGAGAAAATCCCGCAAATCGGCATCGTCACCATCGAGGACGATGTGGAAATCGGTGCCAACACCTGTATCGACCGCTCCACCATGGGCAGCACCTTTGTGCGCCGAGGCGTGAAGCTCGACAACCTGGTGCAGATAGCCCATAACACCGATATCGGCAGCAACACGGTCATGTCGGCGCAAGTGGGTGTGGCAGGAAGCACCAAGGTAGGCCAATGGTGCATGTTTGGCGGACAGGTGGGAATCTCAGGTCACATCAGCATAGGCGACCAAGTAAGGCTCGGCGCACAGTCGGGCGCGCCCAGCAGCATCGAGTCCAACCAGACCCTCATCGGCACCCCGCCACAGCCCGAGCGCGCATTCTTCAGGCAAGTGGCACTCATGCGGCGACTGCCCGAGATGTATAAACAAATCCAACAACTCCAAAAAGAAATCCAACAACTCAAGCAAGATAATGGCACTCATGAATAAACAAAGGACGCTGAAAGGCAGTTTTTCACTTTTCGGCAAAGGCCTCCACACCGGCCTCAACCTGACGGTGACCTTCAATCCCTCACCCGTCAACACAGGCATCAGGATTCAGCGCATCGACCTCGACGGTCAGCCCATCATCGAAGCCATCGCCGAGCATGTCAACGAGACCCAGCGCGGCACGGTGCTCACCCAGGGCGACGTCCGCGTTTCTACGGTGGAGCACGGTCTGGCAGCACTCTACGCCCTCGGCATCGACAACTGCCTCATCCAGGTCAACGGCCCGGAGTTCCCCATCCTCGATGGCAGCGCCGCCACTTATGTTGACCGCATCGCGCAAGTGGGCATCGAGGAGCAGAACGCACCCAAAGACTACTACATCATCCGCCACAAGATAGAAGTGAAGGACGAGGAAACCGGCTCGTGCATCACCATCCTCCCCGACGATGATTTCAGCATCACGGTGATGTGCTCCTTCGAGTCGAAGTTCATCAACAGCCAGTTCGCCACGCTCGACAACATCGAGCAGTTTGTCGAGGAAGTGGCTCCCGCCCGCACCTTCGTCTTCGTCCGCGATATCGAGCCCCTGCTCCATGCCAACCTCATCAAGGGCGGCGACATGGACAATGCCATTGTCATTTACGAGCGCCAAATCTCGCAGGAGCAACTCGACAAACTCGCCGACCTGCTCAATGTCCCGCATATGGACGCCACACGCCTGGGCTACATCCAGCCGAAACCCCTGCAATGGGAGAATGAGTGTACGCGGCACAAACTGCTCGACATCGTGGGCGACATGGCACTCATAGGAAAGCCCATCAAGGGCCGCATCATCGCCACCCGCCCGGGACACACCATCAACAACAAGTTCGCACGCCTGCTCCGCCGCGAGATACGCAAGCACGCCATCCAGGCCCCTATCTACAACCCCAACGAGGCGCCCGTGATGGACAACATCCGCATTCGCGAGCTGCTGCCCCACCGCTACCCCATGCAGTTGGTCGACAAAGTGATAGAACTGGGCTCCAACTACATCGTGGGACTGAAGAACGTGACAGCCAACGAACCCTTCTTCCAGGGACATTTCCCACAAGAGCCCGTGATGCCTGGTGTGCTGATGGTGGAAGCCATGGCCCAATGCGGCGGTCTGCTCGTGCTCAACACCGTTGAGGAGCCCGAGAAGTGGTCCACCTATTTCATGCGCATCGACGATGTCAAATTCCGCCAGAAAATCGTCCCCGGCGACACCCTGCTCTTCCGCGTCGAACTGCTCCATCCTGTCCGCCACGGCGTCAGCTCGATGAAAGGCTATATGTTCGTAGGCGACATGGTGGTGGCAGAAGCCTCGTTCACCGCCCAGATAGTAAAAAACAAATAAGAACCCCTACCCATTCATGAATCAAATCAGCCCCATGGCCTTCGTCCACCCCGACGCACAGTTGGGCGACAACAACATCATAGGCCCCTTCTGCTATATCGACCGCAACACTGTTCTCGGCGACAACAACGTGCTCCAGAACGGCGTGACCATCAATTATGGTGCACGCATCGGCAACAACAACGAGTTTTTCGTGGGTGCCAGCATCGCCGCCAAGCCCCAGGACCTGAAGTTCAAAGGCGAGGACAGCCTTTGCCAGATTGGCGACTTCAACAGTATCCGTGAGAATGTGAACATCTCACGCGGCACGGCTTCGAAAGGCACGACCATCATCGGCAACCACTGTCTGCTGATGGAGGGCGTACACGTCGCCCACGACTGCGTCCTCGGCAACAACCTCATCATCGGCAACAGCACGAAGTTCGCCGGCGAGGTGGTGGTTGACGACAACGCCATCATCAGCGCTTCCGTGCTCGCCCACCAGTTCTGCCGCGTCGGCGGCTATGTGATGATACAGGGCGGCTGCCGCTTCAGCATGGACGTGCCCCCCTACATCATCGCCGGCAAGGAACCTACGCACTATTGCGGCATCAACCTTATCGGTCTCCGCCGCCGTGGCTTCACCGCCGAACAAATCAGCCTCATCCACAACGCCTACCGGCTGCTCTACACCGGCACCTTGGCCGAGGGCATCGCCCGTGTGCGTGCCGAACTGCCCTCGACTCCCGAGACCGAATACATCGTCAGCTTCGCCGAGAGTTCTCAGCGCGGTATCCTGAGATAACCCAAGGCTGCCCCAAGCCATGAGAACGCTGTTTGTGGTGACGGGTCCCACTGCTGTGGGCAAGACGGAGGTCAGCCTGCTGATAGCACGCCTTCTGGGCGTGCCCATCATCAATGCCGACTCCCGGCAGCTCTATGCCGAAATACCCATCGGCACAGCAGCCCCCACCGCCGAGGAACAAGCCGGGGTGCGCCACTATTTCGTCGGCTGCCAGCACATCGGCGACTATTACAGCGCATCGATGTATGAGCGCGATGTCCTCGCACTTATCCTGCCCCCCGGCGAACTGAGCGCTGCACCCTATGCCCTCATGTCGGGAGGCAGCATGATGTATATCGACGCCGTGTGCGACGGCATCGACGATATCCCCACCATCGACGACGACACCCGCACGCTCCTCCGGCAGCGGTTGGCCGACGAGGGCCTTGAGCGCCTGGTCGGTGAGCTGCGCCTGCTCGACCCCGAGTATCATGCCATCGTCGACCGCAGAAACGCCCGCCGCGTGGTGCATGCCCTCGAAATCATCCATCAGACGGGGCGCACCTACACCTCGTTCCGACAAGGCGTTCCGCACACACGCCCCTTCGGCATCGTGAAAATCGGCCTCACACGCGACCGCAACGTGCTCTACGACCGCATCAACCGCCGTGTAGAGCAGATGATGGCCGACGGGCTGGAGGCAGAGGCACGGAAGGTTTACCCCTACAAGGGTGTCAACTCGCTCAACACGGTGGGCTACCGCGAACTGTTCGACTACTTTGATGGCCAATGCACCCTCGACGAGGCGGTGGAGCGCATCAAGGGCGCCACTCGCCGATATTGCCGCAAACAGCTCACCTGGCTGAAGCGCGACGAACGCATCAAGTGGTTCCACCCCGACGACACCGAGGCCATACTCGCCTACGTCGGTCAGCACACTGCACCCTGAGACTAACCTTAGAGGAAAAAAGAAAACTATCGACATGAAGACCATCCTCTCCTGGTGCTGGAGGAAAATAAAAGCCATCTTCCTCTGGTACATCCACCTCTTCAAAGGCCGCCGCTGGTATGTCAAAATCCTGTCGGCCGTGGCCTCTTTCATGGTATTCATGGTGGTCTATCTCGGCATGGTCGATATCAATTTCCTCGGTCTCTTCGGCAAGTCGCCCGGTTTCTACGAGATTCTCCATCCACCCACCAATTCCGCCTCCGAGGTGTTCAGCGCCGACGGCAAATCGATAGGCAAGTTCTACAACGAGAACCGCAGTCCCGTGAGATACCGCGATGTGGCTCCCGTCTTCTGGGATGCCCTCGTCGATACCGAGGACGAGCGTTTCTACAAGCACCACGGAGTCGACTTCGGGGGGATGCTCGGTGCCATGAAGGACCTCATCGTCCATCACGAGGCACGTGGTGCATCCACCATCACACAGCAGTTGGCCAAGAACATGTTCCGCATGCGCACGCAGACCTCCAGCGGACTGCTGAGCAACATCCCCGGACTGCGCATTGTCATCATCAAGAGCAAGGAATGGATTATCGCCACAAAGATAGAGATGGTGTACAGCAAGGAGGAGATACTCACGATGTATGCCAACACGGTGGATTTCGGCAGCAACTGCTACGGCATCAAGACGGCGAGCCGCACCTACTTCAACACCACCCCCCGCGAACTGACCACCGACCAGTCGGCTGTCCTTGTGGGCATCCTGAAGGCCACCTCTTTTTATAACCCCATCCTCAACCCCGAAAACAGCACGAGGCGCCGCAACGTAGTGATGGGGCTCATGGTGAAGAAGGGCCATCTGAGCGAGAGCGAGTACAAACGGCTTTCGGCAACCCCCACAGAACTTCATGTCACCCCCGACGTGCCTTCACGAGGCAACACCGCATACTTCAAGGATGCGGTGGAGGCAAGCCTCGCCTCATGGTGCCACAACATGGGCTACGACCTCTACACCTCGGGGCTGAAAATCTTCACCACGCTCGACACGCGCCTGCAGCAGTATGCCGAGGAGGCCGTCCGCTCGCAGATGTCCACCCTCCAGCTCGAATTCTACCGCGACTGGGGCTCCGCCGAGCCTTGGGTCGACGACGACGGCAAAGTCATCCCCTACTTCATCGAGCGCCTCGCCCGCAAGCTACCCCTTTACAAGGAGTTGAAGACGCGCTACAACGGCAACACCGACTCCATCGATTACTACATGAACAAGCCCCACAAGGTGCGCCTGTGGAGCTACGACCGCGGCAGCTACGAGGCAGAGATGAGCACGCTCGACTCGCTGCGCATCATGACGCGCTTCATGCATGCCAGCTTTGTGGCGATGGAGCCACAGACCGGAGCCGTCGTGGCATGGGTGGGCGACCTCGACTACAACACCTGGCAATATGACAAGGTGACGGCCATGCGCCAGCCCGGCTCCACCTTCAAGGCCTTCATCTACACCGAGGCGATGAACCAGGGACTCGCACCATGCGACAAACGGCGAGACGAACCGGTGAAGGTGCCCATCTACGACGAGAAGACACACTCCGAGGAGCCATGGAACCCCAACAATGCGAGCAAAAGCTTCTCGGGCGACTCCATGATCCTGAAACGCGCCTTCGCCAAGAGCACCAACTCCATCGCCGTGCGCCTCGGCATCGAGATGGGAGTGAAAAACGTCATCAAGACCGCCCACGACATGGGCATCAAGAGTTTCCTCGACCCCCACCCCACCACGCTGCTCGGCTCCTCCGACGTCAACCTTCTCGAACTGACCAACGCCTACTGTACCATCGCCAACAACGGTTTCCGCCACGACCCCGTGCTGGTGACCCGCATCATCGACTCCGACGGCAACATCGTGTATGAAGGACCATCCGACTGTCCGCGTGCCCTGCCCTACAAGAGCGCGTTCTTCATGCAGCAGATGCTGATGTATGGCGTGCAGGAAGGCACGTCGCGCGGCCTCGCCTCATGGGTGGGCTACTGGACCCATACCGACATCGGCGGGAAGACCGGCACGTCGAACAACGCCTCCGACGGATGGTTCATGGCCGTCACCCCCAACTTGGTGTGCGGCGCATGGGTGGGGGGCGAATACCGACAAATCCATTTCCGGAGCGCACGGCTCGGACAGGGTGCCCACACCGCACTGCCCATCTGCGGAAAATTCCTCTCGGCGGTGCTCAAGCATCCCGACTACCAGAAATACCACGGACAGTTTGTCATGCCACCCGGCGAGGAGGTCAACCTCGACCTCTTCAACTGCACGCCCAAGCAGAACGGCAGACGGCGCCCGGAAGACAACGACTCCACCACACGCCGCAACATCGTCATCTACGACGACGACGGCAACCCCATCCCACCCGTCAACCCACCGACGCTCCCCGAGGAGGAAGATGGCTATGTGCCCGACCCCTCGCTCGAGATCGTGTTCGACGACGATTAAACGCCACCTGTTCTTGCCTGACAATATCACCATAGACAGCCAGAACGCCGAGATGCAGAAAGTGCTGCAACTCGTGCAGTTCACACGCTCCAGCCTCTTCCTCACCGGCAAGGCAGGAACGGGCAAGTCGACCCTGCTGCGCTACATCTGCCAGACAACGAAGAAGAAACACATCGTGCTGGCACCCACTGGCATCGCTGCCATCAACGTTGGCGGAAGCACCCTGCACAGTTTCTTCAAACTACCCTTCCACCCCCTGCTGCCCACCGATGTGCGCTACTCCGAACGGCATATTCGTGAGACGCTGAAATACACCGGCGAGAAGCGCAAAATCATCCGCGAGGTAGAACTGATTATCATCGACGAAATCAGTATGGTGCGCGCCGACATCATCGACTTCATCGACAAGGTGCTGCGCATCTACACTCGCAACAAGTACGAGCCTTTCGGGGGAAAGCAGATGCTCTTCGTGGGCGACATCTTCCAACTGGAACCCGTGGTGAAGGACGAGGAGCGACAACTGCTCCGCCCCTTCTACAACTCCCTCTTCTTCTTCGATGCCAAAGTGCTGCAGCAGACACAGCCGGTGAGCATCGAACTGACCAAAGTGTACAGGCAGAACGACCTGCAGTTCATCAGCATCCTCGACCGCATCCGCACCGGACAGGTGAGCACGGGCGACCTGAGCCAAATCAACCGCCAGGTGAACTCCCCGCTCGACGACGGCGAACTGGCCATCACCCTCTCCACCCGCCGCGACACGGTGGACTTCATCAACGAGCAGCGGCTGGCCGAACTGCCTGGCGACGTGACGCTGTTCCACGGCGTCATCGAGGGTGAGTTTCCGCTCAACAGCCTCCCCACTTCTCTCGACCTCGAAATGAAGGTGGGCGCTCAGGTTATCTTCGTGAGAAACGACATGGAGCACAGATGGGTGAACGGCACCCTTGGCACCATCACACTCATCGACAAGGACGAGGAAGACGAGGACATCCTGCACGTGATGACCGACAAAGGAGATGAACATGAAGTGACGCGCGAAATATGGAGCAACATGCGCTACACATTCAACGAGAAAGAGGAGAAAATCGAGGAAGAGGAAATCGGACGCTTCACACAATTTCCGCTGCGCCTGGCATGGGCCATCACGGTCCACAAAAGTCAGGGCCTGACGTTCAAGAACGTGAAAATCGACCTCTCGGGCGGTGCCTTCGCCGGCGGACAGACTTATGTGGCGCTCTCACGCTGCGAATCGCTTGAGGGCATCAGCCTCAAAGAGGCCATCCGGCGCTCCGACATCTTCGTGCGGCCAGAAGTGGTGCGCTTCGCACGCGACTACAATAACGAGGCCATCATCAACAGAGCACTGGAGGGAAGCCAGGCCGACAAGGAATACCACGATGCGGTGAAAGCCCTCGATGCCGGCGATGCCGATGCCTTCCTCGACAACTTCTTCAAGGCCATCCACCACCGCTACGACATCGAAAAGCCTCATATCAAGCGCTTCATCCGCCGCAAGCTCAATCAGTTGCTCGCCCTCCGCGGCGAAATCCAGCAGATGCGCGAGGAAGCCGAACAGCAGGCCGTCTTCCTCCGCAAGCTCGCCCACGAATACACCCTCATGGGCAAGGAATGCGAGCGCGAGGGCATGACAGCTGCCGCCATCGCTAACTACAAGAAAGCCCTTCAGCTATGCCCCGAAGCCAAGGAGCCACAGCGCAGGCTGAAAAAGATAGACAAAAACACAAAAAAGACATAAGAAACACCCGATATGGACATCAAGACTTCAGAATTCACCATCAGCAGCCCCACCTTGGAGGCATGCCCACGCGACACGAAACCGGAATACGCCTTCATCGGGCGCTCAAACGTGGGAAAGTCGAGCCTTATCAATATGCTCTGCAACCACAAAGGCCTCGCCAAAACATCAGCCACCCCGGGCAAGACACTGCTCATCAACCATTTCATCATCAACCGCGAATGGTATCTCGTCGACCTGCCCGGATACGGATTCGCAAAACGGTCGAAAAGCGTACAGCAGAAAATCGAGAACATGATTACCTCCTACCTCCTCATGAGGGAGCAGTTGGTCAACGTCTTCGTGCTCATCGACGTGCGCCATGAACCTCAGAAAATCGACCTCGACTTCATCAACTGGCTCGGTGAGAGCGGCGTGCCCTTCGCCCTCGTCTTCACCAAGTCCGACAAACTCTCCGCCCTCCGCGTGAACGAAAACGTGAAACGCTACATGGAGACGCTGAGCGAATACTGGGAGGAACTGCCGCCTTACTTCGTAACCAGCAGCGAGAAGAAAAAGGGGCGCGAAGAACTGCTCGACTACATCGACAGCATCAATAAACAATTGAAAATTGAAAATTAATTCCAGCTTCGCCGATGCACAATTCATAATTCATAATTCATAATTGATAATTGAAAATTTAGCTTCGCTTGAATGTCGGCTGCACCGATGCACAATAATTCATAATTCATAATTGAAAATTTAGCTTCGCTTGAATGTCGGCTGCACCGATGCAATTGAAACGAGTTTCATAGCATTCGGTTTGCACGACATCTTAAAGATATAGTCAATAGCTACAAAACTCTATAAATCAACAACATAAAAATTTATGAATGCCTGTCTCGACGTCCAGCATCTTACGAAGAGCTTTGGTGCACTGCTGCTCTTCGAGGACATCTCCTTCTCCATCAGCGAGGGCCAGCGCGTGGGTCTTGTAGCACGCAACGGCATGGGGAAATCGACACTACTATCCATCCTTTCCGGCAAGGAGGGCTGCGACAGTGGCGATATCACCTTCCGCCGCGACCTCCGCGTAGGCTTTTTGGAGCAGGCGCCACACTTCGACCCTGAGGAGTCGGTGCTCGATGCTTGTTTCAACCATGAGGGCAACGAGGAGAAAGTGCTGCGCGCAAAGCAGGTGCTCACCCAACTTAAAATCCGCGACCTGAACCAGCCCATGGGCCAACTCAGCGGCGGTCAGCAGAAACGTGTCGCACTGGCCAACGTGCTGCTCACCGACCCCGACCTGCTCATCCTCGACGAGCCGACCAACCACCTCGACCTCGACATGATAGAGTGGCTCGAAGGCTACCTCTCACGTGGCAACCGCACATTGCTGATGGTGACTCACGACCGCTTCTTCCTCGACCGTGTATGCAACCTCATCATCGAGCTCGACGACCACACACTCTACACCTACCGCGGCAACTATGCTTACTATCTTGAGAAACGCGAACACCGGCTCGAGGTGGCACGCGCCGAAATAGAACGCGCCACCAACCTCTACCGACGTGAGCTGGAATGGATGCGCCGACAGCCTCAGGCACGGGGGCACAAGGCGAAATACCGCGAGGATGCCTTCTATGAGTTGGAACAGCGCGCCAAACGCCGCATCGAGGAGCGGCAGATGAGACTCAAATCGACCAATGTCTATATCGGAAGCAAAATCTTCGAATGCCAGTATGTATCAAAGGCTTTTGGAGATAAAGTGATGCTTAAAGACTTCTATTACAACTTCGCCCGTTTCGAGAAAATGGGCATCGTGGGCAACAACGGCACAGGAAAATCGACTTTTTTGAAACTGCTCCTCGGCGAGGTGCCTGTTGATTCTGGGCGCTTCGACATCGGAGAGACGGTGCGCTTCGGCTATTTCTCACAAGAGGGTCTGAAGTTTGATGAACAGCAGAAAGTAATCGATGTGGTGCGCGACATCGCCGACTACATCGACCTGGGCCGTGGACGGCATTTCACCGCCACACAGTTTCTTCAACACTTCCAGTTCACTCCCGAACAGCAATACAACTACGTGTATAAACTGAGTGGCGGCGAGCGACGCAAGCTCTATCTCTGCACCGTGCTGATGCGCAACCCCAACTTCTTGGTGCTTGATGAGCCTACCAACGACCTCGACATCCAGACACTTCAGATACTGGAGGAATACCTCACCGACTTCCCCGGCTGCGTCATCGTGGTGAGCCACGACCGCTATTTCATGGACAAGGTGGTGGACCACCTGCTGGTGTTCAAAGGCGACGGCGTCATCGACGACTTCCCGGGAAACTACAGCCAGTATCGTGAGTGGTGCGCCCTACGGCCACGCGAGGAGTCAACAGCCAACAACACAGAGCGCTCCGAGAAACGCGACTACCGCAACCCCTCGAAACGCAAAATGAGCTACAAGGAAAAAATGGAGTTCGCACGGCTGGAGAAGGAGATTGCTGCCCTTGAGGAAGAGCAGAAACACATTGAGGCGGCACTCTGCGGCGGCACCTCGAGCGTCGACGAAATCACACAAATGAGCCGTCGGCTCCCCCTGCTTAAGGAGGAGCTCGACGAAAAAAGTATGCGATGGCTTGAACTCAGCGAGATAGAAGGGTAAGAGAAGGGCAAAAGGCTATTACCTATTACCTATTTCCTATTTCTTTTCCTTCTTTTCCTTCTTCTCCTCCTTCTCCTCGAGGATTTTCTTGATTTCTGCGTCGGTTTTATTCAGTTTGTCCTTGCACATCGTGATGAGTGCCTTGGCCCGCTTGAGTTGTGACGTGAGCGAGTCGATGTCGAGCTGGTCGCCTTCCATCTTCCTGACGATGGCCTCCAGTTCCGCCACCGCTTGTTCGTAGGTGATTTTTTCCATAGAAGTCTATTCTTAGTATTGTTTTTTCAGGATTTTTGGAGTTTAGGTAACTTTTCAGCGAATCTACTAATAAAGTAATGCTCGTCGGGATTTGCAATCCCGACGCATTGAA
>CAMHEL010000066.1 GCA_946184125.1 uncultured Prevotellaceae bacterium
AGACATCAATATCTCCGACGTCATGACCATCGTGCAAATGGTAATCAACTGATTTCGGCTGCGCCGATTGAAAATTGAAAATTGAAAATTGAAAATTAATTTCGGCTGCGCCGAATGAGAAAATGCATTGGCTGCGAAAGAAATCCCTTTCGAAAGCCGTTAGAGCTCCCCTCCCATTTGAAGTTATGATGGGAGGGGAGCCTTTGGTTTCCGGGTTCCTTATTCGCCGGTGAAACTTGCGAGAGAACTTCGCCGATGGATTTCGATGACAATTTTGAGGGTGGGATTTGGGTCCATCATGGGGACAGGTCTTTCGGCCCAAATATCTCTCGAAATGGGTTTCGTACCTGTTTTATCCCAAACCAATCCCTAAAACTAATCAAAAACCTCAAACCTCAATTCTCAAACCTCAAACCTTTCTAAAGTGGGTCGACGTCAAAATAGAGCTGCACGAGACGGAACCGGGGTGTGGCCATGAGTTGTTTTTGGGCATGGCGTAGGTATTGCTTTGCCCGTGCGAGCCCGATGCCTGGTTCGAGTTTCACGACAAGTTTCCGGATGCATAAAGTCTTTATTCTTGCCACCGCCGGTTTGTCGGGGCCGAGGATACGGTTGCCGAACCACTGCCGTAGCATGCTTCCCATCATGAGTGCGGCGGAGTCGGCTGTGGCGTCGTCGCGGTGCTTCACATAGACATAAATGACATGGGTGAACGGCGGATAGCGGAACGCCTCGCGCTCCTCCATGATATCGCGAAACAACGCCTCATAGTCGTTGTCCGCCACTTGGCGGATGACCTCTTGCTGGGGGTTCTTTGTCTGTAAGATGACCAATCCCTGCTTCCCTTTCCGCCCTGCCCGTCCGCTCACCTGCGCCATCAGCATGAAGGCGTGCTCGGTGGCTCGGAAGTCGGGATAGTTGAGCATGCTGTCGGCATTGAGAATTCCAACGACGCTCACATGGTCGAAGTCAAGGCCTTTGGTGACCATCTGAGTGCCGATGAGCAGGTTGGTGCGGCGTTCCGAGAAGTCGTTGATGAGGCGCTCGTAAGCTTTCCTGCTGCGTGTGGTGTCGAGGTCCATCCTTGCGATGCGTGCTTCGGGGAAGATGTTGCGGATGTCGTCCTCCACTTTCTCTGTCCCGAAGCCTCTTCCCCTCGTCTCCGTACTCTCGCAACAAGGGCATTGCTTGGGCAGTGCGTAGGTGTACCCGCAGTAGTGGCATGTGAGGACATTCATCGTCTTGTGGAGTGTGAGCGAGACGTCGCAGTTCTGGCATTTGGGAACCCATCCGCAGACCTTACATTCCAGCATCGGCGCGAAGCCCCTCCTGTTTTGGAAGAGGATGACCTGCTCGTCGTTGTCGAGCGCCTGCCGCATGGCCTGGAGGAGTCTGGGCGAGAAAGGTCCGCGCATCATCTTCCTTCGCTGCAGGTCCCTGATGTCCACCACTTCAACCTTTGGCAGGAGGATGTCGCTGTACCGGGTGTTGAGCTTGACGAGTCCGTATTTTCCACTGACGGCGTTGTGGTAGGATTCCACAGAGGGTGTCGCCGTTCCGAGAAGCGTCTTTGCTCCCACCATAGTGGCCATCATGATGGCTACGGACCGTGCATGGTATCTTGGTGCCGGGTCCTGCTGTTTGAACGATGTCTCATGCTCCTCGTCGACGATGACGAGTCCGAGTTTGCTGAAAGGCAGGAAGACGGCGCTTCTTGCCCCGAGGATGATGTCGTAGGGATGTTCCGACAATTGTTTCCTCCATATCTCCACCCTTTCCGCGTCGCTGTATTTGGAGTGGTAGATGCCCAGTCGGTCTCCGAACACCCGTTGCATCCGCTGAGTCATCTGCACGGTGAGCGCGATTTCCGGGAGGAGGTAGAGCACCTGTTTGTGCTCGTCGAGCATTTTCTGTATGAGGTGGATGTATATTTCTGTCTTTCCGCTTGAGGTTACTCCGTGTAGGAGCACCACGTTTTTTCTCAGCAGGTGGAAGATGATGGCGTTGTAGGCATCCTGCTGTGCCGTGCTGAGTCGCTGTATGCGCTCCGGGTGTGGCTCACCACCGCTGTTGAGTCTTCCCACCTCTCTTTGGTAGAGCACGAGGATATGTTTGTCGACGAGCGCCTTGACCTGTGCATTGGTGCAGTGCGAGAAGTTGACAAGTTCGTCGCGCGCCACCTCTGCCACCGGCTCGGCTGTGGTGTCGCCCTCGATGGTGTCGTAGTGGGAAAGCGTGAGGTAATTGGCGAGTACACGCTGCTGTGTGTCGGAGCGTGCCACCATGTTGAGTGCGATGTGGAGGGCCTGCTCGTTCCGGAATTTGGGTTCCAGGGCGACGAAAGTCTCCGTCCTTGGCTGGTATTCCCCTCCCTTGAGGCCTGCCGGAAGAGCGGCGTTGTAGACGTCGCCGAGCGGCGACATGTAATAGTCGGCCATCCATGTCCAGAGTTTCAGCTGGGTGTCGAGGATGACGGGGGCGCTGTCGCACACTTCTTCTATGTCCTTTGTCTCAAACTCCGGCTGCCGCTGGTGGAGTTCGGCGACCACCCCTACATAGGTCTTGCTCTTGCCTAAAGGCACGCGAACCCTTACGCCTACCGTCATCGCCTTCTCGAGGCCATCGGGCACGTGATACGTGAAAAGCCCCTCTAAAGGGAGAGGCAGTATGACGTCAGCGAACATATTCGGGTGTGGTTGGTGAGGTTCAGAGATAGATGGCAGCAGTGATTTGCCAGGCGTGCATTTTTGCCTTATGGTTTTTCACGTCGTCCACCACCTGGTCGAGGGTGGTGATGTCGGCTGTTTTCCCGCAGACGATGTTGTAATTGACCGAGAGTTGGATATTGTGGAGCACGGAAATGCCGGCTCCCACATTGACGCTGAACTCTGAGTCGCGGAATTTCCACTGCCTGGCGCTGTCAATCCTTTTCTCGCCTTTGTTGAGAGAGAAGCCGAACTGTGGTCCGCCATACACGAACAGTCCTACGGCGGCTTTGGGTGCCAAGTTGATGCGCAGGTTGACGGGCAGTGTGATCATCCGCTGCTTGAGGTCGGTGACGGGGTCGTCGCCGATGCGTGCGTCGCGCTCGTCGTAGAGGGCTGCGGCATCAAACCCCAGTCCCAGGCCCGGCAGGTTGAACATGAGCGAAGGCCCTACGAAAAAACCGTTGCGGTTGGTCTTCAGGTCGTTGGTGTTGAGCGACAACTGCGTGAGGTTGAGCCCACCCTTGACACCCAGCATCAGCTGAGCCGCTGCTGTGGTTGTCGCCGTCATCATGACAGCGATGGCTACAAGTCGGAAGAAGGCTTTTCTCATAGGCTGAAGGAAATGTTGTCGTGGGGTGGTCGTTGTCAGTGTCTCTCTCTTCTCACGGAGACCCTTGCGGGTGTGGTGGCTGATGCCGGCGAGGAGCTCCTGCGCTTCCTCGACACCTTCTCGCCGTCGTCGTTGCCGGAGGAGCGCCGGTTGGCCTTCTTGGCTTTCTTCGTCTTCACCTTCGTGTCGGCCTGCACCTTGGCGATGCTGTCGAGCGAGTCTTTCTTGGCCTTGTCGCCAAAGAGGTTGTTCTCGAAAGCGAGCAGCTCCTGCTCGATGCGGTTCTGCTCACGTGCCATGGCGGAATCGTCGGGGCAATATTGGGCGAGCGTCCTGCCGAGCATGTTGGTGGTCTTGTAGATTTTCCCGTGATACCTGTTGAGCGTGAAGAAGTCGTCGATGCTCATGGTGGCAGCATTGTTGAGGTTGCTGGTCATGATGGTCTGCTTGCTGAGGTAGGGGGCCACATCGTCGTATTTCACCCAGAAGAGGGGGTATTTGGTGGCTCCGTCGCCGAAGTCATCCTCCCGCATCATGATGGGGCACAGCGCGAGGACCTTACGGTGGAACGTGGAAGAGCCCTGGTCGTAGTAGGCGCTCTCCTTGATGTAGTATCCTTTGACCTCGCGCGAGGGGATGTCGCTGTTGTCGAGCCGCACCTTTCCGTCCTTCCGCTCGTAGTAGATGTGGTAGTTGTCGAGGAAGTCGAGCAGCTTCACCTTTGCCGACTCGTCGAACACCTCGTTGCCGTCGAGCCTGTACTCGTAGGCTTTGATGTATCCCGACATCATGAGCTTGAAGAGGTAGGTGAAGAGGTTCATCTGGTTGCCCATGGGCTCTACGGGATAATACAGTCCGGCGTTGGCGTCATCCTCGAGGCTCATCTCCCTGTAGATGTCTCTTCTCCACACCACATCTTCCGACATGGTGGCTGTGGTTGGGAACCCGATGCGTGCGCGTGTGGTGATGTTGTTGCTGTTCGACTTGGGCGTATTCTGCTGCGCTTGCTGGTTGCGCCGTGCCTGTGGTTGTGCCATGGCTGTGGCGGCGATGGCAGCGAGTAGTATGATGGAAAGGAATCGTCTCATCGTGATCAGTTTTGAATGTGGTTTAGTTGACGATGACCTCCATGGCCTGTGGCAGCTTTCGTGTGATGCCGTCGGGTCCTGTGGCCGTGACGTTGGTGATATAGAATCGTTTTCCTCTTGACAGTTTCCTGAACGCGTCTTTCTGGCGGTCGGTGAAAGCGGCTCCTGCCGATGCCATGGGCACCGCGTTGCCCATGTTGTCGTAGAAGACGGTCTCGAAGCTCCCCACTTTGAACTCGATGTCGAGCAGGCCGTCGTCGATGGCAGCACGGAGCGAGGAGAGGTTCATGAGTGATGCCTTGGCGAGCCTTCCGCCCTTGAAGCGGTCGGTGCCGAGTGCGATGTAGGCTGTGGGGTCGGGGAGCTTCCTCACGTGGAAGACAGCCTGCCCCATGGTGCGGCTCGTCCCCTTGTCGTTGCCGGTGACGGTGAAGGTGACGTCCTGCCCCACAGCGGCGGGCACGGCGATATAGTGACCGTTGCCTTGTGAGGTGAGCGTGCCGCCCGACATGGAGAGGGAGACGGAGTTTTGGGGGATTCCGGAACTGCTGACGCTGATGGGGTTCTGGAAACCGGCATAGAGCACGTTCATCAGGTCGGCGGCGACGGTGGCTCCCGAAGGCGGTGAGATGACGTTGTATTTCTGCTTGAAGTCGCGCCTGATGGTCTCGCCCTCGGCATTCTGCATGAGGATGTATCCACCGAAGGTATGCTCTCCCACGCCTCCGGCAGTGAAGGAATATTTTCCTCCCGGTGCGTTGATGCGAGTGCCGTTGACGTAGATTTCGGGCTGCTGGGTGGTATCTACTGCCGCCATGATGATGTTGGCTGTGATGCGCTCGCCCGGGTAGAGGGTGGTCTTGTCGGGCACGACGAAGGCGTCGAGCTTGTTGACGCGGATATCCTTGATGCCCACATTGGCGACGAGCGAGTGGAGCACCTCTCCCTCGGCATATCGTATGTCGCTCTGCAGCTTCGACAGAAGGGTGATGGCTGCTGCCACCGGCATGTCCTCAAACATGTACTCCTGCCAGTTCTTCCCTAATGCGTTGTGCCCTTTCGGAATCTCTGTGGAGAGGTTGCTGGCGATGATTTCCTTCTGGTGCGGGTCGGTGACCTGCTGCAGGATGCGCTCGCGGTATGAGTTGATGGCCTGGAAGAGCATTTTCCCCTTTCCTTTTCCCGGCGCGAGCATGACCTGTGTGGCAGCCTCGAGGTCTTCCTTGTTGACGATGTTGGCGAGGTCGCCGTCCTTTCCGTCGGCCTCCTTGACGATAGCCTCCTTGAGGCTTTGCGCGAAGTTGTAGAGCGAGTCGCTCATCTCCTTCACCGCCTTCGCCTTCTCATACCACTCCCTTACTTTTGCGGGATTGGCCTCCATCTGCTCGCTGAGGTTGGTCATCATGGCGAGGTTCTCCTTCGACGAGTTGGCCGTGGTGCGCTTGAGGCTCTCCTCGACGATGGAGAAGCCGTCGAGCACCTCGTTGGAGATGTTCAGCGCCAACATAGCCATGAGGACGACGTACATGAGGTTAATCATCTTCTGGCGGGGCGATACCAGTCTTTTCTTGATAGCCATCTTGTGATGTGATTAGATTGGACTTGCCCTGTTCTTATCCGAGATTGGTGATTTGTCCGCCGGGCGTACCTCTCATGTTGACGGTCATGGCCTCTATCATGCGGGCGTAGATTTGGTTGAGCTGCTCGATTTGCTGTGCCAGCTTCCTCGACTGCTCGTTGATTTGGTCGATGGTGCCTATTTGCTGGCTTGCGCCCTTGAGCTGCATCTCATAGACTTTGGATATGCCTGTGAGCGTGCGGTTGAGGTTCTCCATCTCCTCGGAGTCGCGTGTGAGTCGCTGGCTCTGCTCGTTGACTTTCCCGAGCATCTCGGTGAGCAGTTTGAGCTCCTCGACATACTTCTCCGTGGCGTCGGCGAGTTCGGGCGACACTTGCTGCTGCTGTGTGACCCATGCCGGTGTGCCTTGCACCCCGCCCACCACAGTGGGTATGATGCCTCCGGCAGCCCCTTCGCCGCCCTGTGCGGCCACGCCGGCCTCTTCCTCGGTACTGCCACCACCGGCACCACCGCCGCCGACGGCTCCACCACCACTGACGACTCCGCCGCCGCCGATGACTCCACCGCCGATGACACCTCCGCCACCGATGACTCCGCCGCCACCGATGACAGTCGGGCCCGAGGCAGCCACCTCGGCACCTTCGCCGGCGGGCGTTCCTACACCGCCACCGCCGATGATGATGGTGCCGCCGCCCATTCCTCCGACGGCAGCAGCCACTTGTCCGGCGCCATGCTCATCGGTGTCTGTCGCCTCTTCGCCTTCGGTATCGGTCTCGCCCCCTTCCAGCACTTCAGGATGCTCCTCAGCATAGTGCGTCTGAAGGTTCATGCCGTCGGTGGTCTTGTCGAAAGGCCGGTCAAAGGCAGAGATGAAGAACACGAAGACCTCGGTGCCCATGCCGATGAACAGCATGAGGTTGGCTCCTGGCAAGTGGGTGAGTTTGAAGAGCGTTCCAAGAATCACGATGGATGCACCCCAGCTGTAGGCATAGTTGAGGAACGTCTGGCCTGGCACACTGTCCATCCATTTCTGGAGGAGATAGACGATGTTGAATTTGCTGTATTTGGTCATATTGCTTTATTTCTTGCTGGGTTTTTGTTTGACGCTTGATGATGTGGCGATGCTTCTGACGCATCTGAATCCGATGTAGGAGCGTGGCTGGTTCTGGTATTCCCAAGAGCGCCATGCCGACCTGATGTATGATTCCGGGTCTTTCCACGAGCCTCCCCTCACGCTTTTTTTCTTTAGTCTGTAGGGGTCTTCCTTGGCGGCTTTGTACTCGAGCTGCGGGTTGAGGTCGTTCATGGCGTCGACGCCGGCCTCAGTGTAGATGGTGCTGGTCCACTCGGCCACGTTGCCGGCCATGTCGAAGAGCCCGTTGGTGTTCGATGAATAGATACCCACCTTGCTGGTGATGAGGTTGCCGTCCTTGGTGTAGTTGCCCTTGTCGGGCTTGAAGTTGGCATAGAAGCATCCGTCGCCGTTTTTGACGTCCTCGTTTTCCCATGGGAACTCCGCCCCGTCTTTTCCGCGTGCCGCATACTCCCACTCCGCCTCGGTGGGCAGCCTGTAACGCTGCACATACCGTGCCTCGGGACCTAGCCCTTTGAGCAGGTATTCCGTTCTCCAGTGGCAGAAGGCGTTGGCCTGCTCCCAGGTGACACCGACGACGGGATATTCGTTGAACGTGGGGTTGCTGAAATAGTTGCGAAGATACATCTCGTTGTCGGAGTTGCGGAAGTCGTTCACCCAGCAGGTGGTGTCGGGATAGATGTTGATGATGTAGGTGTTGAGGAAGTCCCAGGGCCCGGTGAGCTCTCTGTTGATGGTCTCCCTGACGATGCGCCCCTCGTCGTCGATGTATGCAGTGTCTTTCGAAATCATGACGACCTCGTTGGGGTCGACGACGACATCGGTGTTGAGGTTTCGCTCCTCAGGGTTGATGCGGTTTCTCCTGAGCGCGGCAGTGGTGTAGTCGTAGACTTCGTACCTGTAGTTGAGCTGGCTGGCGTCGAGCGACTTCTCCCCGGTGACGGGGTTGGTGACATACAGGCTCTCGATGGCCCGCAGCTCGTCCTCGTTGGGCTTTCTTGGCAGCGACTTCTTCCAGTCGAGGTGTGGTGTGACGGGGTCGCCGTTCTTGTCCTCTGTTATTTTGTAGGATTCGTCGCCTCCGTATGCCGGGTCGGCGAGCCTTTCCCTGATGATGGAGTCTCTGACCCAGTAGACGAACTGTTTGTACTTGGAATTGGTGACCTCGGTTTCATCCATCCAGAAACCGTCGACGGAGATTTCCTTGACGGGTGTCTGCTTTCCCCAGAGCGTGTCCTGCTGGTCGATGCCCATTTTGAGGAATCCCCTTTTTATCATGGTCATGCCGAACGGGGCAGGCTCCTTGAAGCTTCTGCCTCCTCCGACTCCAGTGACCTCTCCTCCTCTTCCCGAGGATGAAACCGACTTTCCTCCCATGCACCCCGTGAGCAGGATGATGGCCAGTGCGGCGAGGATTGCTTTGCTATTTCTACTATTCATATCGTCTATAAAATTCTCACGCTTTTATGTTTGTTCTTGCCTTTTTTCGTCAGGTTGATATCTGTCTGGTAGTTGATGATGAGCTCATGGCTTCCGTTTCCAATGCTGATGCCCGAGGTGTAGAACTCGTAGCTGTAGCCCACATGTATTCCATGGAAAATACCCCCTATGAACGCGGTGACGGAGTTGTCGGGGCTGTATCCTGCTCCGAGATAGAGGTCTCTGTTCTCATGCTTGTAGCAGAGCCTTGCAGTGATGTCGCCCCTGAGTGCCACACCGTCGGTCCTCACGAGTGCTGTGGGCTGTATAGTGAGAAACGGATTTCTGAGCTTAATATTGTATCCACCTGTCAAATAATAGGTGCGGTCGATTTGCAATTCGTTGGTTTCGCCGATTTCGACGAGTGGTGCCGTGAGGTGCTGTGCGGAGACACCCACATACCATCTTCCATGGGTGTAGTAGATGCCGGCTCCGAGGTCGAGGCACTGCCCTTTGACTTCCGAGGATATGAACGCATCGTCGCCGGTCTTGTCGAGGTCGAGGTCGCTGCCGTCGAAATTCTCCATGAGCAAACCGGCCTGTATGCCCACGCTCAGCGTGCCCCCGAAGAGGCGTTTCTTGAAGGCATACTGACCCGATAGCCTCTGGTGGGTGAACAGTCCTATCTGGTCGTTGACCAGCTGCAGTCCCACGCCATGGTAGGTGTTGGCGAAGAAGAAGGGGAGGTCGCCGCCAGCATAGAAGGTGCGGGGGTTGTTCTCAAATCCCACGAAGTTCATGGCGTAGGCCGCCACGAAATTGAGTTTCGACTCCTTTCCCACGGCTGCGGGATTGAAATAGTGCTCAGTGAGCCAGTAGTGGCTGAAAGGCACATCGTATTGTGCCCTCGCCTTGACAGAGACAAGAGCACATATCACCAGAAAGAGGATTTTTCTACTTAACACGACTATATAACGAATATTGCGGCGTTTTATTGCATTTGTTATTGTGAGATTCTTTTGAAGTAGGTTAAGAGAATTATTTGAAGGCGGTCAGGAGAATTATTTGAAGGAGGTCGTAACCATTCAGCGAATCTACTGATAAAGTAATGTTCGTCGGGATTTGCAATCCCGACGCATTGAATATCAGGATTTTTAATCCGAAAAACGCATTCAACTAATAAAGTAATGTTCGTCGGGATTTGCAATCCCGACGCATTGAATATCAGGATTTGCAATCCGAAAATCGCATTATAAATGCTTAACTGTGCCCTTATTGCATTTGCCGGTGCAAACATAGTAACTTATACTCCATGCAGGTGGATTGCAAATCCACCTGAGCGTAAGAATCGTTGAATAATTACAGGAGGTCAGGAGAATCTTAAAAACCTCAAACCTCAAATCTCAAACCTCTAAAACTCCACATAAGGCGCGAGCCGCTCGATGTCGTCGCTGGTGAACTTTCCCGTGAGGCTCATTTCCTGGAGTGAGTGCAATGGTCCTTTGAGGCGCCGGTAGTCGTAGATGGCCTTGGCCTGGTAGAAGTTCAGGTAAGGGTGCTTCCTCATCTGCTCCACCGAAAGCTGGTTGACGTTGATGCGCCGTGTCACGGTGGGCTTACAGGTGAAGTAGTCGAGGGCCGACTCGGGGAAGTTGGCGATTTCCATGAGCTGGCCGATATGGCAATAGCCACCCAGCTGCTCCCGGTAGCGTACGATTTCTCTTGCGAAGTAGCTGGCGATTCTCGGCACGCGCTTGAGCATGGTGGTGTCGGCGGTGTTGAGGTCGACATACTCGCCCTGCCTGATTTTGACGGGGAAGCGCACCGTGTCGCGGTGGGCGTGCGTGCTGTCGGCGACAGACGGCACACGGCTGTCGGGCCTGCCGTACGACGGCCAGTCCGAGGAGAAGCGGCGACGGGGTGCGGCGGTGCCCCTGCGCTGCCCATAGACTTCTGCAGCAGACCGGTATTCGGGTGCGATGCGGATATATGGCAGCAGTTCCTCGTATTTCTTGGCGGTGAGCCCATAGACCCTTGCAAAGTCCTCGGGCCTGCTGTATGCTCCGCCTTTTGCCCTGTACCGGTAGATGCTCCGCACCTGGTAGGGCTGTAGCCCGAGCGAAAGGAGCAGGGTGCTGTCGGCGGTGTTGGGGTCGAAGGGCTGAAGCACCGTCGCCTGCGTTTCCACAGCGTAGTATTGCTGTCCCGCCTTCGCATGACCGCCTGCCGCGAGCGTGTCGGCCGCTTCGCCCTCCTCGGTCGTGCTGAACCTGTCGGCGACAAGGAAGATGACGGCGAGCGAGGCCACCGCCACGAGAAGTGCCACGAGAAACACGATCCGGTCGGACTTCTGGAAATAGAAAAACTCTCGTATGCCCATAAGGTGGGTGCTGTTAATGATGCAACGTATAGGAAAGCCTTTTCATATAAAAAAAGAATGAATAGGACACACCTTAAGTATGTGATGCTCAGATGATTCTAGACTGGTGCAGGAAGACTGCCGCGATGCACAGCGGGCATACATATCGCACGAAGAAAAGGACTACATGGTAGACAAGGGCACTCGTCGTCCCCCAGTTGGTGACTTGTTCGTGCACCACCTTCTTCGGGATGTACCATCCCACGAAGAGGCAGGTGAGCATGGCGCCAAGCGGCAGCAGGATGTTGGCGGTGAGCTCATCGCAGAAGCCAAGCAAGTCGCTGCCCATCACCTTGACGGAAGCGAGCGCACCCTGCGACAGGGAGCAGAGGACGGCGATGGCGCTGCACGCAGCGGTCACCACCCATGCCCCTCGTCCACGCGAGATGTGGAACTCCTCGTGAAAGAATGCCGTCCCTATCTCATGCATGGAGATGGTGGAGGTGAGGGCGGCAAGGGCAAGGAGGGCATAGAAGAGGATGGAGATGGCATATCCCACAGCGGGTGCGGCGGCAAAGGCCTCGTGGAAGACGTTTGGCAGGGTGATGAAGATGAGCGAGGGGCCCGAATCGGGCTGCACACCGACGGAGAAGGCGGCGGGGAAAATCATCAGTCCGGCAAGTATGGCGATGAGGGAGTCGAGCAGGGCGATTTGTGTCGCCGACCCGACGAGATTGGTCTGGCGGCTGAAATAGGAGGCATAGGTGCACAGGCAGGCGGTGCCGAGACTGAGGGAGAAGAAAGCCTGGCCGAGCGCCTCGAGGAAGACGCTGTGCGTCAGTTTGGAGAAGTCGGGCTGGAAGAGGAACTTCACCCCCTCCATCGCACCGGGCAACATGCATGCCGCCACGATGAGCACGATGAGGATGACAAGCAGCGTGGGCATGAAGAGCTTGGATGCCTTCTCAATGCCCTCGCGAACGCCCCTTGCCACGACAAGATGGGTGAGGCCTATGAAGCCCACCGCCCACACGGCAGGCCAAAACGGGTCGGAGGAGAAACGCTTGAAGTAGTCGGACACATAGGCGGCATCGCCGCTGAGCTCGCCGGCGAGTGAGGCGATGAGATACTGCAGGCACCACCCCGCCACGACGGCATAGAAACCGAGGATGATCATCGAGGTGGCGACACCAAGATAGCCGATGACGCGCCATGGCGTGCGCCCGGCAAGACGGTAATAGGCTTTGGCGGCATTGGACTCGCCCGAACGGCCCACAATGAACTCGGCCACCATGCCCGGGATGCCGAGCAGGAAGACGCAGACAATGTAGATGAGGATGAACGCCGCGCCACCATTCATGCCGGTCATGTAGGGGAAGCGCCAGATGTTGCCCAAACCCACGGCGGAGCCGGCGGTGGCGAGAACAATCCCTATCTTCGAGCCGAAACGGCCTCTTTGCTTGGCTTCCATAGGCGTCGTTATCCGAATACTTTGAATTGATGGAGCAGGATGAGCAGGATGCACACGGGACAGACGAACCGCACGCAGAAGAAGTAGATGCCGAAGAAGGTGCCCTTGAGCGTGCCCCAGTTGGTGAACTCATCGCGCACCACCTTCGTTGGCGCCACCCAGCCGAGGAAGATGCAGGTGAGCAGTCCGCCGATGGGCAGGAATATCTGACCGGTGATGAAGTCGAACAGGTCGAACAGCGACCTGCCAAAAAGGCTCAGCCCCTCGCAAGCACCGAAGGAGAGCGAGCAGAAGGCGCCTATGACGGCACAGGTGAGCGTGACGATGAGCGCAGCACGGGGCCGTGAGATGTGCATCTCCTCCTGAAGGAAAGCCGTGCTCACCTCGTGCAGCGAGATGAGTGAGGTGAGTGCCGCAACGGAGAGGAGGAGATAGAACGCCACGGCGATGATGTAGCCCAGGACGGGCATGCCGGAAAATGCCTGGTGAAAGACGTTGGGAAGGGTAATGAAAACGAGCGAGGGACCGGAGTCGGGACTGATGCCCACCGAGAAGGCGGCGGGGAAAATCATCAGGCCGGCGAGGATGGCCACGAGGCAGTCGACAATACTGATTTGCAAGGAAGACTTCAGCAGGTTGGTCTGACGCGAGAAATAGGACGCATAGGTGCAGATGCACCCCATGGCGATGCTCAGCGAGTAGAACGACTGTCCGAGAGCATTGAGAAACACCATCTTGTCGACTTTTGAGAAGTCGGGCTGGAAAAGGAATGCGACGCCCTTCCCGGCATCGGGCAGCATGCACGAAGCCACCACGATGATGAGCAGGAGGACGAAGAGGATGGGCATCATGAGCTTCGACACGCGCTCAATGCCCCCGCGCACCCCTCTGACAATGACGAAATGGGTGATGAAGAGGAATACCACAGCCCACAGGATGGGCTTGACGGGGTGGGCTGTGAAGTCGGCAAAATAGCTCTTGATATAATCGGCGTCGCCGCTGATACCCCCTGCGACAGAGGCATAGACATACTGCAGGCACCATCCCGACACTACGGCGTAGTATCCGGTGATGAGGAAGCCTGTGAGCACCCCGAGGAATCCCACGTACTTCCACGCGCTTCCCCCGGCCATCCTGTCGTATGCCCTTGCAGTGTTGGCCGCCCCATGCCGCCCGATGATGAACTCGCTGACCATACAGGGTATGCCAAGGAGGAGGACACATACCACATAGATGATGATGAAGGCCGCCCCGCCGTTGTCGCCCGCCATGTAGGGGAAACGCCACACATTTCCCAGTCCTACTGCCGAGCCGGCGGTAGCCAGCACCACTCCGAGTTTGCTTCCAAAGCTCGCTCTCTCCGTGTTTTTTGACATCTTTCCTTCGTTGTTTTAGGCGTTCTTTTATAGGTGTGCTCTCCTCTTCAACTTACTCCTTGCCCTCGGCTAAAAGTTGAAAATCGCTTCGGCATCATGAATAGAACCCACCTTTATCGCTTATGGTATGACAAGGCGGGAAATGACCAGCCCACTCCCTACTTTTATTTCCCTCAGGCTTGTGAAATCCTGCAAAAAATATTATTTTTGCACCCCTAAAGTATAGAAGAAGATGAAACACCCCGTTCGTTGGTTGAGGCGTTACCCTCTCTCTGTTGCCCTTACCTTGGTGATATGGTATCTCTGCTTCAGTGGCCCTCCTCATGTGCACGTCCCTCATGTGCGTGCCATAGACAAATGGACCCATGCAGCGATGTATCTGTTCTTTGTCTTGACCATCTGGTGGGAGTATCTTCGTGCTCACCCCCGTATAGACTGGCGGCGCCTGCTGCTGTTGGGATGGCTGTCACCGATGGCGATGGGCGGTGTGATAGAACTGCTTCAGGCCTACTGCACAGGAGGCCGCCGCAGTGGTGAGTGGCTCGACGCCGCCGCCAACTGTGTGGGGGCGACGGTGGCGCTGTTCATCGGTATTCTGGTGGCAAAGTGTCGCGCCAGATGACGTATGGATAACGCCTGAGCTGCTTGTTGTAGAAACGCTTGTCGCCCGTCACCTCGGGACCGATGAAGTCGGGCAGCTCGGGGTGGTCGTCCTCGCTGGCCAGCTCTATCTCGGCCATGACAAGCCCCTCGTTGTCGCCATAGAACTCATCCACCTCGACAACGTGGCTTCCGCTTCTGACGAGGTAACGGGTCTTGTCGATGATGCCCGGCTCGCAGAGCTTGAACAACTGTTCTGCCTCCTCCGGTGAGATTTCCTTCTCGAACTCATAGCGCTTGAGCCCTCCATCGCTGGAAGGCCCCTTGATGGTGAGATAGCCCTGGTTGTCGCGCATCCTGACGCGCACCGTGGCACCTTTGGCGGCTATGTATCCCTGCTTGATGCGGCTTTGGGCATATGCACGACTTTTGAAGTCCCTGTCCTTGTGTACCAGGAACTTCCTCTCAATCTCATATCCGCTCATACGCTTTACAGCCTATGTCCACATATACATGGTGAAAGCCACGTAAGCGACAGCCAGGATAATGAGGCCGACGAATATCCACCTCACCACGCTCTGTCCTTGTTTCTCTTGTTTCTCTACGTAAGCTTGACGCTTTTGGTTGATTTTCTTTGCCATAATGAATAATGAAATATAGTTTTAATGTTGATTACGTCTCATCGACCACGGGGAACTCCATGAGGTATGCCTTGATGAAGCCATCGATTTTCCCGTCCATGACGGCATCGACATCGGTGGTCTGGTAATTGGTGCGGTGGTCTTTCACACGCCTGTCGTCGAAGACATAGCTCCGTATCTGGCTTCCCCATTCTATTTTCTTCTTTCCCGCCTCGATTTTTGCCTGCGCCTCCAACCGCTTCTTCATGGCACGGTCGTAGAGCTGCGACTTGAGCAGCCTCATGGCGTTGTTGCGGTTTTCCAACTGCTTGCGGCTCTCGGTGTTCTCGATGAGGATTTCCTCCTCCTCGCCGGTGTCGGGGTCGACATACTGGTACCTGAGCCTGACGCCAGTTTCCACTTTGTTGACGTTCTGCCCTCCGGCGCCACCACTTCTGAAGAGGTCCCACGACACGCGTGAAGGGTCGACATACACCTCGATGGTGTCGTCGACAAGCGGTGAGACGAAGACGCTGGCGAAGCTGGTCATGCGCTTCCCCTGGGCGTTGAAAGGCGACACACGGACGAGCCTGTGCACGCCACTCTCGCTCTTCAGATATCCGTAGGCGCAGTCGCCACCCTCTATCTCCATGGTGACGCTCTTGATGCCCGCCTCGTCGCCGTCCTGAAGGTTGCTGATGGTCACCTTGTGGCCATGCGCCTCAGCCCAGCGCATGTACATGCGCATGAGCATCTGGGCCCAGTCCTGACTCTCGGTGCCACCGGCACCACTGTTGATTTTGAGCACGCAGTCCATGGGGTCCTCCTTCTGGCGGAGCATGTTCTTCAGCTCGAGGTCCTCGATGGCCTTGATGGCCTCGGCATAGTCGGCATCCACCTCCTCCTCGGTCACCATGTCCTCGTGGAAGAAGTCAAACGCAAGCTGCAGCTCGTCGGCCTTGTCGCGAACCGCTTTGTAGCCGTCGAGCCATTTCTGTATGCCTTTCACCTTGATCATTTGCTCCTGCGCCCTCTTGGGGTCGTCCCAGAAGTCGGGCGCCTGGGTGCGGAGCTGCTCCTCCTCAAACTCTATCTTCTTCTTGTCAATCTCAAGATATTTGTGCAGTGCCTCGGCTCGCGAGAGCACATCCTTCAGTTGGTCGCTCGTTATCATCTGTGATGAATGGTGTGGTGTTATTCCTTATACATCTCCTCTATCTGGGCAGCATAATTGCGCACCAGGACATTCCTTCTTATCTTGAGCGTGTTGGTGAGCTCGCCTTTCTCCATGCTGAAGAGCTGCGGCAGGAGGGTGAAGCGCTTGATGCGCTCGTAGCTGGCAAGCCCCTGCTGCAGCGTGTCGATACGGTCGCTCATGAAGGCGATAATACGCGGGTCGCGGCAGAGCTGCTCGCGGTCGCTGGTGTCGATGCCCACCGACTGCGCGTAGGCCTCGAGCTCGCTGAACACGGGCACGATGAGTGCGGAGACGAACTTGCGCTGGTCGGCGATGACGGCAATCTGCTCAACGAACTTGTCGACAAGCATTTTCGACTCGATGAGCTGAGGTGCGATATATTTTCCGTTGGAGGTCTTGAAAAGGTCTTTGATGCGTTCCTTGAGGAAGAGCTCCCCGTTGCGCATGTATCCGGCGTCGCCGGTGTGGAAGAAGCCTTCCTCGTCGAACGACTGGCGTGTGAGCTGCTCGCGCTTGTAATAGCCCTTGGTGATGGTGGGCCCCTTGAGCAGTATCTCGTCGTTCTCGCCTATCTTGACTTCGACACCCGAGAGGACCCTTCCCACGGAGCCGACAGTGAAGGGCTCGTTGAGATGGTCGTGCGAGACGGTGGCAAGGCTCTCTGTCAGTCCGTAGCCCACCATCATTTTGATGCCGATGGAGTGTATGAACTCCTCGACCTCGGGCGACACTGTGGCACCGGCCGTGGGGAAGAAGTGGGCGTTCTCCAGGCCCAACTGCTTGCGGATGAGGCTGAAGACCACCTTGTTGAAGAACGTGTACTCCATATGCAGGTGGAGGGGTGGACGGCGGCCGTTGCTCAGGTACTCGATGTTGTGCCGGCGGCCCACGCTGAGGGCTTTTTTGAAAAGGGCGTGGCTGACGCCACTTGCACTGTCAATCTTGGCTTTCACACCGGCGAACACCTTCTCCCAGAAACGCGGCACCGAGCTCATGCAGGTGGGATGTATCTCGCGCATCGACTCCTGTATCTCCCTGGGGTTGGTGTTGATGACCAGCCGCGCTCCCACGGTGAGGCAGAGGATGGCCCAGCCGCGCTCAAACACATGGGTGTAGGGCAGGAAATTCATCACCACGTCCTTCTCGCTCACCGGGACGGTCTTGTGGTTGGCTTCCATGGCGGCGTGATACTGGCTGTGGCTGAGAATGACACCCTTGCTGTCGCCCGTCGTGCCACTGGTGTAAAGGATGTTGCAGATGTCGTCGAACGAAGCCTCGGCACAACGCTTGTCCACCTCGGTCTGACGTGGGAAATTCTCGCCAAGCTTCAGAAAGTCATCGAAATAGATGGCGTTGGCATCGTTGGGAGAGATGGTCACACGACGGTCGAAGATGATGATGCGGTCGAGCGAGGGGCACTGAGGGAAGATGCGGTGGGCCTTGTCGTACTGCTCCTGCTCACCAACGAACAGCACACGCACCTCGGCATCGGTAATCATGAAACGTATCTGCTCCTCGCTGCTGGTGGCGTAGAAAGGCACGGTGACGGCCCTCACACCGAAGGCACCAAAGTCGGTGTAGAGATACTGAACGGCATTCTGCGAGAAAACACCGATGTTTTCCTGAACCTGAACGCCTATGTTGAGAAGGGCATTCGACACCTTCTTCACTATCTCTGAAAAGTAGTTCCACGACACCGACTTCCATTCCCTGCTTCCAAACTCCCGGTAAGTCAGCGCTTCCTTCTCACCGAATATCTTGGCCTGTTCGTGTATGAGCGTCGAAAAGTGACAATTAGTCTGCATAATCCTCTCTTTTTTTCATTTCAAAGGGCAAATATAGCGTAAATCGGCCGAATTACAAAATTATTCGCTTGTTTTTTTCATTTCACGGCAAATGCATTTTTTTAAATAAAAATGCAACATCTTGAAAATGAGCACGTTGGAGTAAACGATAGCCAAATTCCCCGCCCGCGCTCCTGTCGTGCATTGATTGTAATCACTCATTTCGCCGGGAGACAGCCCTGGTGGTGAACAGAGCAGAGTTACTCCCCAAATCCGGAAAACCAAATAATTATTTGCTTATTACTCACTTATTCACTTTTTTTTGTGCTAACTTTGCAGATGAAACAAAAAAATAATCCTATTAGTAAAATGACTATCTTGCGCAGCGCCTTTTTGGGTCTATTGGCCCTTTTAAGCATCACCGTGGCCGAAGCAGCCGATTTCGAAACCGCCACCACTGCGGTGAATAAGATGAAAGTGGGATGGAACCTGGGCAATACGCTCGATTCCCACTCCGGAGACCTGGACAACATGTGGATAGAGCGGTGGACCCAGCGCAAGCCTTCCGACTATGAGAAGGCCTGGGGACAACCCGTCACCACGAAAGACCTCATCGTCATGATGAAAAAAGCTGGATTCAACGCCATCAGGGTGCCCGTCACATGGTATCCTCACATGGAGGCGAAATTCCAGTTCACCGGCAACAGCACCACATGGGACCCCGTAGCCGACCCCATCGGCACGCAAATCGACGAAGAGTGGATGGCGCGGGTGCAGGAGGTGGTCGACTATGTCATCAGCCAGGGGATGTACTGCATCCTCAACGTCCACCACGACACCGGCACCTACACCGTCTCATGGCTGAAAGCCTCGATGGAGAACTACAACAAGAACAAAGCCACCTTCGAGGCGATATGGACCCAAATCGCCAACCGATTCAAGAACTATGGCGAGAAACTCATCTTCGAGGGCTACAACGAGATGCTCGACCCCTACAACTCATGGTGCTTCGCATCGCTTGCCACGGCGGCCTCCTACGATGTCAACGTGGCTGCTGATGCCTACTTAGCCATCAACAACTACGCACAGTCGTTTGTCAATGCCGTGCGCGCCACAGGAGGGAACAACGCTCAGCGCAACCTCGCTGTCTGCACCTATGCCGCAAGCAGTGGCTCCGGAACATGGAACTCGCACCTGCAAGACCCGCTCAAAAATATAAAGAAACCCACCGACACCGTCGACAACCACATCCTCTTCGAAGTCCACAGCTATCTCTCGACCGACAACATCAACAACTGCAAATACACGGTCGACCAGATGCTCAGCGACATCAACAAATATCTTGCACCCAAGGGACCCGTCATCTTCGGTGAGTGGGGCACATCGGAGGGCGATGTGAACTATTATGAACAATACAGGGAGAACACGCTCGAATACGCCAACTATTTCGTCAAAAGAGCCAAGCAATATGGATTTGCCACGTTCTACTGGATGGGACTGTCGGACGGGCAGGACCGTAGCGTGCCGAAATTCACACAACCCGACCTCGTGGACTTCATCACAAGGGGTTACTATGGCGACAACTACGACTACAGAGCGCCTCTCAAGGGCGATGTCAACTACGATGGCGAGGTCGACATCTCTGATGTCACATTGGTCATCGCACATATCTTAGGATTAAGAGAAGTGGACACCATCGTGGCGGATGTCAACAACGACAAGGCTGTCACTATTTCTGATGTCACCATCCTGGTCGACATCGTCGTCAACGGCACCAACATCAGCACCAACGAGCCCACCACAGCACCCGACAAGCCCACACTACCGGCTTCCGACATCGTCTTGTCCATCTTCAGCGACACTTACGGCTTCCCCATCAATTATGAAGAATACAAGTATCCCGGGGGATGGTACAAGTGTACGGTCACAAATACGATAGTCAAGGGAACGACAGCCGTCAAGGCGGAATATGCCGAGGACGCGAACGATACCTGGACGGGACAGGCGGGCTTCTGGCAGACGGCAGGAAGGTCGGCGGCAGAAGCCAAGAAGGTGTATCTCACCGCATTCACTCCCGATGCCACCCAACTGACCATAGAGATTCTGAACAGCAACGATGGAAAAGTGGCCGACCTCGTCGTTCCTCTTGAGAAAGGGAAATGGAACTATGTCTCGGCTTCGGTCGAGGGCCTCGACCTCAGTTCGCTCGGCAACGTCAGCGTGAGGGCAGGGCACAGCACCATCTGGTTCACCGACTTCTTCTTCGCGAGATGAATCCAAATATGAAGGAATTTTTGGTTTGCCTCATCCTGGTGGGGGGTATCTGCCTCTATGCTTGTACTGCGAGCAATTCTTCGGCTGATGCCAACAAGAGACCGGCATGTCCTATCAAGAAAGAGACAACCGCCATCCGTTACACGGTAGCCTCCAATTCGGGAATTGCCGTGCTCATAGAATACGACATCACACCCGACTCTCTCATCTGGCATTATACTGACCATCGCAACAGCTTCACCCTCAAAGACACGGTGACATACGACCGGAAGGACTACGATTCCCTTATCGGTTTCTTGTCGCATGTTGCCTTCAAGGTGCACAAAGACAACAGCATTCCTGAAACTGGCGGGGGTGGGTATTCTTATTCCTTCTTCGACAATGGCGGGAAATATCTTGGCTACGGCGTCGTCCTCAACATCGCCACTGGCGACAATAAAAATGCCGAGGAGGCCATCAGCCAATTTGTCAACAACCACAAGACTGCAGGCGAGCAAGCCGTCGAGGAAGCCCTGGAAAAGCATTTGCTCTATATTGACGTCCCCGAATTCCCTGAGACCTTGTTGCCTTATAGGGTGAAGTGAGCTCGGAGCCCCGCGCTCCTAAAGTATGCTTGATGGCATCGCTCACTGCAGTTCCTCTGCCACGGCGATGTCCATGCCGCGCCAGAGGATGACGAGGCAGTGGAGATGGGTGTGCCCGATGGTGCGCTCCACGCCGACGCTCCCGGCGTAGCGTGTAATCTGACCGATGGCCTTCTCGCGGGCTGCCGCCACCTCGGCGTCGGTGGCTTTCGATGGGAGGTACTTCAGTTCCAGCACATACGAGTGCTCGATGTCGGGGTAGATGCCCA
>CAMHEL010000067.1 GCA_946184125.1 uncultured Prevotellaceae bacterium
AGAATGCAGTTCAACAAAAAAGTCATTAATGTTTGTGCGTTCCACATAAAATGCGTAATTTTGCACCCGAAATAAAAGCCAGCATATTCATTCATGAATTCCCAGATAAAGACCCTCCTTCTGCTTATGGTGTCGTTCAGCGCGATATTTTTCTATGCCCGCACACCCATAGGCATCACTTTTGCCCATCAACTTCTGCGAAAAGTTGACTTGGAATCCATCCTTCCTTCCCGTGCCGACACCACCACTGTTGTTGTGGAGGAAGTGAAATTGGCGCCCGACAGCACAGCACAGCGTTTCCTCTTTGTGGGCGACTCCATGGTAGAGCCATTGGCCTATCGTTTCTACGACTACTGCAAGGAGAGTGGCGACACGATGTATGCCGTCACATGGTATGGCAGCACCACCTCGGCGTGGAGCGGCGAGACGCTCGACTACTACATCGACAAGGTGCAGCCCACCTTCGTGATATTCTGCATGGGCAGCAACGAGCTCTACTCGAAGAACCTGAAGCGCATCAACGAGTGTCTCCACACCATGCGCACCAAGGTGGGCAGTTCACCCTGCATTTTCATCGGTCCACCGAACACGACTCCCGACGAGGGTCTGAACGATGAGATAGCCAAAGTGTTTGGCAAGAGCGGTTATTTCGACTCACGAAACATCGAGATGGAGCGCCGGAGCGACCACCTACATCCCACGACAGCCGGTGCCCGCATATGGATGGATGAGGTGGCAGAGTGGATGCAGAGTGACAGTTGTCTTCATCCCTTGGTATTGACCAAACCCGAAGGTCCTCAGTCCTACAAGATAGAGACCATCGAGGTGATGCAGGTGAAGGACAAGGGCCGCCGTCTCCCCACGCAGAAACGCCAAACCCCTGCTTAGACCGATGGGCTTGAACGACTACCTATCCCATTTCCTCACGGCACCCGACAGCACATGGTCGTTTGTGTCCATTCCCTTCGCCGTGGCATTCATGGTGTTTTTCGCCATCTACATCGCTTTGCGCCGTAACTCCAAGGCGCTTACCTTGGGTTATGTGGTGGCGTTCAGCCTCCTTTTCGCCTACAAGGCCAATGGTGTGCTGATGGTGCTCCTCCCCCTCACCGCGCTGCTGTCGTACTACATGACACGCCGTATGGACGACAGCGAGGGAAGCGAACGCAAGTGGTGGATGTGGGCGACGGTCATCCTCGACCTGGCTCCCCTACTCTACTACAAGTACACCAATTTCCTGATAGAGATCATCAGCGAGCTTACCGCCTCCAATTTCTCCCCCCTGGCGATTATCATGCCCGTGGGCATCTCGTTCTACACTTTTCAGGCCATCAGCTACACGGTGGATGTCTATCAGCGGAAATTCACCCTCGAGGTGAGTCTGCTGGAATATCTGTTTTACCTGACATTCTTTCCCCTACTCATTGCCGGCCCCATCACCCGTGCGGGCACCCTCATCCCACAGCTGAAGCACCGTTACCATGTAAGTGACGCACAGGTGTATACCGGGTTGTGGCTCATCATGAGCGGTCTTTTGAAAAAAGCACTGATAGCCGACTACATCGCTCAATACAACAACTGGATATTCAATGACCCCGGTGCCTATTCTGGCTTTGAGAACCTGATGGGCGTTCTGGGCTATACCCTACAGATTTACTGCGACTTCTCGGGCTACAGCGACATCAGCATCGGCCTGGCTTCGCTGCTTGGCATCACCTTGCTTGAGAATTTCCGCTACCCCTACCAGTCGCTCAATCTGCAGGAATTCTGGCGCCGCTGGCACATCTCGCTTTCCACCTGGTTCCGCGACTATTTCTACATCCCCATTGGTGGCAACCGCAAAGGAACATGGCGCACATACCTCAACAATTTCCTGACCATGCTTGTGGCAGGCCTGTGGCATGGTGCCTCGTGGATGTTTGTCATCTGGGGCGCCCTGCATGGTGCCGGTCTGGTGCTTCACAAGTGGTGCAAGCCCTGGCTGCAGCGCATCCCCGACACCTGGTACGTGAAATGCTTGTCGTGGACCCTCACCTTCCTCTATGTCGCTTTGGCATGGACCTTCTTCCGCTCCCGCGACATGGGCACGGCGATGACCGTCCTTGGCAGCATCTTCGGCGACTTCAGTTTTGCCTACTTCAAGCCCTTCATCGAGACCCGCCTGACCTGGACGGTGTTCGTGGTACTGGGCTTCGCACTTCATGCCGTGCGTGAGCGGCATGTCGACCGTCTCCGCCAGCTATACATCCGCACGCCATGGACGCTGAAGCTCATCCTGCTTTTCGTCGTACTCCAGGTGGTCATCAATTATCGTCTCAGTGATATTCAGCCCTTCATATACGCCCAGTTCTAAATACCAATCATCATCTTTCATATACGATGACCCTACGAAAGACTTTCGTTACCACAGCGCTGTGCCTGCTCTTCTGTTTGAACGCACTTAGTGCCTCATTTGTGGCTGCCACCGACCACGGCTTTGCCTATGTGGGGCGCATCAGTTGGGACACGACGCCCGGTGCTGCGGTATGGACCTACCCCGGCGTTCAGATTCACGCCAACTTCACCGGCACGTCGGCATCCATGAAGACCAACCCCGACTGTGGGTACTTCATGGTGGAGGTGGACAGCCTTGCACCGCGAAAGGTAGAGGTGAAGAAAGGCACCAATGTCACACTGCTCGCCAACGGACTTGACAATGGCACACACCGCCTCACCATCACCTATATCATCGAGGGAATGTATAAGAAGCCCACTTTTTACGGCCTTCTGCTTGACGACGGATGCTCGCTCGGCGAGACGCCACAGTTACCTTCACGGCGTATCGAGTTCATCGGCAACTCCATCACCTGCGGCTATGGCATCGAAGGCAACGGAAAAGAAAAGAAATTCCTCTTCAGCCTGCAGAATTTCTACGAGACCTATGCCGCCCGTACTGCCCGTTCGCTCAACGCGCAGTGCCAGGTGTGCGCCCGCAGCGGTATAGGAATGTACCGCAACTATGCCGGCAAGATACCCGACGAGATTATGCCCAACATTTTCCCCCAAACGTTCTATGAGACTCATGGCGAGCAGTGGGACTTCTCGCGTTTCCAGCCCGACGTGGTATGCGTCAACCTCGGTTGCAACGACACGTCGGTGGGTTCTTACGACAAGGAACGCCTCAATTCGGCTTTCAAACAGTTCACCGTCACCCTGAGAGGCTATTATCCCCAAGCGAAAATCGTGTATATCATTGGTGCCATCCCTGTCTCGAAACGTCTTAACGATGTGCGTGAGGCGCAAGAGGCTGCCATAGCCGACGCCCAACAGCGTGGCGACTATAATGTCTTCCGTATGGACTTCACCCCCGACGACGGCTCTTTGGGCTGGGGGTCGCAGGGCCATCCCTCGATGAAGCGCCATGCCGTGATGGCCGAGGAACTGACAGCCTTTCTCCGCCAGCTCATGGATTGGTAAGAAGCAACAAGGTGTTCGTTATTGACCGACAGACTGATTGATTGACTGACTCACAGACTCACTGATTGATTGATAATTGATAAAAAAATGCTCCTTTCGGTTTTCGCACGCATAAGGACGTTTGTGAGTTTGGCCGTTTTGAAATGTAGAAAATAGAAACAGAATAGAAAACAATCAAAAAAAGACATTGATATGAGAAACTTACTGTATGCCTCCATCATCTTATTTCTGGTAGGTATAGCCATGGGTTGCGAGGACGACAAGAAGAGTGCGGAACTTCTTCGTGAGAGCACCGAGATAGCCATGCAGCGCACCGATTCGTTCATCAAGGAGCAAAAGGACTCACTGGCCGAGGTACGCATTCGTGAGAAGCGCCGTTCCGACAGTCTCCGCCGTGTCGACAGCCTCCGACGCATCTACGAGCGCAACAACATCAAGATTTCGGGCACGGTGGGTGAAGACCGCGCCACCCTCACCATGCGTCGCAACAACGACATCGATGGTGTGTCAGGCACTTTCACCTGTGGCGGCAAGTCGGTTCGTGTGAGCGGCACCTTCAACGACCGTGTTCGCCTCAGTGGCAAAGAGCAGATTGACAGTGTAAGCTGGCTGAAAGTCAACATCAGCCTCACCCGCGTAGAAGACAAGTTCAGCGGGCAGGTGACCTTCGACCGTGCCGGCCAGACCTACACCCGTCAAGCCATCCTCTACCGGTATTGAACTACCGACCCACGGCCACTTTCCTCACCTTTCCACCCTCGCGCACGATATAGATGCCGGTGGGCAACTGCTGCAGGCTGTTACCTACCGCCACTCCTGACGTCGTGTAGATGCTGGTGCCAGTCGGGTGGGAAGTTGTCACAGTGCGCACCCCCGAGGGGTCTCCCCTGAGTGCGATGTCGAGATAGAGGTCATCAGTCCTGTTCTCATCGGATGTCCCCCTGTAAGAGATGTCGGTGAGCATGCTTCCTACGATATTCTCTATCTGGTCGTACATATAATTATACAAAGTGTTGACAAGAAACTCCCTGGTGATGGGGTCGATATTGTCGAAGATGAATTCTCCTGCCAGGGAACAGTCGCTAACCAACTGTTTCATGAAACGTTCATCCGCCTTTTTGAGATACTCATTCCCCTCGGAATAAGTGAAGATGAGCATGCTGAACGACTTGTGGAACGCCTTGTTGACGATGTCGGATAGTTCTGCGGGGTCGGTAGGCACATCGGCGATGATGGGTTCGAACTCAGGTATTCCCTCATAGGCCTTCAGCATCTCGTTCAGCGTGGAGATGTAGCGTGGCACAAGGTCGCCAATCGTCTTCGACAGCGTGCTTTCCACCTTGTCTCGCGCTGCTTGCTGCAAGTCTTCCAGAGACGCGATGCTCCTGATATAGCGCGTATCGACGTTCATGGTGGTGAGGTCGTCGTTGAGCGTGAGGACCCTGAACTGCGGTGGATAGGTGACGGTGGATGCCGACGATAGTTCGGTGATGATGCTGTCGGTCTCAAAACCGTGTATGGTGGTAGCGCATGGCACGTGCATGTGCCCAGTCAGCGCCACCCTGACACCCCTGTCGGCCAGCAGGCGTGCGATACTGTCGCCATGCTCTGTGGCAGCCGACTCCATGAGTTGCTCCTGGCCGTTGTAGTGCTGCATCAGCTGATGGTGTATGGCGAGAATGACTACTTTTCCCTCGTCGCGTGCTTGTTCTGCCTGCTGGAGCACCCAGTCAAGTGTAGACTGCCGCACACGTCCGTATTCGCCAATGTTGGTACCCGTATCGCCACGGCTTGGTATGCGGCAGTCGTCGATGCCAATGAAGCGCACGCCCTCGATGGGGTCGCAGACATACGACAATGAGATGTCGTCGTTGGCAATGGCCTGTGCATAGCCGAAATTATAGTAAATCTGCCGGAACTCCTCCGGCGTGACTGTTTCCGCCTTTTTGGTGCCTTCCGATGTATAGAGGGTGGCGAGGTCGCACTCCATGTCATGGTTTCCTGGTATGACGAGGGTGGGAATGCCCTCATCGAGTAGCTCCTGCAGACTGGCTGCCACCATCTCGTGGCTCTCGCGCTCCCCGTCTTTCGACATGTCGCCTGGAATGATGACGAGTTGCGGCTTGATGGCTTTGATGCTGTCGACCACCGCCCTGAAAATCTCATAACTCTGTGGCATCAGTTTGCGGTCCTGGTTCATGAACATCTGATATCTGGCATTGGTTGGGTCCTGCACCAGCGTTGGTGCCATGACATGCGGGTCGGAGAACACCACGATGCGCTTCCCCTCCACAGCGGGGTGTTCGGCCATGGTGAATTTGGCCTCAGCCGCTATTTTCCCATTATGGTCGAGCACAGCCCTGTAGTGGCCGGGCTGAAGCACCGCGGGCAACTTGAATTCGCCATTGGGCCACCAAATTGTCTCCGTCGTTCCAAGTGGAAGGTACGACACATTGTGATACACATAGATATGGTCGCCAATGTTGGCGTTCTTGTATTTGATGGAGACAGACTCCCCCAACTGATAGGATGTTTTTTCTGCGGTAAGCGTCTGTGCAACTGCCGGCTGGACTGCTGCGAGCAACCATGCCAGGCAAAGCCATTTCATAGTCTTCTTCATTGTCTTTTTTCTATAGGTATGTTCTATAATGGTATACCTTCATTTTGTTTGAAGGCATTATTCATTGGCTTTTGTCAAAATCGGTTTTACTTATTGTTCAATTCCTCTTTTCCCCTCATGAGCCTTTCGAGGTGGCATTGCAGCAGATGTCCTTTGCTGTCACGCAGGTGCATGCCGTTGCCCATGCAATAGCGCCACATATTGCAATCAGCACACTGGCCGGTATGCATCCAGCTGTGGTCGCGGAAGGGTTTGAAACGGTTTTCCCACACGTCCATGAAATCATCCTCATAGATGTTTCCCTGCTTATAGTCTCCCCTGATACTGGTACATGCCGATATGGAGCCATCGGCAAGGATGCCTGCCACGGTGATGCCCGCGTGGCACAAGAAAGCATGCTCCCTCACCTCGAACTCATATTCCCCGACGAAGCCCTCGCATCCATAATTGCACGTAATCTGCGGATAGTGGTGCTGGGTGTCGGTGATGAACTGAAGCAGTTGTGCATAGTGCTTGTCGAAGAGCATCATCATAGGGTCGCTGGCTGCCCTTCCCATGGGGAAGACATCGATGAGCCTCCACGTCTCCACCCCATGCTCTATCATCCATTCCCTCATGGCAGGCAGTGTGGAGAAGTTGCGCTCGGTAACGCACGTGACGATGTCCCACACCACCTTTGGCTCTTGGCGCAACATTGCTATGGCCTGCTCCACCATGTCGAAGCTCCTGCTGTTGCCTCTCATCCAGTTGTGGTCTTCCTTGAGGCCATCGAGACTCACCGCCATGCTGTGGATGCCGGCATCGACAAGTTTCTCAAACCGCTGAGGTGTGAGATGCAGTGCGTTGGTGACCATGCCCCATGGGAAGCCCAGTTCATAAATCTGACTTCCGCAGTCCTCCAGGTCGGCACGCATGAGGGGTTCGCCTCCGCTGATGGTGATGAACACCCCGCTTGGGTCAAGTTTCTCGCGCACCCCGTGGAGCACCTTCAGCAAATCAGCGACGGGCATGTCGCTCACGCCCGCCATGGTCTTACAGTCGCTTCCGCAGTGCCGGCATCTCAAATCGCACCTGAGCGTGCTCTCCCATACAATCTGGGTGAGTGGGTGGTCGGCGATGACCCCTTTGTAGATCATCCTCTCCATCTCGAGCGCGGCGCGCCGGTGCAGGGGCAGCCCCTTATATCTCATACCAGGCGGGTTAATTGCTTGGGGCTTCCAAACCCTTTTTGCGCCTGTCCATCATGGTGGGGCCACCATAGATGGTCTTTTGCGACTTTGCGATGCTGTCCATGCGGTACCTGAGATATGCCTGCCGCAGGCTGTCGGCTTTGCGGGCTTCCTCCTGCTCGAGAGCGATTCTCAGTTGCTCGGCCTTGTAGAGGCTGTCGGCTCTGCGGGCCTTCTCCTCCTCCTCGGCAAGTCGTTGCCGCTCAATCTGCTTCATGCTCATCTTCGACGTCTTGCACGCACCAGCTCCCATCAAGGTGAGCAATAGAGTGAGAAGCAGCGACAGCAGGCTGTCGAATTTATGTCTTATCATCTTCTATTTATTATAGGTGTATTCTTTAATAGAGTTATTGTTTTTGTAACGGGCACAACAGTGCATTATTGCGACAAAGATAGCAACAATTAGCGAAACGCCAAAGGAAAAGCCGATAAATTTATCACTTGTCTGCCGGTCGTATCATAATATGGGGTGTTCTATTAATTATGTCGAGGCGATTTTTAGGTTTTGGACGATGACAAAATGATTGCGGAAGATATAACAGAAAATATAGAACACACCTAATATGTCATTATGTCATGATGTCATTATTCCGCCACCTGCCAGTTGTCGTGCATGATGACACTTCTGACGCAAAATAACGTAAAAGAATATTTAAAAGAGGGGATGTATTATTAACACTTATTCCACTTTTGTTAAAAGAGGACAAATTATCATGCGAATTATACGTTTTCCCAATTTTTGCCTATAAATTTGCAGTACGAAAATCAGTCAAACAAGAAAAACCAATAATATAATGAACATTAAAATCAGTGACACAATGAAGACATTAGCATGCGCCGCAGCCCTTGTGCTATCCATTGGCGCCTTCACGAAGACATCTGGTGCCTCCCCCGTAGGTGCCGGGCAAGTAGACCTCACCTACGCTGCAGAGAAAGCCTTGCCAGCAGTGGTACACATCAAGTATGTGCAAAACTCAAAAGTTCGCACCGTAGAGGTGGAGGATCCTTTCAGCGACTTTTTCAGCGACCCCTTCGGCTTTTTCGGCAATCCTGGCGGTGAGCGCCAGCGCCGTCAGGTGCAGACCCCGAAGCGGGAGGCCAGCGGCTCAGGTGTGATTATCTCTGCCGACGGTTTCATCGTGACCAACAACCATGTGGTGGAGGGAGCCGACGAACTCACCGTGACCCTCAACGACAACCGTGAGTTCTCCGCACGCATCATCGGTACCGACAAGACCACCGACCTTGCACTTATCAAAGTCGACGCCAAGAACCTACCCTGCCTAACCGTAGGTGATTCCGACAAGCTGAAGGTGGGTGAATGGGTCATCGCCGTAGGCAATCCTTTCAACCTCAACTCTACGGTGACGGCCGGCATCGTCAGTGCCAAAGCCCGTGGCCTGGGCGCCAACGGTGTGGAATCGTTCATTCAGACCGATGCTGCCATCAACCAGGGCAACTCGGGTGGAGCACTTGTCAACACCGCCGGTGAGCTCGTGGGCATCAATGCCATGCTCTACTCACAGACAGGCAGTTACAGTGGTTATGGTTTTGCCATCCCCACCACGATTATGAACAAGGTGGTGAGCGACCTCAAGCAGTATGGCACCGTTCAGCGCGCCGTGCTCTCGGTGATGGGACAGGATGCACACCTCTTCATCGACAATGAGAAGCGCAACGGCCGTGAGGTTGACTTGGGTACCAACGAAGGCGTCTATATCTCCAAAGTGGAAGACGGCGGTGCCGGTGCCGAAGCCGGACTTGAGGAAGGCGACGTGGTGATTGCCCTCGACGGCAAGAAAATCAGCAAGATGGCCGAAATGCAGGAATATCTTGCAGGCAAGCGTCCTGGCGACAAAGTGAAGGTGACCTTCCTGCACAAGAAGCAGAAGAAGGAGAAGACCGTCACCCTGAAGAACGCCCAGGGCACCACTGAGGTGGTGAAGACCGCCGACCTCGACGTACTTGGCGCCAACTTCAAGGAAATCACCAAGGAGCAGAAAGAGCAGCTCGGCATCAGCTACGGCCTCGAAATCACCAAGATTAACAAAGGCAAGCTCCAGGAGGAAGGCCTCACCAAGGGCTTCATCATCCAGAAGGTGAACGACGAGCCGATGAAGACGCTCGACGACATCCAGAAAGCAGTGAAAGAGGCCTCAACGAGCAAGGAGCCCGTGCTTTACATCCAGGGCATCTATCCCACCGGCAAGCGCAAATATTTCGCCATCGCTCTTACCGACTGACGCACCAGCGCCTCTTGGCTACACATGCGCCTACCTATTAGAGGTGAATTCATCAAACAAAAGCGCAAATAATTGCGCTTTTGTTTGTTTTTTCACTGAAATAGTAGTACTTTTGCATTCAATTAATAATAAATGCGCCATGAGACAACTGAAAATCACACAATCGATTACTAATCGTGAGAGTGCATCTCTCGATAAGTATCTACAGGAAATAGGGCGTGAGGAGCTGGTATCCGTCGAAGAGGAAGTGGAACTCGCCCAGCGCATCAGGAAGGGCGACCGCAAAGCCCTTGAAAAGCTCACACGTGCCAACCTGCGATTTGTTGTCTCAGTAGCCAAGCAGTATCAGAACCACGGCCTCAGCCTTCCCGACCTCATCAACGAGGGCAATCTGGGCCTCATCAAAGCGGCGGAGAAATTCGATGAGACGCGAGGCTTCAAGTTCATCTCCTACGCGGTATGGTGGATACGGCAGAGCATCCTACAGGCCATCGCTGAGCAGAGCCGCATCGTCCGACTCCCGCTCAACCAGGTGGGCTCGGTAAACAAAATCATCAAGGTGCAGCACCAGCTGGAGCAGGCCAATGAGCGCCGCCCGAGCGTCGACGAGATAGCCGCCATCGTGGATTTGCCCGAGGAAAAGGTGGAGGATGCACTGAAGGTGAACACCCGCCACGTATCGGTGGATGCCCCATTTGCCGACGGCGAGGAGAACAGCCTGCTCGACGTACTGCCCAATGCCGATGCACCGATGGCCGACAGCGAGCTGGTGATGGAGTCGCTGCGAAATGAAATCAACCGCGCACTTCTGACGCTCAGCGAGCGCGAGCGCCGCATCATCGAAGCCTTCTTCGGCATCAACCAGCCCGAAATGACTCTCGAGGAAATCGGCGAGAAATATGGCCTCACAAGGGAGCGTGTGCGCCAAATCAAGGAGAAAGCCATCCGCCGGCTCAGGCACAACACAAAGAACAAATTGCTGAAGACCTACCTCGGCCAGTAAGCGCAAAGGACACTAAGGTATTGATTTTTTAAGGTAAACAGAACTGACATACTCATCATGAGACGTACCATATTCGTATTGTCGCTACTTACCGTGCTGCTCCACAGCACGCTGGTATGGGGCAAATTGCGCCAAACACCCATCTACATCTTTGGCGCTTCAGCGTCTTTCAACGACTCCATCGTCTATTTCACCAACATCCAGATATTGGACAGTGCATGGATAGACGAGAAAACCGACTTTCTGGTCGGTCGACACGAATACTCCAGCCAGTTGCGCAGCCACTTCAACTCCAAGGGGCAGCCCGCACGCACCTGTCTGGTGTCGTTCGCCACGAACGAGAAGGACATCATGAAGAAGTATGCCAAGATGCGCAAGAAATTCAAGGGTACGAACAAGAAGCCCAAGAATTATGACATCCGTGAAATCGACGAGGAAGAGTTCAAGTTCAGCTCCATCGTCCCGGTGACCATCAGCGAGGAAGGCGAGACGGGCAAGAAAGCGGAGAAAAACGCCAAAAAGGCGGAGAAAAATGCCCAGAAAGCAAAGAAGCGTGCCGAGAAAATGAAGAAGAAAGGCATCGGCAAGCAGCCTGGCTCCGACGATGCGTCAAACATGCCTCCCTCGATGCCTCCCCGTCATTAATTCACCCATTATCCACAAAGAACAAACCATCCAAATAGAATAAAGAAAAGAGATGAGCCCATCCGAGACCCGATTTTTCTGTATCGCCGACCACTTCATCAAAGTGACCTTCGTTGATACAACCCGCAACAACATGAGTTTGCTGCGTTCGTTTTTTCCCTTCTTGACCTCGCCAGTACCCGACGAGAAAGTGACAGTTCAATTCATCATCGACGACACCCTCCCCGCCATCAAGCGCGACCAGCGCGACCGCTTGCGTGACTTCGAGACGGGCAACGGCCATATCATCGTCGATTTCATCATCGGTGGCGGCCAGCAGTTCATTTTCAAGGACCTCCGTGGAAATGAGTGCGGCATGTTCCAAATCGACCCCGAATGCAAAGAAGTGAAAATAGCGCTCAACGGCAATTTCGACATGCGCTCGTTTGGCATCAACAACTGCATGATGCTTGGTTTCGCCATGGGAACAGCCCGTCATCAGACGGTGCTCATCCACTCCTCCGTAGTTCGCCAGAATGGTTACGGTTATGCCTTCCATGCCACCAGCGGCACGGGAAAATCGACCCAAGTGAGCATGTGGCTTCGCTACCTCCCCGGCTGCGACCTTCTCAACGACGACAACCCCATCATCCGCATCATCGACGGTGTGCCCTATATATTCGGCTCCCCCTGGAGTGGCAAGACCCCCTGCTACCGCAACATCCGCGCCCGTCTGGGCTCCACCATCCGCATCGACCGCGACCAGCGCAACTGGGTTGAGAAGTTGCGCCCCATCGAGGCTTTCACCTCGCTGCTCCCCTCGTGCAACTCCCTCAAATGGGATGTGGATATCTACAGGAATATCTGCGACACCGTGTCGAAAATCGTGGAGGCCACCGGCGGCTACATCCTCCATTGCCTCCCCAACCGCGAAGCAGCTGAAGTGTGCCACGCGGCTGTAGCAAGAGAATAATTTAAAGGCGAGAACAAGTAAAGAGCATGAGTATCTTCAAGCGCATCCTGGCCAAACTGAAAAAATGGCTCCACAAGCACGATGGTGGTGAGCGACCAGTGTCGACAAAAGGCCGGGGGGTGAAATTTGAGAACAAGCTTTTTTTCCCCATCATCATCGCGGAAGTCAACCAAGGGCACACGGTAACCATCAACCTCAAGGGTAGGAGCATGCGCCCATTCTTAGAGTCAGACCGCGACAAGGCCGTCCTGACCCGTGTGGGCGACCCTCGTGTGGGCGAACCCCGTGTGGGCGACCCTATCCTTGCCGAGGTACAGCCCGACTTCTATGTCCTCCACCGCATCGTGAAGATGGAAGGCGACGAAGTGACCCTGATGGGCGATGGCAATCTCGGCTACGAGCACTGCAAGAAGCAGGACTTCAGGGCCAGCGTCATCGGTTTCTACCGCAAGGGCAGCACCAAGCTCGACAGCGTCGACGGCCGCAAATGGCGCATCTACTCATGGTGGTGGACACGCCTGCGACCCATCCGCCGCTATCTGCTTGCCGCCTACCGCTATATCTGGCTCAACATCTTCAGGCTGAAATAACAATAGCCTGACATCAGCATCAATCATCATCAACATCAATACGAATTATGAAAGCAAAAAAAGGATTCAATCTTCGCTCGGTATGTGGCGAGCAAATCATCGTATCTGAAGGTCGTGAGAACATCGACTTCACCAATATCATCAGCATGAACGAGACATCCGCTTTTCTTTGGAAAAGCATCCAAGACAAGGAGTCTTTCACCACCGACGAATTGGTTGACCTTCTGATAGACAACTACCAACTTGAGGATGGCGCTCAGCTCGACCGCGAGAAAGTCAAGGAAGATGTCAAGACCATGCTCGACAATTGGATAAAGGCCGAGATTGTGGAGTTGTAAGCTTCTCTTCAAAGTCAAAAAATGGCAGTTCCTCCGTTGGAACTGCCATTTTTCGTGATAAGCTATGTGTGTATCAGATGGGGTGTGTATAGCATCTTCTGCGCTTGACGAATTGCGGGTCGAGGACTTTCCATTGCGATAGTTCCCTGATATTGTCTTCCAACTGCGGACCGGTCTCAGCCCAATCGAAGCCATACTTGTTGTAAATAGGTATGAGGTCGTCGAAGAACAGGGCATTGACGCCCTTTCCCTGCAAATCCTTCCTCACGGCGATAAGCAGCATCTCCACATTGTCCTCATGTTGCCACTTCAAGGCTTTCAGCAGATGATACCATCCGAACGGCAGCAGTTTCCCATCGGCTTTCCTCATGGCATTCGAGAGGCTTCCCATGGTGATGGCCACCCCCACCAACTCATCCTGTTCGTTCTCCACAACCGTCATGAGCCTCTTGTCGATGAGCTTGATATATTTGTCGATGAACTCATCTATCTGCTTCGTCGACAGTTGTGAAAAGCCGAAGAGAGAAGCATACTCCTTATTAATCAATTCGAAGATACGTCGCCCATATCCCCCTTTTGCGATATCATAGTCATTGACTTTCCTCACGCGCAGGCCCATCTTCTCTTTGACAAACCTGGCCACGCGAGCATATTTTTCTGGTACCCCATGAGGCACTTTCACCCTGATTTGCACCCAGTCGGCAGCCTTCTGCAGCCCCATTTTCTCCATGTGAACAGGATAGTAGGCGTGATTGTAGATGGTGTTCATCGACCCCATCAGGTGAAAATCCTCGAGAAGCATGCCTTCCTTGTCGAAGTCGGTAACGCCCAAGGGGCCCTGTATGGTGTCCATTCCCATCTCCTTGCCCCATTTGGCCACAGCATCAATGAGTGCCTTCGACACCTCGTAGTCATCGATGAACTCAATGAGCGAGAAACGCACCACTTTGTTATTCCAAGTCCTGTTGGCCTTATGGTTGACAATAGCAGCCACACGTCCCACCGCCTTGCCATCCTGATAGGCTACGAACCCCCGAATGATGGAACTATCGGCATCTTCGTTTTTCTTCTTACCGAACAATTCGCGTATGTCGCCCTCCAAATCAGGGACATACTGCGGGCAGCCGTCATAAATCAATTTGGTCACATGCAAAAAATCACGAAGGGTTTTCTTACTCGTGACTTGTTGAATAATCGTTCTTGACATTCTTTCCTCTAAATTGCTATCTTATTGGCAAAAACAATAGAGAGCAGTGACTGTTATTGTCTTTGCGAATGCAAAGATACTTCGAATTTTGGACAATTATGCAAAAATGAGGAAAAAATAACGGATAGCCGAAAGAATAAGCCTATTATGAAATCAAAAAGCGGGCAGAACGATTGTATCGTTCTGCCCACAAAAACCATTCTTAAGGTGTGTTCTATTAATTCTGAATTTTATGAGGTGGCATTTCTATACATTACATTTCGGTCGCTTTTCGCTTTTATTCGGTGCAAAGTGTCAAGCCTCATCGGTCGTGTAGCCCGCTACACTCCCTCTTCAGCTTACACTTTGCCCTCGACTAAAAGCCGAAAATCGCCTCGACATAATTAATAGAACCCACCTTAACAAACTAATCCTCCTTTTTTTCTATAACCAGAAACTTCAGGAGTATAAAATAAAGATAAGGAGTACTGCATATATAATCAATGGTAATGCGACACAGATAATGACTGAAGCCTTCCAATAATTCCATCCTATTTTCTTAAATGAGAAAAGGAATTCCTGTGACAGACTAAATACTGTATCGCACCATTGACTAAAGAATTTCCGTTTTGTCCAAAATATGTATATCCATAGAACACTCCATAGTGGAGTGAAAATTGGGAATTGGACAATAATGTCGAGCATAACACACCATGACAAGGGGATAATGAGATAATACACTATAATGTTTATCTCATTGTAAGTCAAGTATGTCATCTTGGCAATTTTATTCAGCGCTTTAGCTACAAATTTGAAGATAAAGTCGATCATAATATAAAATCAGGGTCTGACAACAACATTTGATCAACGAATTCTTCTGGCATTCCTGCTTCTATTTGTTCTTTCTTCCATCGCTCACACCTCTCAATATGTGCTTTTTCAAGTAATGGGAGGAAAATAAAAAGAAATAACAAAACTAATATTACAAAAATAATTGCTATAATTATCATAAATCTTATTGTTTATATTGACTTGTATTTACACTTTTGGGAGATAGGTGATCAAAATCATCTGTTACTATCATCTATTTTTTATTATCACCTACTTAGGTTTTTATTAGTAACTATATCTCCAATTGCTCAGAATGGAAGGGTCATTGAAATATTCACTGACATAAGCCATGATATTGTTGTTCTCCTCATCGGAATACTTGCGGATGATATCCGAGAGTTGGTCTCTTTGGTCGCATATTTCAGGCCATGTCATAACATGCCCTGCATGATATTCATCCAACTGACTTTTTGCAAGGTCATAGGCTTTGGCAAGTTCAGCATCGGTGATGGTAACATCCTGCAATGCTTTTTCCGCACATTCATAATAATGCTGATAGGCAAGGATGCCGTCGGCGTTGTTGACGTTCATGCCAGGTCCTGTCAACCTGCCTGCCCAGAAAGCGACGACAACAGAAATCATCAATGCAAAAATAACAATCAGCTGTTTCATCTTTGATATATTTAATAGGTTATACATTTCTTTGTTTTCTAATTATATAATACCCTTATTTCGTTCAAAGTAAACAAGCAAATCATGATTTTTTTCAAAATGACGACAGAGTTGCCACCCACTATTTTTCCGATTTGATATGAACCCTATAATAGTCCAATTTAAAATACAGTCAACGAAAGAGCGAAAAAGTTTGCAGTGTTCTTTTTTTTTGTTACCTTTGCCGACAAATTCACACTAAACAGAACAATTATATGTCAGAAAGTCATTCAATCGTAGGTTTGAAAATCAAAAGTATCAGAGAATCCAAGAATCTCACAGTGGAAGAGATAGCTGAGCGCAGTGGTCTTTCCCTGGAACAGATCACCTCTATCGAGAACGATGAGTACCTTCCTTCGCTGGGTCCGCTTATCAAGATAGCACGCGCTCTCGGCGTCAGGCTGGGCTCTTTTCTCGACGACAACGACGAGCTTGGCCCCGTCGTATGCCGTGCAGAGGAGAACACGAGCAGCATCAGTTTTTCGAACGACACTACTGCTGCGCGCAAGCACATGGAGTATCACGCACTGGCCAAGGAGAAGGCCGGCAGGCACATGGAGCCATTCCTCATCGACATCCAGCCATGCGAGGAGAAGACCTTCACCCTATCCGCCCACGAGGGCGAGGAGTTCATCTATGTGATGAAAGGCCAGGTGGAGATTGCCTACGGCAAAGAGACTTACACCCTCAATGAGGGCGACAGCATTTTCTACGATTCCATCATCAAGCATCATGTTCATGGCGTCGCCGGCCAGGCCGCCAAGATTCTTGCTGTTGTCTATATCCCGTTCTAATTTCCCGAAAAGATGCAGTTATCTGAAAGGACATTGGGTCAATGGCTCGAATACTGGGCCGAGCATACCCCCGACCGCGAGTACATCGTCTATTCCGACCGTGACTTGCGTTTCACATGGAAAGTGTTCAACGAGCGCGTAGACAACCTTGCCAAAGGACTTCTGGCCATCGGCGTGCGCAAAGGCAGCAACGTGGGCATTTGGGCAACCAACGTGCCCGACTGGCTCACCTTCCTCTATGCCACAGCGAAAATCGGCGCCGTCCTCGTCACGGTGAACACCAACTACAAGCAAAGCGAATTGGAGTACCTTTGCAGCAACTCCGACATGCACACACTCTGCATTACCGACGGCACTTGGGAGTGCGACTATGTCGATATGACTTACAAGATGCTTCCCGAACTTCGCAACTGTGAGCGCGGGCACCTCGTCAGCGAGCGCTTCCCATGCATGAAGAACGTTGTCTTCATCGGGCGCGAGAAATACCGTGGAATGTTCAACACGGCGGAGCTGCTCCTCTTAGGACAGAACATCGACGACGATGACCTCATCGAAGCGAAGAAAAACGTGAGTTGCCACGACGTGGTCAACATGCAATACACCTCGGGCACTACAGGTTTCCCGAAAGGCGTGATGCTCACCCACTACAACATCTCCAACGATGGTTTCATCACCGGCGAGAACATGCGTTTCACTCAGGACGACAAGCTGTGCGTCTGTGTACCGCTCTTCCATTGCTTCGGCGTGGTACTTGCGACGATGAACTGTCTGACTCACGGCTGCACGCAGGTCATGGTGGAGAAATTCGACCCCCTCGTCGTCCTGGCCTCCGTCCACAAGGAGCGGTGTACTGCGCTCTATGGCGTGCCTACCATGTTCATCGCCGAACTGACCCACCCCATGTTCGACATGTTCGACATGAGTTCTCTACGCACAGGCATCATGGCCGGCTCGCTCTGCCCTATCGAACTGATGAAACAAGTCAGCGAGAAGATGTTCATGACCATCACCAGCGTCTATGGACTGACGGAGAGTTCACCGGGCATGACGCAGACGAAGATAGAGGACACCTTCGAGCAGCGGTGTACCACCGTCGGCACCGACTTCCCGTTTGTTGAGGTGAAGGTGCTTGACCCCGAGACCGGAGAGGAATGTCCGGTGGGCGTTCAGGGTGAGATGTGCTGCCGGGGCTTCAATGTGATGAAAGGCTACTACAAGAACCCGGAAGCCACTGCTGAAGTGATTGACAAGAACGGTTTCCTGCATTCTGGCGACCTTGGCGTGAAAGACGAGAACGGCTTCTACCGTATCACCGGCCGTATCAAAGACATGATTATCCGTGGAGGCGAGAATGTGTATCCCCGCGAGATAGAGGAATTTCTCTACCACATGCCGGGCATCAAGGATGTGCAGGTGGCAGCTGTCCCATCGAAGAAATACGGTGAGGAGGTGGGTGCCTTCATCATCCTGCAGGAGGGTGTGACGATGGCTCCCGAAGACGTGCGCGACTTCTGCAAGGGTAAGATTGCTCGCTACAAGACCCCGAAATACGTCTTCTTCGTCGATGAGTTCCCACTCACCGGCTCTGGAAAGATACAGAAATTCAAGCTCAAGGAACTGAGTCTGCAACTGTGCGAGAAGATGGGCATTGAAGTCATCTGACGGGCCGCTATCTGCTTTCGGATTTCATATCCGACTGTGTTTTTGACGATACCGAATAATATTCGATGGCACGGTGGTCTAAGATAAGTTAAGACCATCGTGCCATCATATTTTTTTCTCATCAGCAGCGAAGATGAAATGCTAAAGCCAGTGGTTCCCCGAATTCACATGCCCTCAACACTAACCTCTAAACTCCCAAATTTCTACCCCCAGGAACCACTTCACCCTCTCAAAATGTAAACAAACAAGAAAAAAGCGAGGCCTCGAAGCAAAAAAACGCTGAAAAATTTGGTGGTAAGTTCAAAAAGTCGTAATTTTGCACCCGCATTTGAAACAATATCGCGGAGTGGAGCAGTTGGTAGCTCGCCAGGCTCATAACCTGGAGGTCGCATGTTCGAGTCCTGCCTCCGCAACCAATACGACGGATAATCTCTTGTCAATCAAGGATTATCCGTTTTTTTATCTTAATTCTCAACACTATGCCCATCAACAGGAACACCTTGCTGCGATACAAAACGATTGACCGGATGCTCAGTCGTGGTCGCCGTGCCACACTTCAGGAACTGATAGATGCGTGCAGCGACGCTGTTTTCGAGTTCAACGGCTATGGCGATGTGAGCCGCCGCACGATACAGCACGACATCGAGGCGATGCGCCACTCACGCGAGCTCGGCTACTACGCCCCCATCAAGGTGGTCGACCGGAAATACTACAAATACGACGACCCCAACTACAGCATCACCGATGTGGCGCTTTCCGAAGAGGACATGCGCCAACTGACCGAGGCTGTGGGCCTGCTCAAGCAGATGAGTTCGTTCAGGGGGTTCAACGACGTAGAGGATGTGGTGAACCGTCTTGAAGACCACGTGGCCTCCATGCGCTTCAAAGTGAAACCTGTCATCTTGCTCGAGAGCAACGACCGGCTGCGTGGTTTGGAGCATATCACCCCCTTGCATGATGCCATCATCGACAAGGAGCCACTCACCATCACCTACAAGTCCTTCCAGTGGAAAACGCCACAGATATTCTGTTTCTCACCCTATATCCTCAAGGAGTTCCGAAACCGTTGGTTCGTTTTTGGCAGAAGGCACGATGCCCCAGACGCGAAGCTGCACAACCTGGCCCTCGACCGCATCGAGGAAATCGCCGAAGCACCAAGAACAGAGCATTACATCAAGAATCCCTCTTTTCATCCACAAGAATACTTCCGCGACATCATCGGGGTGACACGGAACATGGACGACAAAGTGGAGCACATCGTCTTCCGGGTGAGCGCACAAGACGTGCCATACGTCATCACAAAGCCCTTCCATCAGAGCCAAAGGGAAGTCAGTCAGATGGACGACGGCAGCATGGTGTTCAGCATTGATGTCATCCCCAACTTCGAGCTCGAACGCGACATCCTTGGCCATGGCGAGCACATCACCATCCTCTCGCCCGACTCTCTCGCTGCGAGAATACGGCAAAGGCTAAGAAGCAGCATCGCCAAATACGAAGAAGAAGAATGAGAATCACCGTGAGGAGGCACCAGAACATGGTGTCTCAACCAAAATTTGCTTTCGTTACGCGGTTTTCAACCTCAAAGGTCGGATAATTCAATCAAGAACCTATCCCCCCTTGATGGATATCAAATGAGTCTTTCCCTCTACAAACCCCTCCTTGAATGATACTTAAAGGGGCTCTACATTACCCAACCGCTCCAGTTCATAGCCTCTGATTTGGAGGATGAGCAGGTGCAGTTGTGTCTGCCCTGCCAGTTGCCTCACCCTCGGTCCCTGGGCGTACTGGCGTATCTGCTCTTCCGCCTCGATCCACTGCCGCTCCGCCTCAGTCTTTGTCGCCTCTGTCCTGAGGTATTTCAGTTCAATGATGTAGCTGTGCGCCACCATCGGGTAGTGCGAGAAATCGGGCATGAGAAAGAAGTCGCAGTAGCCGTGGTTCAGCTCCACCTCCGGAGCCACGAGGTAGTAAGGGTTGAGTGTCATATAGGCGTTCATGAAACCCTGTAGGTTGCGCTCCCCCTCTATCAGCTGGCGTACGCTCGTCGTCTCGCGGTAGGCTTCGGCAATGGCCTCCAGCATGGGGCGCCACTCGCCACGAAGGGCGGCACCATCAAACACCTCATTCAGTTTTGAGACATCCACTTTAGAGATACTCTGGTATTCGCGCAGCAGCCAGTCATAGTATTGGCGTCGCACATTGTTGTTGGGAATGACGAGACGAAGACTTGCACCATCGATGTCACCGATGGAGAGCATGCCATAGTAGAAAAGCAAGCTGATGAAGTTCTCGCGGTCAGCGAGTCTGCTGGCATCGAATGACTCCTGCAGGCGGCTGACGACGAAGCCCTTCTCCGCCACCTGGTGGATGATCC
>CAMHEL010000068.1 GCA_946184125.1 uncultured Prevotellaceae bacterium
CATTTCGAAAGATATCCCCCTGTTCCTCTGTAGGGTCTTAGCTCGTCTAAGACCGCCAACGAAAGCCCTAACGTCTAAAGTCTTTTTTAGGAGTTTAGGAGTTTGGTAGTTTAGGAGTTTAGACATATACTTTGCGGAATCTAATCACAACTCTCAACCCTCAACTCTCAACTCTCAACTTTAACTAACGTCTTGCGTCTATCTAAAGTCTAACGTCTAGCGTCTAAAGTCTAAGGTCTAAAGTCTAGCGTCTAAAGTCTAACGTCTAAAGTCTAGCGTCTAAAGTCTAACGTCTAAAGTCTAACGTCTAAAGTCTAACGTCTAACGTCTAAAGTCTAGCGTCTAAAGTCTAACGTCTAGCGTCTAAATTCTATCCACGTCAGTTTTTTCCAAATACCCTCTAATGGCCCGCGTTGATGGTTTCTGAACCAGTAGCGGCAAAAGGCATATTGGGCGATGACCATGGCCAAACCGATAAGCACGGCGTAGGTGATACCCACAAGGCGATAACAGGCCAGACCATAACCGCAGAAGATGAAACTGCCGATGATGGACTGCAGCAGGTAGTTGGTGAGACTCATGCGGCCAAAGAAACAGAGATGGCGTAAGGTGGAGCGAACGGACGCGAAGGCATACCAAGTCGAAACCACCGACGAGGTAATCATCGTGAGGATGAAGAAGTTGTAGATGGGGGTGAGCCACTGATTCAAACCTCCAAATTCCACCACGCTCATGATGATGACGATGAGGGTCGAGACGCCAAGGACAGCATGCCATAGCTGCAAGTTACGCCCCTCGTCGTAGAAGAAACGGTGCCGCCCCAACTGCATCCCGAGGACGAACAGGAAGAACAACTGGGTGAGGCGGCCGCTGAAGACGTTGAAACGAAGGTTCAGCTCGAAACCATAGCGGAGGTTGTTGAGGGCATTCTCCATGAACGTCCCGTTCTCATGCAGACTGATGGTGCGGTTGTAAATCTCGAAAAGTGTGGTGTGGTCTATCGTTGTGCCTGTGAGCAGACAGAACAGTTCCACGGGTTGGATGGCGAGCAGGGCGATGATGCACCACACCGCATGTGATGGCAGATAACTCAAGGGGATGAGCAGCAGGCCGTATACCGCATAGAGCATCAGGATGTCGCCATCGTAGAACGCCACGTTGACAAGGCCAAAGACGAACAGCAGGCACATGCGCCAGGCAAAGCGGCAGGAGAAGTCGCGGCCTTTCTGCTGTTGGTTGTCGTTCATGATGAAAAAGCTCAGTCCGAAGAGCATGGCGAAGATGCCGTACATCTTGCCGCTCAGGAGCCAGGCGAGCACGCTGCCCACCTGCTCGTCGCAGGGAAGCGTGTGCACGATGGGTTCCTTGGTGAAGATGTCGAAATGCTCCACCGAGTGATACAAGATGATGCCTGCCACTGCAATGCCCCTCAGGGCATCGGCCACATCAATGCGGGTGTTGGGAAGATTTCGTGTAATTCTCAAATTCTTGATTATTTCTTGACCTTGATTAATGCGATGGCGGAGAGGCAAGGTGCGTCCATCACCACGGTTTGATATCCCTCGCCATAGAACGGGGACGATGGGTTGGCAAGCTTCACTTTCGTGTCACCCTCATGCAATATCATGTAGAGGTTCATCGTGCAGCCGTCATAAAGTGTGAAGTCAGCGTCGCCGTTTTTCTTGTAATAGCATTCGAAGTCGCGGTAGAAAATGATTTCTTCCACCTTCGCCTTTGTAATTCTCGTTCCTGGGCCAGACTTTTAGTCCTTTGCTTTCTTCCCTTTTTCTTCTTGCTCGCTCATAGTTATTGTTCGTTAGTTGATTGCTTAATTTTCAATCTTCAACAAATGAGTTGTAGATGCTCACTGCGTAAAAGATGCAAAGTTCCATCAAAACGCAAAATTAAAGTTTTTTCAATAGAATCCCAACATTTTATAGGTATAATTATCCCTTATCCTGAAATAATTCTCATGTATTGGTGATAAATGTAGAAGTTTTATCGTTCAAATCTATCATATTTGTCAGTGTGTGAAGAAGTAATATTCAGCATCAAGTTTGGATAATATAAGATAAGAGTGTGACTTTCCACTAAAGAAAAGTGAAATTCTTTATCGGACTGGCTTGTAATTCCCCAATTTTATCTAAATTTGTACCCAAGAAAATGCAACAATATGGCCTACCACAACATTGTAGGCAGATAAGAGAAAATCAAGAAACTCAAAAAGTTCTTGAAGTCCTCAATTACAATTATGCTTAATGAATATAACCATGACATTACTTGAAGCGATAGAGGCCCGGCACAGCGTGAGGGCTTATAAGGACCAGCCACTGACGGAAGAGGTCGTTAAGGTGCTGGAGGAACGGATACGTGCTCTGAATCGTGAGGGGCAGTTGCATATCCAACTGATTCTCAATGAGCCAAAAGCATTCCAGGGAACAATAGCCAAGTATGGCAAGTTCCGCCATGTAGGCAATTACCTTGTCATGGTAGGCAAGAAGGCAGAAGACCTCGACGAGCGCGTGGGCTATTACGGCGAACAGTTGGTGCTGCTGGCCCAGACACTCGGCCTGAATACTTGTTGGGTGGGCCTCAGCTACAAGAAAGTGCCTGGAACATACGTGCTCGACGAGGGCGAGAAGATTGCCTGTTACATTGCCATTGGCTATGGCGAGACACAGGGAACAAGTCATAAAATCAAAACGGTGGAGCAGGTAAGCAATGCCTCCGACAGCACACCCGCGTGGTTCAAGAAGGGCGTCGAGGCCGCTTTGTTGGCACCCACTGCCGTCAACCAGCAGAAATTCTCGTTTGAGTATTTGGGGATGAACGAGGGGCACCATCAGGTGCTCGCCAAACGAGGCTTCTCACTCATTGGCTACACTCAGATGGACTTAGGCATCGCCAAATATCATTTTGAGATTGGTGCCGGAAAAGATAACTTTGTGTGGGGGTGAAGAAATATTGTTTCGTATGGACAATATCAAGAAGAAAAAGACGATGGTGTCGGTGCTGTTCATGCAGTTCTGCATCATTTTCACCGTGTGTCTGATAGCATCCAACATCCTTGAGACGAAGCAGATGGTGTTCGGTCCGCTGCATCTGACCGGTGGACTGCTCATCTTCCCCGTGTCGTACATCATCAATGATGTGGTTTGCGAGGTGTGGGGCTACCGCCGTGCGAGTATCCTCATCTGGACCGGTTTCCTCACCAACTTCGCCTTCATGATGGTGGCCTACCTCGCCGATATCATACCGGGTGCGCCCTATTGGGAGAACGAGGAGGGATTTCATGCCATCTTCGGCCTCACGCCGCGTATCGCATTGGCTTCTTTCGTGTCGTTCTTGGCCGGCAGTTTCGTCAATGCCTACGTCATGAGCCGCATGAAGATTGCAGACCAGGGACGCCGCTTCCCCCTGAGGGCTATTATGAGCACCGTGTGGGGCGAGGGCGCCGATTCCCTCTGCTTCTTCCCGCTGGCGTTCTATGGGGTCCTGCCCGATGAGGAGTTGCCCCTGATGATGCTCTCGCAGTTGGTGCTGAAGACCGTTTACGAGATAATCGTCCTGCCCATCACCATCAGAGTCGTCCGAAATGTGAAGGAATATGAGGGCGAGGATGTATATGACCACGGCGTCAGCTACAACATTTTCGCGGTCTTCGGGAGCAGTAAGTAATGGCGGCCATCCTCTTTCGCCATCGTGGGCATCTTGCTTGTCAAATGTCGAAAACTCTGTACACCAGTCAGTAAAACGTTCGTTTCATCAGTTTTGTTTCTAACTTTTTCAACATCATTTCATCGTGAATATCAAAGGACTAACCCTCTGCATTTTTGCAGCATGCTCATTACAGGCAAATGCCCAGTATCTGGAGCACGTTTATGACTATTTGGAGAACACCTCCGTCTTTGAAGAGAACCAAGAGGAGGGGCACGCCTACTATCTGGCCGAGCAGCATCTGTCGCTCAATGGCAACTGGCGCTTCTTCTTTGCCAACACCCCCGAAGAGGTGCCTCGCAACTTCTTCACCTCCAATTTCAAGGACAGCAAGTGGCGCACCATCACTGTGCCAAGCAACTGGGAGATGGTGGGCTATGGCGACCCCCTGTTCCGAAATGTCGCTGCCCCGTTCAAGGCCAATCCCCCGCACGTGCCCAGGGAATACAACCCCACCGGCGCTTACCGCAAAACATTCTCCATCCCCTCGGCATGGCAAGGGCAGCAGGTCTTCCTCCGCATGGAAAAGACCCAAAGCGCTTCGTTCTTATGGATAAACGGGCAACAGGTGGGGTATAACGAAGGAGGACAGGAACCCGCGGAGTATGACGTGACACCCTACGTCAAGCCTGGCAAGAACATGCTGGCCGTCTGTGTGATGAAGTATAGCGACGGATACTACCTCGAGGGGCAGGACTACTGGCGCCTGGCAGGCATCTTCGATGATGTGACGCTCTATGCCACACCCAAGACACGGCTGTTCGACTGGTTCGTCACCACCGACCTCGACGACCAGTACAGGGATGCCATGCTCAAGGTGAAGGTGGATGTCAAGAAATACGAGGACACTCACAATACCTACGCCGTGCGTGCCACCCTCACCGACACGAAAGGCAACAAGGTGAAAGAGATGCTCTCCGACCGCTTCACGATGGACGGGAAGGGGAAGACGTCGCTCGAACTCTCATCGCTTGTCAACAATCCCGACAAATGGACCTGTGAGACACCCACACTCTACCGGTTGTCGCTCGAACTGCTCGACGAGACCGGGAAGGTGATGCAGCGCATTGACAGCAGGATGGGATTCAAGGAGACAGAAATCAGGCACCAGACGTTCTATCTCAACGGCCAGCCCATCAAAGTGAATGCCACCAATACGCATATGCAGCACCCGGAGCTGGGACATGTCATGAACGAGGAGACCATACGCAAGGACATGGAAATCCTGAAACAGCACAACTTCAACGCCGTGCGCACCTCGCACTATCCACCCGTGAACAAGTATCTCGAACTGGCCGACGAGTATGGACTGTACATCATCGATGAGACTGGCGACGAGGCACATGCCACAGAATATATATCGAACGACGAGAGGTTCCTGCCCATGTATCTCGAGCGCGTACGACAGTTGGTGCTCCGCGACCGCAACCACCCCTGCGTCTTGTTCTGGAGCGCCGGAAATGAGAGTGGGGAAGGACCGATTATCACCGAAGTGGTCAAGGAGGGAAAGAAATATGACCCCACACGGTATTTCATGTATGGCGGCAATGCTTACGCACATCCCGCCGAGGACATCATCGGCCCCCGCTATCCCACACCCTACGAACTGGAGATGAACACCGCCATGGTGCCCGAATCGCAAGACCCGCGCCCGTCGTTCATGGATGAATACCTCTCGGTGGCGGGCAATGCCGGCGGTGGAATGGATGAGTTCTGGAACGTCATACGCCGGCATCCACGACTGATGGGTGGCGCCATCTGGGACTTCGTCAACCCTGGACTCACCGAGCATATCCGCCCATTGACCGACAGCTCACCCTACAACACACCCGTACACCTCATGGGCAACGCCAAGGTGGAGAAAGGCGTGCTGCTCCTCAATGGGCACGACGAGTGGGTGGAGGTCTACCGCAGCGATAATGTCGAACTGTCGGGGAAGGGCCTGACCATCAGCTTCGATGTCAAACCGGGACGGCTGAGCGGCACCTACGAGGGTGCTCCCTATGTGACAAAGGGAAACACGCAGTTTGGCGTCGTGCAGAAAGGCAGCGACAAACTGCAGTTCTACCTGCATTCCGGCGTGAGGCATGAACTCAACGTCGACCTGCCTGCCGAATGGATGGGAAAATGGCACCATGTGACGGCATCGTGGGACGGAAAGGAGATGAAACTGTTCATCGACGGACAGTTGAAAGGCACGGAATCGACGGAACCGAAAGAGCCTGCCAACAACAACAACCGCCGCGGCAACAGAAGTGGGGAGCGGGGCGTGCTGAGCAATTTCCCGTACCCCATCAACATCGGGCGGTTCGCCGGCAACCACGCCCAGGACCCCCAGACCATTTACACCGCCGATGCCGAGATGGACAATGTGGCGATTTACGACATGTGCCTGGCCGACGGCGAGGGACGTGCCGATGAGGCAGTGCTCTACCTCACCTTCGACGGCAATGGCGATGAGGGCACCTTCTACACCATCGGCGGCAACATGCGCACCTATGGCAGCATCTGGCCCGACCGCACCGTTCAGCCCGAGATGAAGCAGATGAAATGGACAACACAGCCTCTCAGCATACGACTGCTCAACGCGGAGACGGGTGAGGTGGAGGTGACCAACCGCCTGTTCTTCACCGACCTCTCGCAGTATGCCTCACACTGGACGCTGATGGCCGACGACCAGGTGGTGGAAGAGGGCGACATCCAGTTCGCTGCCGCTCCGCAAAAGCAGCAGGTGGTGCGTATCCCTTATCACAAACCCGCCATTGTGGCTGGAAAGGAGTACAGGGTCAATATCACCTCCGTGCTGAAGAAAGACGAGGTGTGGGCAAAGGCAGGACATGAGGTGGCATGGGACCAACTCGAACTGTCGTCGTGGAATATCCCGGCTCCCCAACCACGGTTGACATCGAAGAACGTCAAGGCACAGGAGGACGACAAACAAATCAAAATCAGCGGCGACGGCTTCTGCTATGTCATCAACAAACTGACGGGCAACCTCGAACAGATAGAGGTGAATGGCAAGCCGGTGCTCAAATCGCCCATCACCTTCAACCTCTGGCGTGCACCCATCGCCAATGAGTTTGATTCATGGGACGCCTTCCGCGTCAACGGCGGATATGCTGAGGGTTACGGAGGCATGGTGGCTACCTTGTTCTATACCAAGGGGGTGAACCAGCTCCGCGTCCAACCGACGGCTGTGAAGCTGACACAGAACGAGCACGAGACGACCGTCAGCGTCAGTCAACTGGTGCAAGTGGGTGCCTCTTCCTTCGGGGCTCTCGACCTTTACATCCAGGGCTTGCAACTGGCGGGATTCTCGCTCGACTACACCTATAGCTTCTACGACGACGGGACGGTAAAAATCAAGAACCATCTCAGTCCGCAGGGCAAACTGCCCGAAATGTTGCCTCGCATCGGCTTCACTACCTCGGTGGCTAATGAGTACGACAACATCAAATGGTATGGGCGCGGGCCCGAGGAGAACTACCCCGACCGCAAGACGGGCTATCGGGTAGGCGTATGGACCAAGACCGTCGCCGACATGTACGAGCCTTATCTGTTGCCCCAGGACCACGCCCTGCGCACCGACAACCGGTATGTAGAACTGCTTGACAAAGAGGGCAAAGGGGTGCAGATATCCATGAACGAGCCCTTCAACTTCAATGCTTATCAGTTCACTACTGATAACCTCACCAAGAGCCAGTTCACCTATCAGTTGAAACCGCAGGCCGACCGCTACACCCTCAACCTCGACTACTGCACCACCGGCGTAGGATGCACCTGCGTCTATGTGCTCGACGAATACCGCGTCAAACCGGCAGCCTACGACAGGGTCATTATCATCAAACCCATTTGAGTGACTAGATCTTAGACTTTAGACGCTAGACTTTAGACTTTAGACGCTAGACTTTAGACTTTAGCCACCGTGGGGCGGCCATTAGGTCGCCCGTATAGAGTTCTGAGAGCCATCCCTCCGCACCTCTGTAGGGTCTTAGCTCGTCTAAGACCGAAAACGAAAACCATCCCCCCCGTTCCTCTGTAGGGTCTTAGCTTGTCTAAGACCGCAAAAAACGCTCGCCATGAGTTTCGAAACCAGCGAACTAATGTCTAAACTCCTAAACTACCAAACTCCTAAACTCCCTCAAAATCTCCAAACCTCCGAAACTCCACCCCCCTCACTCTCTCAGCTCAAATTCGTAAATCCTTGTTGCTCCTCCGTCGCCTTGCTCTGGACCCACGACAAGGAGCCTCACATAACGCACGTCGGTGGGCGTGAACGAACGGTCGATGATGTTGCGGCGGTTGCCCTCAATGAAGTCGATTGTCCGCCACTCCTCGTTTTCCGTGTTGCGGCCCTGCAACAGACAGGTGCGTGTGATGTAAGAGACACTCTCGCTGCCGGCATTCAACAAGTGCCAATGGCTCACTGTCGTCGTCTTGCCTAAGTCGAAAACCACATAATGAGGAGCCTGGCTCACGTCGCACCATTTCGTGTCGGGGTTGTTGTCGGTCAGGTTGACGGCCTTCTCGCGCTCGTTGGTCTCGCCAGAGACAGCGATGACTTTGGCTTCCTTCAGCACATTTTCCATGCCATCAGCCTCTTCCTCTGCCGACGACTCATGATGCTTGATGGCTGTCTCGAACATTGGCGCGGCGGGGGAGGCTTCCTCCAGGTCGTTGGCGGCTGTGGCGGCGAAAATGACGATATGCGGGTCATCGGGCAGGATGACTTCCTTGGCATCCTTCGGGATGTCGAGCCTGACCTTGAACATATAGGTGAATTCGTAAGGCTCGTCGCCCAAGGGTGAATGGCGGTGCGAACCCACATAAGCCACTTCCGCATCCTTGAGATAGCCCGTTGTCTGTCCGTCGTGCCCCCACTGTCCGATGAAGCCGGTGTAGAAGGGGATGCTGGCGGTCTGTTCCTTCTTTCCCATCACAAATGATGCTTTCCGGTCGCCTTTGTCGGATGCGGCGAGGAGATAGAGATGCCGGTATGTCTTGTCGGTAGGCAGCGTCAGTCTCTGTCCACGGCAGGTGACGCCGCTCTTGGCGTCGAGCTCGCCGAAGCGATAGGGGATGCCGTCCACCGTCAGTCCCTCTGCCGGCATCAGTTCGGCAGCGTAGCTGTATCCTCCTTCGAAATCACCATGGTTGGGGAACTCGTTATACGAGAAACAGAAACGGTCGTAGGGCAGGGGCAGGGTCTGTGTCTCGGTCTCTTGCCGTTTGGCAGCCGCCAGTTTCACCTTATAGGTCTTCACACCGTAGGGCTTGACCTCCACTTGCAGTCCGCGCCCGGCAAAGGCGGCTTTGCCGATGGTCTTCTCCGTGCCGTCGGCTTCGTTTGCTTCCACGATGTCGGCTGCGAAGGTCAGCGTGGCCTTTTGCGCCTGTTTGCCTCCTGTCTCATACACGCGCACCACATACTCGTCGCTTGTCTCGGCTCGTTTGAGCGCACGCACCATCACATGGTCGTTGTCGGAGGAGAGGAATGAGAACGTGCTTCCCAGCATGCCTTGATGGCGGGGCGCCCAGAAGGTCTTCAACTTGCTGTTCAGTTCCTTCGACTGTCTTGTCGCTTCCACATGGTTCAAGGAACCATTATGCCCGATGATGCTGTAGGTGAACCGATGGTGCCCCATGTCCTGGAAGGCCTGGTAGTCGTATCGTCCAGCGGTCTTGGGCGAATAGAGCAGCGAGAGGCGCAAGGTGTTGTCTTGAGGCTTGTCCCAGCCATATTTCGAATCGTTGAGCACGGTCACGCCATAACTCCCCGACCGGTCGGTGAGGTCGGTCCACTCATGGGCATAGACCTCGAAGGCGTTGTCGCAGTTGTTGCCTCGCTCCACGCTTCCCAGGCCGATGTCGTATGTCGCCTTCTCATTGCCGACAGAGAGAGGAAACTCCGCCTTCAGCAATGCGTTGGTCGATTTCCAGTCCACCTCGTTCTCAAAATCTATCCGCCGTGCCTGTCCGCCCTGGTAGAGATGGATGCGCTGAACAATCTGTGTCTCGCCATAACTTTTTCTTATCACCATCGTCTTGCGCAGGGGGCCGTCTATCGTAGTCACTCCCACGTTGTCGTGGATGGGTTTCGGCTGGCGGTCGATGGTCGCTTTCAGTATCTCCCATGCCGGCCATTGGGGGGAGCTGCAGTCGTCGAACACGACGAGGCGAAGGCTCTTTCCCTGAGCCACCATCTCTTTCTGATGGCGCTTGTCGAAGAGCGACACCACGTCGCCCCGCTCATCCACCACGATACGGTATTCCTCGTTCTCCATGCTGCGTGCATCGACCTCTTTCTGTGCCGGTGCCTTCCCGCCATGTTGAATGCCATAGACGGCAAATCCTGTTGACGGAGCCTGAGCATCAAAGAGCAGGTATTTTTTCCCGCTGCGCTCTATCATCTGCGAGTTGACCTTCTTTCCGGCGGCTGTGGTCACTGTGTAGTTTCCGTTGTCGGTCAGTTCCACCTCAGCGATGGTGTTGACGGGGAATGTCTCATTGTTGAACACCACAAGTGGTGTGCCTTTGACGCGCGTGTCCATCTGACTGATGACGCCGCTGGCGCTGTGGGTCAGGATGTGGGAGAACGTCTTCAGGGCCAGCAATTCGTCGTTCCAGGAGAACTCATAGGCACGTGGGATGCTGGTGCCCGTCACGTCGTCGTGGAACTGGTGCCATATCATTCGCCGCCAGGTGTCGGTCATGCGCTGGAAGGGGTAGGGGGTGGTGCCCAACCAGTCGGCTATCACCGAGGCACGTTCGGCGGCATCGCCCAGGTGTTCGTTCTGACGGTTATAGAGCTTCATCGCCGCCTGCGAGGTGTAGCAGCCATTGCCATGAAGGTCCATAAGCAATTCACCATCATACACCGGCAGTTCGGTATGTTTGTCGAAGGGCAGGAAATCCTTGTAAATCTGGTCGCTTGCCGCACTGACAATCTCGATGGGGCCCTTCCCCTTGATGCCTTTCTCCACGGCGCGCACCGACGCTATGGTGGGTGAGCCACCGACATCGCCCGTGCCGTAATAATGGTAGGCCATGCCCAGAGGACTCTCACCGATGCATCGTATCAGTTCCTCGCTTTCCGACAGGTCGCTGTCGTCCCACCGCTTGCCATAGTTGAAACCGTGGGTCATCATGATGCGGCTGCCGTCGATGCCCTGCCACAAGCCCACGGTGAATGGGTAGCGCTTGTTGCCCTCGTAGAAGGGGGTGGCGCGCCAGACCAGTTTCTGCGACGAGAAGCCTATCAGTCCGCAATGGGCGGCGAGTGTGGGGAGGGTATAGCCGAAACCGAAGCAGTCGGGGAGGAAGACATCGGTGCCCTCTGTGCCAAACTCCTGGCGGTAGAAAGTCTGGCCAAGAAGGATGTTGCGTATCCACGATTCTGGAGAACAGATGATGGTCTCGTTGGCATCCCAACCGCTTCCCGTCAGATGCCATCGGCCAGACTTCACATATCTTTTCAATTTCTCATATTGAAGCGGATAGTATTCTTTCATCCATGAATACTTCACCCCACCTTCAAAATTGAAAATGTAGTTGGGGTATTTTTCAATCAGGAAAAGATTTTGGTCGAGCGTGTTCTTGACATATTCCCGTATGGTGGTCTGCACATCCCAGTTCCATTGGGTGTCGAGATGTGCGTCCGATACGAGATATGCCTTCATCTTCTTCTCTTGTCCATGGGCACCCACCACCAGCAAGCTTGCAAGGGCGAGCATTGATAATGCTTTTTTCATGAAAGATTTTTTTTTAGAGTTTTGGAGGTTTTTTGGAGTTTGGGAGGTTTTTCGGAGTTTCGGAGGTTTGGAGATTTTGAGGGAGTTTAGGAGTTTAGTAGTTTAGGAGTTTAGACATTAGTTCGCTGGTTCTCGAAACTCATTGCGAGCGACCTAACGGCCGCCCCACGGTGGCTAACGTCTAAAGTCTAGCGTCTAAAGTCTAATCTTGGGAGTTTAGTAGTTTAGTAGTTTAGGAGTTTAGACATTAGTTCGCTGATTCTCGAAACTATTGGCTTTCGTTTTTTTTCGGTCTTAGACGAGCTAAGACCCTACGGTGGAACGGAGGGGCGGCTTTAATTCCTTATTCCTCATTCCTAATTGTTCCTCATTCCTATCGTGCCGCACCATCCTCCGTTGCGAGCGAGGTGCAGGGTGAGGGTGGAGGAAGGGGTCACTGTCTGTTGTTTCTTGACATAATCCACGGCGATGCGGTGTGCGTTCTTGCCATCCTGGAAACTGGTCATCGTGCCTTCTTTGTCGAGGAAGTCGAGGCTGATGGTGATGTCCTGCGGTTTGTCGCCAGTGATGGCACCGATGAACCACTTTGTGCCCTTGCGCCTTGCCACCACATAGTAGTCGCCTGCTTGGGCGGCGAGCACTCGAGTCTCATCCCATGTGGTGGGCACGGAGGCGATGAAACGGGCACATTCCTCTTCGCGCATGTAGCGTGTGGGACTGTCGGCGAGCATCTGCAGACCACTTTCGAACACCACATAGAGGGCCATCTGGTAGGCTCTCGTACCACTTCCCATGGGGTTCGCACCCGAACCATGGTTGTATTCCGGCTGAACAGAGAGCATGGATCCTGGGGTGAAATCCATGGCGCCCACGGCATTGCGGATAAAAGGAAGCCAAATGGTGTTGGAGGGCACGCATCCGGCTCCCTGTTCCATACCACACACCCCCTCGTAGGAGAGAAGGTTGGGGTATCGGTGTTCCAAACCTGCGGGTTTGAACGAGCCATGGAAATCTACCAGCAGGCGATGCTTCGCGCATTCCTCCGTCACACGCTCGTAGTAATTGACCATCCATTGGTCGCTGTGGTCCATGAAGTCTATTTTCAGACCTTTCACCCCCATGTCGGCATAGTGGCCTATCAGTTCGGGATGCTGCTCCACGGCAAGCCATGTGAGCCAGAGGAAGACACCCACATTCTTGCTCTTGCCGTATTCCACCAACTGTTTGATGTCTATCTCATCGCGTGTGGTGTAAGGGTCGCGCACATCCTTTGCCCATCCCTCGTCGAGCAGGATGTACTCGATGCCGTATGCTGAGGCGAAGTCGATGAAATGCTTATAGGTGTCGTTGTTGATGCCCACTTCGAAATCCACATCCCACACGGTCCAGTGGTTCCACCAGTCCCAGCTCACTTTCCCTGCTTTAATCCATGAGGTGTCGGTCAGTGCACAACGTCCGGCTAAGACGCGCTCCATCTCGTTGGAGGCTATCGCCACGTCGTCGCCGATGACGGCGAAGCGCCATGGCAGCGTTCGCTGGCCCGATGTGCGTGCGATATAGTCGCCCTCCTTGGTGATTTGTTCTCCACGGTCGCCGTAGGGCTCCCATTTCTCAGGACATCTGGGAAAGACGGCGACAAGGCCATCGTTTCCTGTGCTTTTGACAAACATGGCGGGATAGTCGCGCAAGTCGCTCTCCGAAAACAGCAGTTTGGTGCCTTTGGGCGACTCCAACAGTACTGGGAGGTAACTCATCGTGCCGTCGTCTTTGTCGTCCGACAGACGGAGGTGCGTGTAGCGATGCTCATAGGATGTGACGAAACTGTTGGTTTTCGACAGATGGGCAGTGAACATGGCGGGAAATTGGAGCCTCATGCCTTCATTGGCGATATCCACCCTCCCTTTCGCGTTCAGCACAAAGCGATAGGCTATGCCATTGTCGTAAGCACGGAACTCCATGCCATATCTTTGGGAGAAATGCAGGGTCAGCGCATTGGCATGGTCGCGTGTGACGGCATTCTTCAGAGCCACGACCGAATGGATTTGTTCGTCGATGGTTCGTCGCTGCACTTTTCTTACCTTGGGATGTCTGCCCAGGACCTCTTTCCCCACGCTCAGACTCAGCGCTGCATCCTCCACCATCTTCTCGTTTCCCGTCCAGGCGCTGAAATGGATGCTGTCGTCGATGGTGATGTCCATCCTGATGTTCCCGCTGGGTGATGTGAGTTGGTATACCTCGGCTGTCGCCAGTTGTGCGCCGGCGAGGAGGAGCAGGAGGGATATGAATCGTTTAGTTGTTTCCATTTGTTGCGGTTTGGTGATGAATTCTTGCCCAGTCTATCTCACCACCACTTTCCGGTGGTTGACGATGTTGATGCCCTTGGTGGGCGTGCTTATGCGCCGGCCCTGGAGGTCGTACATCTGTCCCTCATCCTGAGTGTCGGCAACCTTGTTCCGTATGCTTTCGGGCGAATCGATGACGATGGGCTCCGTCAGCGTTTTCGACACCAAGTATGCCCTGAAAGGAAGGATGGCGGCGATGCCGTCGGCTTTCGCGAAGGTGGCGGTTTCCTCGTTGAGTACGAACACATCCGGTTGGCTGGTCTTCACCGTTGTTCCCACGAAGCGTGTCGATTCCGTTCCCACCGCCATGCTTACAGTTTGTGTGGCGAGAACGGGCGCCTCTGTGGCAGAGAAATGCAGGGAATCGCCGATGGAGGAGCATATCAGATATGGGATGCCGTCGTCCATCGAGGCGACGTCGGTGAAGCAGGGTGTGCCGTAGGTGTCTTCTTCCGTGAACGACTTCACCGCCACACCATCAGGTATCTCGGTGGGTGCGAAGGGCAGTGCGATGGTCTCCCAGCGATGGCGCTGGGGCTGTCGGGAGTATGTCGCCTCGCCTGCCGTGAAGTTGAGCGGTGACATGAAACCGTAACCGTCGGTCAGGCGCAGGTGGCGGGCATAGTTGCCGACCACCACGTTGCATCCTTCCAGACTTTCAGGTACATCTTCTTGGTTTCCAAAGATATAGAGCGTGTTGGGATTGTTGTTGGGGCGCACGTCACGCACCGATTTCCCCATCCCCGTCATGTCGACGGCAAGGGCTGTGGCGGGGATATAGACCATGGTGGCGGGTGCCATGCCAGTGATGCCTTTTCCTTGTTGCCAATAGACGATGCCAGGGGAAGGCACGCCCATGGCCCTCAGGCCGCCTTGCTCGATATCGCCGCCCTCCTCATAGATGATGCTCATGTTGTATTGTCCTCCATAGTCAAGATGGTCGAAATAGAAGTCGGCCTGTGCTGATTTCTTCGGCTCTATCACCATGGGTACCATGACGCTTGACACGCCATAGAAATAGCCGTCGCTGGCCAATTTGAACAGCCACAGTTTCACCTTGCCGTCGAAGGTGTCGTCCGCCTCGTTGCGTATGGACACCTTGCCCTGCATGCGGTTGCCATAGATGACATTGTTCGACTTGTTGGAGATATTGTGGCTCAGGTAGCGCAGGTGGTGCTTGCTGGGCATCCCCTGGTCGGTGATGTCCACTTCGCCCTTGCCGAGGATGGTGTTGCCGTGGTTGTCGGTCGAGAGCCATACGTTCCATGTTCCCGACTTGTCGGGGGTGAAACTGAACGACGCGGTGGTCGCTCCTGCCCCGACCATGGCGACAGCCGTGCGGCAGATGCTCTCGCCCTTGTCGTTGGTCATGCTTGCCAGCAGGTGGATTTCACGGAAATACTCCTCGCCATGATTGCTGAAGGACACAACGACTGGCTGACGGTCGCCTTTCTTGTGGTTGCCGGGGAAGGTGATGCCGCTGATGGCGATGTCCTCTACCGGGTGCTGGCTGAGGCTGACCGTGCCATCGCCGTCAACCACCGCCTCGATGCAAGTGAGGGTGGGGTTGACATGCGTCTGCCACTGTTTGGCCGAACTGCGTTTGCTGATGGGTACGATGCGGTAGGTGCCTTCCTCAAGGCCCTCGACGGGGAATTCAAACCCCATGTAATAGCCGTCGTTGAGTTGCACCGTCTCGTGTCTGCCGATGGGCTGCAGGGCACCTTCTTCGGTGACGTAGCCGATGCCGGCGTCCCACATGGCTGCAGCTCCCGTCCAGTTGATGTAGTTGGCGAAGAATTTGTTCCCCTGGCGTATCTCCCAGTCGTTCACGGTGAGGCGGGGCTGTGGCTTCTCTGCCGTCACATCGTCGGGCAACCTGAGGATGATGGCTTCCTGCCCCATGTTGTAACCGTCGGGCGTATGGCTGGCGCCTATCCCGTTGTTGTCGTCGGGGGCCATCACGTCAATACGGAAATAGCCGTTGTCGAGACCGCCCCATCCCCAGTTGACATGGAAGAGGCCGTCGATGTCGTATCCGTCGAGAACGAAGGCATGCGCACCGCCGGTGTTGGAGGCGGCGAAAGCGAGGGGGTGCCCGGTGGAAATCTCGGAATAGAGGAGGTCGGACCAGCTCGCTATCGTGTGGTTTCCACGGCTCTCCATGTGCGACCCGTCATCATATCCGAAATAGGTGGTCAGGGCCTGGAGCGCATTGCCCATGAACGCCGCCGACGAGGCGCCGTAACCCATTTTGCAGCCCACACCCACCCAGTGCATCAGCTGTGCCACTGCCGTTTGCTGGGCTTCTGTCTCGTTTCCACTATATACGTCGCACATGTTGTCCCAGTCGATGACGGAGTTGGCTGCCACGCCTGGCACGGTGAAATCGTGCTTGCCCCGGCTTGTGTCGTATTCCACTTTGTACGAAGGAATATATCGTTTGGTCTTTTCGGGAAAGCGGTAGTAGTTCATCACCTGTGCCACAGCGGTGGCGACGCAACCCGTGGCGCTGCGTCCGCCCACCTGCCCGTCGTAGTTGTAGAAGTCGGGGCACAGCAGGTTATAGGGCTCGCCTTGGTTCCACCGTGTCGGCATCAGCGGCTGCACATTGTGCCGTGTGGTGTGCGAGGCTGCGGCTGCGGCATGGGCGGCATGCTGTTCTTGCCGCCCCGAACCGTCTAATTGCTGGATTTGGTCCTCATACATTTTCAAGAGGAACCTCAGACCTTCGGGCATAGTCGATTCGTCGAATGTTCCCTGCTCGGTGAAGCCTAAGATGGGCATCGTGCGGTCATCGCCCGACACGACCACAAAGCCCTTGTCGTCGACCGACGGGAAGACATAATAAAAAGCGTCGTCGGTCGGCATGCTGCTTCTGAGGCGTGGTTTCTTATAGGGGGCGTCGTCGGCCAAGGTGCGGTCGTGCGCATGGAGGAATTTCATGGCGTGCTGACGGGCGGTCTGCCGTGATATGGGGGCCGACACGGCAGGGCCGCATATCATCAGCATCAGCCAGCCGATGATGATTCGGTATTTCATTGACGCTATCATGCTGGAAATAGGGTAAATGGTTGGTTGCTGCGATACCTACTTATCTGTAAAAGACCTTTTTGACGGTGCCGTCGCTCATTCTGACGATATTGACTCCTTTTCGCAGTTGCTGCAATCGGATGCCGTTGGTGTCGTAAATCGAGGCGTTGGAGGCTGACTGGTGGATGTCGCCGATACCGGTGGGCTCAGTGTTGGCTTGAGCATCGGCCAACTCGGCATGGATGGTCTCACGAAAGAGGTCGACCGTGATGGTGTAGGTGCCCGTTTGCGACACATGCCATTTGTTGTCGGGGCCACCGGTGCACATCAGTTCGGCACTGAGCAGTTCCTCGTCCTGCACGTAGGGATGCAGTTCGCGCGGTCCCCAGGTCATCTGTCCCTCGAGTTTGAAACGGCCTGGTTCCACCACGTCGTCGTAGATGCCCAGTTCGCCCGTCCATGTGAAGACATAGGGATTCTCATGGTCGCGCACGAAGGGCAGCATGTTGTCGCGCTTCCATTCGTAGCGGTCGGAGCCACCCACGAAGGCGCTTCCGGCAATGAGCACTTCGTTCCAGGGGAGCATCAGTTCGCCCGTCACCTTGCGGCTGTGCGGATCGACGAGGAAGCGGTAGGTGTCTTCCTGGAACGAGACGACCCAGCCGGGTTGGGAGGCATCGGTGGTGAGCACATAGGTCAGTCCGTTGTTGATGAGATAGGAATCGACCAATTGTGGCTTCAGAAATTGCGTCGTTCCTTCGATGTATTGCTCCGTGGTCATGATTTTCAACTCGCCCGGGTTCAGTGCCCCAGCGAAGCGGAACTGTCCGTCGGGGCGCAGGGTCAGTGGGCATACCCCTTCGGGAACTGCGCTGCCGGTGGCGAACAGTTGTTGGAAATCCTGAGCGCTAACTGCCGCCGGCAGCAGCGCGACCATCAGCATGGTCAATATGTGATGCTTTTTCATTTTTCCTTCTTATTTGCTGATTTTGCTTGTGGTGACACGTCCGTCGGTCCAGAGACTGCGCACGATGTAGACGGGCGTTGAAGCATGGCGTGCGGGCTGGACGATTTCACGGCCCTGAAGGTCATAGTATCGCTGAGAGACGAGTGTGGATGACTTGGCGTCGTGAATGCCTGATGCCGTCATCTCAAGTTTGACGTCGACCTGCTGGCTGCATGGGGTGACAGGCACTTTCACGGTCACCGTGCGTGTCGCCTCGTCGTAGGTCCATTGGTCGGTTTCCGCATCGTTGATGCTGACCGCCTTTGGAGCCTCTTCCGACAGGAACACCACTTGGTAGGAGCGCTCGTCGACCATCTGACTGAAAGCGCCCTCGCGGGGAAGGATGGTGAGCGTGATGTGGCCTGCCGAGCGGGTGTGCCTGACGGTCGTCATCGTGTACGCTCCGTCGATATACTCCTGCGAATCTCCCTCGTCCTCATAGATGCGTGTCTCGCCGTCGCCGCCTGGCGCCACCTGCAGTATCATTTCGGCCGAGGGCGTTTTGAGGTTGCTTATCGGCGGGTTGCAGGCTATGATGGCTCCTGCCTTGATGAAATAGGGGATGTCGCGCTGCTCGTAATAGCCGCTGATGGTCTGCCGGCCCTCTACGAGTTGCTGTCGGCACATGTCATACCACTTCCCTTCGGGCAGCCAGGTCTTGTGGAATGTTTTCCCGTCATCGTCGGCTGCCGTGACGATGGGCGAAACGAGGATGTCGTCGCCAAACAGGTATTCTCCCTCCTGGCGGTAGGCCTCGTTCTCCTCGGGCCACTCATAGTAGAGGGGGCGGCAGATGGAGATGCCGGTGTCGTAGGCCTGCCGGGCGGCTGTGTAGATATAGGGCATGAGGCGGTAGCGCAGGTTGGCGCATTCGAGCAGCAAGGGGAAATTGCTGTATTTCCATATCCTGCGCTCACAACCCTCCTGACTGGAGCCGTGGGTGCGGAATATGGGAGAGAAGACGCCAAACTGCATCCATCGGAGCATCAGTTCGGGATTGGTGGAGGCAATCTGGATATGTCCGCCAAGGTCGTGTCCCCAGTATCCGAAACACACATTGGATGCCGTGGCGGTGAAATAGGGCTGGAAGGCCAGTGAGCCGAAAGAAGCGTGGGTGTCGCCAGAGAAACCGATAGGGTAGCGGTGACTGCCAAGGCCGCCCCAGCGGTGGAAGATGAACGGCCGCCGGTCGGTGCGGTGGAGGCGCATGTCGTTGAAGAACACGTGGTTGCACCAGAAGGTCTCGCTCAGGCCTTGCAGACGGCTGTTGGTGAGGTTTTGCTGCCAGTCGAGCCACCAGAAGTCAACACCCTGGTTCTCGCGCTCGCGGATGATGTGGCTGAACATGGATTTGTAGAATGTGGAATCCTCAAGCATCCAAGGCACACGGTCGGTGCCCGTCATGCCCATGTCGGAGCGTATCTCGTCGAAATGGTCCTCATGACTGCCCACGCCGTCGGCAGGATGCAGGTTGAGGCTCACTTTCACCCCTTGGTTGTGCATCCAGCGGATGAGTCCCTCGGGATTGGTAATCAGGTTCCTATTCCATGTCCATCCTGTCCATCCGTCGAGATGCCAGTCCATGTCGAATATCATCACGTCGAGCGGGATGTCGTTCTGATGGATTTCGTTGACAAGGTTGATGAAATCCTGCTGGGAGTAACGTTGGTATTTGCTGTACCAGTAGCCCAAGGCATAAAGGGGTGGCAGCGGTTGCTTGCCGGCGATTTTTATGTAGTCGGAAATGGCTTTCTTGTAGTCGTGGCCATAGCCCATGAAGTACCAGTCATAGGCATTGGGGTCGATGGTCGTCGCCACCCAGTCGATGCCTTCCACCTGATGGTCGAAAGCGAAGGTGGTGGAACCGTCGCCTCGGGTGGCCTTCGGCGATTCGTCGATGACAGCCCACCCTGCACGGGAGAGGATGCCGTTCTCCAAGTCGGGCCGCTGGTTGTCGCCGCTTCCCGTGTCAAGGGTGCGCTTCGTGCCTTTCAGGTTGAGGGCGTCGTCCTTGCCGGGATACCAGATGACCTCCCTGCCATTGACCTGCATGGTGATGCAGAGGTTGTTGGGCGATTTCATCGCGGGGTTGATGGTCGCTCCCGTCTTGTAGCGGAGTGTCAGCGCCTCTGTCTGGATATAAAGGTATCCGTTCTCCTCACGCGTGGTGAAGGCGGGTACCGGCAAACGCCTGTTGACCACGGCGAAGGTGGCACGGTCTTCGAATAACTGACGGGAACTGTATTGGATGCGGATCATCTGGGGCGTGAGCACCGTGAACCGTACCCTTCCCGATACGACGATGGCATCGGGGTTGGCTTGTGGGTCGTTGGGCGTTGTCTCTGCCGACAGCCCAGGAAAACAGGCTGCCAGCAGAATGAGTAGTGAAAAGAGTTTTTTCATAGGAGTTTGGGGGTTTGGGAGTTTTGGAGATTTTGGAGTTTTGGAGTTTTGGAGTTTTTGGAGGGAGTTTAGGAGTTTAGTAGTTTAGGAGTTTAGTAGTTTAGGAGTTTAGACATTAGTTCGTTGGTTTTCGAAACTCTGAGTGGGCGACCTAATGGCCGCCCCACGGTGGCCTTAAATCAAATTCATAATTCATAATTCATAATTCATAATTCATAATTTTAGATAGTAATCACAACTCTCA
>CAMHEL010000069.1 GCA_946184125.1 uncultured Prevotellaceae bacterium
ACGCTATGCCGGGAGCGTCGGCGTGGAGCGCACCATCGGGCACACCCGTCTCCACCGCCTCGTCATCCTCTGGCGTGGCATGGATATCGCTGTAGCAGAGGAATTGGATTGAACAACTGAATAGAGTAAGTGTTCTTAATTATGAATAAGATAATGTGATGCGGTGTTTTGCAGGTTTCTCGATATTTGTCGTGATGATGTTGGTGATGGCGGGCTGTGAGCTCCATACCACGCCTCATGGAGATATTTATGGCTATTGGCAGTTGGTGGCTGTCGATACAGTGGGTGGGGCATCGACAGACCTCGGCAGCCGGCGGGTGTTCTGGGGCATACAGAACAGTCTGGTGCAATGTGGCGACTACGGCGGGCAGACAATCTCTGTGGTGTCGCGATTTAAGCAGCAGCACGACTCTCTTCTTTTTGAGAAGCTCTTTTTCAACGACCGCCCCAATGGCGACCCCGAGGTGAGCGACCTCGCCGATGTCGCCATCTATGGCTTCACGTCGCTGAAGCCTTGCTACGCTATCGAGCACCTTAGCGAGCAGCGCATGACACTTTATGCCCAACCGCTGAGACTGCATTTCCGCAAGCGATAGGCAGCGGAAACCTATTCCACCTCTTCTTTTACCACCTCAGGTCGTTGGTCGGCCACAGTGCTGATGAGTTTCACTTTGTTCATCCTCACATTCTTGGCATGTTTCACGAAAAAGCCCTTGGCGGGAAGCATGCCCCACATCATCGCGTTGGGCTCCGACTTCTCTCGGTTGTCGCGGGGCGATGCCACACGCTGTGCACCACCTTTGTGCGTGATGCTCACATTGTTCAGCCTTACGTCCTCCACCACCTGTCCGGGCACGCCTGTGATAGAACTGCCGGTATTGCCGGCACCCGTCACCGTTACGTCGCTGATGGTGACACCTCGGATGCTTCCTTTCAACTGTTTGCCCAGTTTCTTGCCATAGGTGTCGTTTCGTCGGCCCAGGCGGATGAAGATGGGGCTTTCGGAGCCCTGGACGGTGATGTTGCTGAAGGTGACATCGCTGATGGCGGCACCGTCAATAGACTCCACGGCGAGGGCTGCCACAGCTATGCGTGTGCCGTTGATTACCTTTTTGCTGCCAGCGGGCACCACCCGGCAGTTGGTAAAAGTGATGTTCTTGAAGTCACCTACTGTTTCCGACCCGATTTTCAGCGCGTTGCAGTGCGTCCCCACGGTGCAGTTCTCCACTCTGACATTCCGGCAGGGAGTCAGGGAAGTGGTCTTCAGGCAGATGGCGTCATCGTCGGAGTCGATGACACATCCACTGACAAGCACATCGCTGCATCCCGTGATGTCGAGGCCGTCGTTGCACACGTTGCAGTAGTTCCACACTTTGATGTTTTTGATGGTGAGGCGGTCGCACTCATAATAGTGCTGCATCCATACGCCGGCATTGCGCAGTGTCACATCGCTTATCGTCACATTCTTGCAGCGGTCGAAACGGATGAGCATGGGCCGTGTCACCATATATCGGTTGCATGCTTCGTCGGTGAAGCTTTTCCCACGTCCGTCGATGGTGCCCTCTCCGGAAATACCGATGTTGGTGGCGCTGCCGGCATAGATGAGCTGGGTTGTCATGATGATTTTGGCGGTGGGGTTCAATACATAGTCCGAGGGCTTGGTGCTGCCGAAGAGGATGGCATCTTTCGAGAGGTGGAGTGTCACTCCGCTCTTGAGCACGATGGCACCACTGTACCATTTTCCCTTGGGGATGACCACTCGGCCACCGCCATGACTCGAGCAGTCGTCGATGGCTTGCTGTATGGCCTTTGTGCACAGGCGCGACTTTTTGGGCAGGGCACCATAGTCACGGATGTTGTAGTCGGCGGAGAAAACGGGAAGGGCAATGAGCATCAGGCAGCCGATGACGAAGATGTGGGATAGGAAACGGTTCATCGTTGTAAAAATTTGGATGGGTTAGGGGTGGGTGTGGTGGATTTGCTTCCGGCCGCCATTCACCACCACTTGACCGTTACGGGGCGAGGTGAGGATACGGCCAGAGAGGTCGTAGAGAGCAGAATGCGAAGGCCGTGCACCGGCGTGAACGGCGACGTGGGATGCCATGGGGGAAGAGATGGAGGCGCGCTCGCCGAGAAGCCATTCACGGCGATTGTGGAACCATTGCCGGATGGCAGAGAGGTTGTCGGATACAGATACGTACTTGGTCTCCCATCGCCAATTGTCATAAGGGCGTGACCGTTCGATGCCTTCAGAAGTTGGTGAGAGGGAGAAAGCGTCAATCCAATGGTCGATAGTGTCGGGAAGCCATTCGCAGACAGAATCGAGTTTGCTGTAGTACAGTTCGGTGAAGATACCGCAACTGTCGGGGAAGAGCGTGCCAGGGAAGAGCTGATGGTCGTGCAGTCGCGACCATTCGTCCTCCATCTGGAAAATGGTGTCGAAGTCCCAAAGTGGGCCGAAACAAACTTTCGAGCCTGGTGTGTTGTCCGTCTTGTACAAAAATATGTTGCTCCCGTTCGAATCCCATGTTCCGAGGATGTCGTGTACGAGTAGCCATGTGGCAAATGACTCGACGTCGATATATTCTGGGTAAGTACCGTCGATTATCGAGGCTTCCATCCTGTCGAGCGACGTTGTGGCATAGGTGAGTAGTGAGGAGCTTACCTCGTTGCCGTCGGGGTATTTGAATGTGTAGCGCACAAAGGGAGAGCCCTGTGTGAAGCGGGTTTCGAAATAGAGGTCTTCGTTCCACCAGTAGGGGTCGTATTCCACGATGAACCCCTTGTTTTTCTTCACATTGATGCGGCTCAGCGGGTTGCGTTTCACGGTCTCTGTGAGGTAGTAGATACCGCGGTACTCGTTGTTCATCCACACATTGACAAACTCACCCTCGGGTTGCCATCTTACCCCGCACCATTTAGCCACAAGACTGCCAATAAGTGGGCGGAGCGAGGCAGGGTCGTCGTAGATGAGTGCCCAATCGCTGTCGGCATGATGGTCATCGTCGCCACGAAACAGCAGGTCGGCCTTCTCTTGGAGCTTGATTTTGAAGGGTGACTTGATGGAATAAGCGCTTGAGTTGCCACGGATATTGATGGTCATTCCGCTTTCGCCCTTCTCATATTCCACGCTGTCATAGAGTGTGTCGCTGCCTAAGATAAGCATCACACGCCCGGGCACCTTCTTGGCATTGGCTATGGATTCACCCAAACTGCCTTCCGGTGGCTGCACATAGTCGCAGGTGGGTTCCTCGTTGTCGACTGTGCTGATGACCACCACAGGCAGTCCTAACTTGATGACTTCCGACAACCTCCGGACAGGGGGTGAGGCGGAAGAGCAGGGGAGGTGAAGGCAAAGGCACAGTAAAGCGGAGAAGAATGTCTTCATTCGAATGCTTTCCGCCCCTTTTGGCGGATGAAGAAGTCGATGATGTAGTTGAAGGCGATGTAGAGTACCGTGTCGAGAATGAGCACGGTGGTGAGGCTTTGGTCGAAGACGAAAACAAGGATGATATTGAGAATGCCGAAGAAGATGGCAGTCAGAAGGATGGCGAAAAGCGTCTGATGCTGGCTCAGGTCCATGCGCAGCAGTTTGTGATGGATGTGGTTCTTGTCGGCCGCGAAGAGTGGACGGTGGTGGAGGTAACGTACGATGACCACACGAGCCACGTCGAACATCGGTACCACGAGCATGGTGATGGCCAGGGTGAGCCCCTCACGGCGGATGTAGGAGGAATGGGGTGGGCTCATGGCCAGTTTCACAAACAGGGTGCTTAGGATAAAGCCAAGAGTCAGACTTCCTGAGTCTCCCATGAATATTTTCGTGTTCTTTTCCGGATTTCCGCAGATGTTGAAGTATAGGTAGGGCACCAGTACGCCCATCAGACCCGATATGAGCACACAGAATGTGATGAGGTTGTAGTGAACGAAGCAGGCAAGGAAGCCACCAAGGGCGAGGAACGACAGGCCGGCGGCAAGACCGTCGATGCCATCGATGAGGTTGATGGCATTGTCGATATAGACAATCATGAATATGGTGAGAGCAGCACCGGCCCAGAAGGGTAAATCGGCAAAGCCAAGGAAATTGTACAGATGGTTGATGTATAGTCCGGAGATGGGGAGCAATGCCGCCGCCACTATCTGGACGAAGAATTTCGTGCCTGCTGTCAGTCCTACGAGGTCATCGATGATGCCTACTGCATAAATCATCATGAGGCTTACGAGGAAACATATCCACCACAGACTCACATGTATGGTCTCACGGCCAGTCATCCTTCCCATCACAAGAAGTGCCAGAATGAAAGCCAGCATCATGCTGGGCATGAAACTGATGCCGCCCAGTCTGGGGATGGCGTTGTGGTGTACCTTTCGCTCATTGGGTATGTCGTAGAGTTTCTTGCGCTTGCAGAAATTCATAATCATGGGGATTAAGACAAACCCTGAAATTGCACTGGCCACGAAAGCCAAAAGAGAGAATAAGAAGATGTTGCCCATTTGCTCTTTTGATGGAATTTGAGTTTTAGATGAACATGCCGCAGATGGGCATACCTTGAGTTTTTCCCGTTTGCTGATATTTATTTTTGCAAAATTAAGGAAAAAATCTTTCTTTCCACCAAAAAAATTACCTTTTTTATAAATATTTCATCAAAAGCAGTGAAAAAAAGTCTTTACTCCTTATTCTGTTCATGGATGACCCGTTCATACACTTCAATGACCTTGCTCACGTCGAAATGCTCTTCGGCCCGCTTGCGGCTTGCCTCCGACATGGCCTGTCGGGCATCTTTTCCGAGGGCAAGGTATCGCTCGATGGCATCGGCCAATGCCTGTGGGTCTTTCGGGGGGACAATGAAGCCGTTCTTGCCTTCCTCCACCGCTTCGTGACAGCCCGGTATGCTTGTTGTGATGATGGGCTTTCCCGTTGCGCATGCCTCCATCAGTGAGCGGTTCATGCCCTCGCTATAGTATGATGGCAGGGTAATGACCAGTCCACGGCGTCGATAGACGCTCTGCATGTCGTTGGTGAAGCCGATGTACTTGATGTGTCCCGCTTTCTCGTCGTTGGCCACCACCTCTCGGCTCACACTCTTGGGGTAGGCCGGGTCGAGTGCCCCGATGAGCTGGAACTGCACGTCGGGGTGGTTGCGCCTTACTCGCTTGGCGGCCTCCACAAACTCATAGTAGCCTTTGTCCTCGAGCAGACGTCCGATGAAAAGGAAGGTGAGTGGACCGTCGGTGCTGTTGTCATGGTAGTCGAAGTCCTTCAGGCTCACTCCCTCGCCACCACTCAGGAGAATGGTCTTGGAAGGGGCGCAATAGTGCCTTTTCAGGATGAAATCGTAGTTGCTGTGGTTGAGGACGATGAGGTGGTTGGTGCGCTTGAGCCCCCACTTGTACATCAGCCGGGCAATACGTGCCGACAGCGATTCGCTGATGAAGGCATATCCCAGGCCTGCAATCATCGCACAGCAGCGTATGCCTTGCATTTTGGCGGCGATGGAGCCGTAAATGTTGGGCTTGATGGTGTAGTGGAAAACAAAGTCGGGACGCTCTTTGCGGTAAATAGAGCGAAGTGTGTTGAAATAGCGAAGGTCGGTGAAGGGATTGCTCGCCGTACGGCCCATGTCCACGGCTATGTATTTCACGCCGTCGGGCACGGTTGCCTGCATCTGTTCATCTTCCTTTTCGGGAGCTACAAGGACCACCTCATGGCCCTCGCCAAGAAAGTGGTTGATGATGTACCCGCGGAAGTTGACAAGCCCCCACAGAGAGTTATCGCAAAAGAGTATTTTCATCCGTAGAATTAGATAAAGAGTGCCACAAGCACATTTCCATATCTATATAACGTAAGAATAAGGTGATTTGTTATGAAAGGATAACACTTTTTTGATAAAATTTATCGTTTCTCCTTTCGGTGAAGGGGTTGAAGCTCGGTTTTAATCGGGATATCTCAGTCGGATACCCACTTTTTGCTGGGTGATGAGAAGGGTGAAAAAGACAAATTGCAGCACCTGGACGATGCTCATCATGACGTTTTCCTGATAAAACTGCAGGGTAAGCACATAGACGGCATAGACGTAGATGCATTTGCCGAAGCCGCTCCCGTTGCGCATCATGCGATAGGCCCATCCGGTGGCGAACCCATAAATCAGAGCAAACATGGCAACGCCCTTGTAGCGGAAGTCTTCAAAAAATGGCTGGAATACGGTATAGACGTTGGTGGGGAGGGGCACCCACACAAACTCCTGAAGTTTCGTGTTCACTTCGTAGTCGCCGCCGAAACGGTTGAGGAAAAGGTAAATGGTCTTGAAGGTGTGGGAGCCGAACTGCGGCGTGAGGTCTTCTTGAACACGCTCGAAAGCCACAGAGGGCGACAGCACATAAATGGCGAAGAAGTCGAGGAACGTGGTGCTCTCGCTCGCCGACGTGTCGCTGTCGGAGGTGTATTCACGCACCGCGTTGATGAGGAAGAACAACACGACCACCGAAGCCACGGATATGACGATGGACCGGAACTTGATGACACGTTTCTCGTAAAGGATGAACATCATGGCCGAGAAGAGGAAGAAAATCAGACCTTTCTCCATGATGGCGAATGCGCTCATCATGCCGGCGAGGATGATGGTGACCAACTGCCACATGGGGATGCGCGGATAGCGCCATAGCCCCACCACGATGAGCACCTGGTTGAGCACATAGGAATAATTGAGGAAACCGTAGTTCTCGTCGCCGAAGACAGCGAGGATACGGATATTGTTGAGCATGTCGGCGGGGTCGAACATCATCACCACGCTCATGATGCGGTAGAGGTAGAGCGGGGTGATGACCATCGAAATAACGTAGAGCCCGGTGAAGATAAGGTTGTTGATTTCGGGGAGAGTGCTCTTGTGCCGCTCCGGGTCGTTCACCTTGGGCCAGACGTAATAGGTGAGCAATGAGGAGATGCAGAACAGGGGTAGCCAGAGTGCGAGGCAATTGTGAAACTGGCTGCCGAGAGGGTAGAGCAGGTCGCCTTGGAACTGGAAGAGCACGACAATGGCAAGCCAGATGGCCGTGGTGATGGTCCACGGTGCAAAGAGGTCGCCGGCCTTGAACACATAGTAGCAGACGAGCAGCAGGGTCATGGTGATGATCAGTGCGAGGTCCATGGGCGGCGGGATTGTTGAAGGGTGCGGCGCAGAAGCACCCACCAGGTGGTGAACAGTAGGGCGAGTGTCACATAGGCCAGTATGTAGCCGGCGGTGGCGGGACCACTGGCACGCAAGGGCACGGTGGCGTTCTTCACCACTGCGAAGCTGTAGGACTCCTTGCCTACAAGGGCTTCTGCCCGTCGGTACTGCTCCAGCGACTTGCGGTAGTTGTCGAAAGCCCCGGCATACTCCTTTTGCAGGTGGTCGGCCATCGAAAGGGCTTTGGGCGATGTCAGGTCGGAGTGGCTGTCGGTGTATCTGATCCACTCCGAGCGTGCCGCCTCGAAGTGTCGCTGTGCCTGTCCTGCACGGGTGGCGGCAGCGGTGAGGTCGCGGTGGGCACGGTCGCGGGCGTAGTCAGCCAGGTGCCGCTGGAGAAGCATACGCGCGGAGTCGGCCATCTGGGCGGCGACCACGGGGTCTTGGTCGGTGACCTGTATGATTACCGTCCCGTATTTCGACGAGATTTTCGAACGGACGTTGGAATGGATGAGCGAGTTGACAAGCTCGCGCTCGCTCATCGGCTGCTGTCCGATATGCAACAATCCGGCCCACCAGGGCTCGTGTTGCTTCAGTAGGTGGTGGTAGTAGTCGCTGCCGGTGCCGGGCACTTCCACAGCCCCTATCTCCTCGGCGAAGGCGAAGGAAGGGATCAGTTGTCCGTATACCTCAGGCTGCCGCAGTCCTTCCTGCTCGTCAATCATGCTCTTCGCCCAGGATGCCACATTGTTGAGGCCGAGCAGGAGGTCGGTCTCTTCGTTCTCGTTGGCCACCTTCACCTGTGCGGAGTAGGTGCGGGGGATGGCCATGCTCACCACCAAGGCAGCTGCCAAGGCCAGGCCCACCGTCAAGAGGTAGGCTCGCCAGTGGCTGCGGCATTCTTGCCAGGCACTCCATGTGGGTTGCTCGGGAGGTGGGGAAGTGGGCATCGCCAGGGATTGTTAGCCAATAATGAATATCTCGCGGCGACGCTTCCACATCAGGATGAAGACGCGGAGCACGAAGCCGAGAAACATAGCCATCATCATCACCATCAACTTCGACTTGTTGATGTGTTTCAGGGGAACGGAGGCCGATTGCACCACCGTAAAGGCAGGTGTGCGCTCCTGCACCTTCGCGCGCGACAGTTGGAGCTGCTCGTAAATCTGGGTGTATGCATTGTATTTCAGCTGCATGTCGTTCTCCAGGTCATCCTGCTTCGACTTGTAGCTCTGTAGGAGGAGGTCCTGGTTGGTGTCGCTGAACGATGCATACTGCTGGCGTGCCTTGACATACTGCTCGCGTGCTTCGGCGAAAAGGTTCTCCATGTATGCCAGGTCGTTGCGCGCTTTCTGCGTTCGGTAGTCGGTGATGAATGCTTGGAGCCGTTGACGCACGGAATCGGCCATCGTCGCAGAGATGAGCGGGTCCTGGTCGGTCACCTCGATGGTGATGACGCTGGTCTTCTTGTCGACGGTGCAGTTGAGGCTCTTTCCGATGGAGTGGGCGATGTCGTATTGGTCTTTCGTCAGGCGGAAGGGGTTGACTTTACCGTCGGCCGAACCGGCATATCCGTCGTCCTTCTTCAGCATCAGCACCAGTTTGGCAAGCCAGTCCTTCGGACGGTTGTACCAAGCCATGCGGGTGTGGTTCTTCAGATAGTCGTAATAGTCGGTTTCCACGCTGCCGTCTTTGGTCTCGACGATGATGGGAAAGAGACTCACGATGAAGTCGGTCGATTGCATCAGGTCGGGATACAGTTCTGGGTAGATGGCGTCGCTCGACTTGCCGAAGTCCATGTCCATGCCCACCATGGAGGCCAGCGACGAGATGTTCGACGTGAGGCTGTTGCTCGTTGCTGTCTCGGGTGCGAGCATCACCGAGGCACGGTACTCCTTCGGCGTGCCAAACGCCACAGCAAGGCCGATGATGGCGGCCACGAACAAGGTGATGCCCATCCACAACTTGTCGGACCTGATCACACGGATAAGGGCGAAAATGTCGATGTCTATTTTTTTCTTTCTGTTTTCTTCCATAATGTCATGGCTTTATCTGATAAGGGGGCACAGTGATTTCAGTTGCTTGCCTTGAGTTTGTATCTTACGCGCTCGCGGAGGTATTTCAGCACCGAGCCATAGCCAAGGTGGCGGAGCATCTGGTAATGGGCATGGTGCTCGTTGATGATACGGCGCAGGTGCTGCAGGCGGTATCCTACATTGACCTTGGAGATGTCGCGTGCGCCAAGTGTGTTGCCGAAATGCTGGCGGTATTTCACCAGAGGCTTGTCGACCAGCACCACCTCGCCGCCGGCGTGTAGCGTGCACAGGGTGGCCCAGGCGTCGTGCATGGTGATCTTGTCGGGCACTGGTTGCATGGCTTGCCGGGCGGCGGCATTGAGAAGCACTGTGCAGCCGGTGACGAAGGGCAGCACCGCCTTGTCGAATGAGCATAAGTACTCGGGATGCAGCCCGCTGTAGCGGAAGAAGGAGGGAGCAATGGGGCTCAGCTGCTCATCGACCACGGTAAGGTCGCTGTGAACGAGGATGGGCTTCCCCGGGTGAAGGGTTTCCGCATGGCGCATTGCCGCCATCTCGGTACGAACCTTGTCGGGATGCCACACATCGTCCTGGTCGGCGAACAGATAGTATCGGGCATTGACCCGCTGCAGCAGGCTGAGGAAATTGGCACAGGCGCCATGCTGTGGCGAATAGTCGTGAACAATGATACGAGCGTCGCGTGCCGCATAGCTTGCGAGGAGGCGCGAGGTGGAGTCGGTGGAGCCATCGTCGTGGATATGAAGGGTCCACCCACCGACACTCTGTCCGAGAATGGAGTCGAGCTGCTGCCGCAGGTGGCGCTCACCGTTATAGGTGGCCATGAGAATGGCAATGGTATCCACCTGAGAGGACTCAGCGGAGCCAGATGCCTCGGGCACCGGCATTGATGATTTTCTCATACTGTATCTTGTTCAGCACCATGCCAGGCAGATTGATGGCTGTCATGGTGATAAGGATGGTATTGATGTCGCGGCTCACATAGCCGACAGCAGCGTAGGTGACGGGGATGAACAGCAGGGCGGCAAGCACTGTGCATACCAGCTGAATCATCAGGGCGCCAACGCCGTTGATGTAATAGGAGTAGCTCAGGCTTATCAGGATGACAAGCATGTAGAGGGCCATCAGGACGCTCATCGAGAATGGTATTTCCACCTCGCTGCCCACCCACACCCGATAGACGGGTGTGCTCACCAGCACCATCACCACGAGCATCAGCGCCATCAGTATCAGGATCTTGTCCATGCTACGACGCGAATGCCGGATCCATGCCAGGTCGCCGCGCTCCCAGGCATCGGTGGTGGCCGTCCAGTACGGGGTCGAGATGACGGTGAATATCAGGATGACGATGCTGAAATATCGGTAGGCAATCTGGTAAGGCGTTACCAGACTGGGATTGAATATCCTGGATATGAGGATGTTTGACGACATGAAGAGCAGGATGCCTGCTATCTGTAGTACGAAGAATTTCAGGCCGATGGTCAGCAGGCTGCGGACGGCGGGCCGGCTGAAGTAGCGGAGCGATGGCCGCAGGTGGGGGTATTGCCTGAAGGTGTAGGGATAGGCTATGAGATAGGTGAGCAGCGGCGCGGCGGTGTTCACCACAGCGATGTGCATCAGCGAACGGCTGCCACAGAAATAGACGGCATAGGTGCCTATCAGGGCTAAGGTGTGGCCGATGGTCACCAGAAGGTTGTTGATGGCTGGCAACTGCAGGCCAAGATACACGTTGCCGATGAATTTGAAAATGAAGGTTCCTGCGACGAGGATGATGGACACTGCTACCACCGCCTCAAGGTTGCCAATCTGTTGGCTGTCAACATTGAGAAAGCGGTATAGGTCGATGGCATAGGCTGTGCACAGTGCGAGTATCGTGATGGGGATGATGATGAGTGCGAGCATCACGAAAGTGGTGGTGATGGCTTCACGTGCCTTCTCGTGCTCATCGTGTGCCAGACAGGAGGCCAACTGGTTGCGGAGGCCATTGCCAAGGCCGATGTCGAGGTTGTCAATCCATATCAGCATCGAACTCACTGTCAGCCAGATGCCGTTCTTGTATTCCCCGAGGCAGTTGAGCGTGGCGGGCACAAGAAGCAAAGTCACCACGCCCGACCAACCCTTGATGAGAAACGACACGGCGATGTTTTTCCTCATCAGGACAGTACGCTTGTCTTGGCCGAGCAGTGACTTGAGGTTCATGTCGATTGGAATGCTTTTGGCGTGTTACTTGATGACGTTGGCGATGGTGGCGATGATGGCGGCAAACGATGCCACGGAGGTGGCCACACTGAGACGCTCCTGGAGTGTGGTTCGGGTGATGGCCTTCGAAGGTACGACAATCTCGCATCCGGGCATGGGCTTGGCATTCCTGCCTCTCTTCGCCACCTTGCCATTCATATATATAATGTATGTCTGGCTCTTCTTGGCGTTGCTGCTGTAACCGCCGGCTTGGTCGAGGTAATAGCTGATGTTCTTGCCTTCCTCGTAGGCCACGGAGTTGGGGTGCATTACCTCGCCGCTGATTTTCACCGTTCCGGTGTACTGGGGAACGATGATGCGGTCGCCTTCGCGCAGCACGATGTCCTCGTCGCTGCCGGGGTTGGTGAGTGCAAGGTCAAGGTCGATACCCACTGGGTAGGTCTCACCCACCTCGTATTTCTGCAGCTGCTGGGTCTGGTCGATGTTCATCAGGCTGGCATTGCCGCTGCGTGCAATCTGCTCCTGGAGGTTGAGCTGTGCTTGCTCACGAGCTTTCTTCAGGGCTTCGATGGCGTTGAGGCGCTCTTCCTGGGTGTAGCGCCGCTCGAGTCGGGCACCCTTGGCGTAGGCACGGTCGTTGAGACCGCCAGCCACCTGCACCAACTCGCTGATGCGCATGTTTTTCCTCGATATGGTATAGGGTCCGGAGAACATCACCTCGCCCTCGATGTATACATTCTGCTGCTTGTAGCTGCCAGGGCTTTTGCGGACATACACCTCATCGAAAGGCTCCAGGAGGAAGCCTGGCTCTCCATCGATGATGAAGCCTTCTTTCAAGGAGAAGGTATAGGTGCGCGACAGAATGCTGTCGGTGGTCAGGGCCATGGGGTTGTTCACACGTCGGGCAACGTCAACTTTCATCATCGAGGCATTGTCTTTCAATCCTCCGGCCTGGAGGATGAAGTCCTCGATGGTCTCGTTGGCGGCATAGCGGTAGGTTCCGGGGAAGTGCACCTCACCGTGGATGGTGAGTGTCTGTTCCTCCATCATGTCCTGCTTGGTGGGAATGAAGAGCTCGTCGTTGGGCTTTAGGGGCATGTCGGCTCTTGTGCCGTTGAGGATGCCTTCGATGTCGAGACGTAGGGTCTCGAAGGTGCGGTCGGGGCGCATGCGGTGCATGACGGCGTGGGTGGTGAAAGCCTCTTCACGCAGTCCCTCTGCTGCCTCGATGAGGTTGCGCACGCTCGTGATATCTCCTCCGACCTCGTATTTTCCCGGACGGAACACGGCTCCTTTGACCTCCACCATATTGCTGTAGCGGTCGATGATGGAGTCGACGGTGATGGAGTCGCCGTCGGCGAGGATGAAGTTCGACAGGTCGAACTCATCTACGGTGTGTATGGAGCGCTCCCGCCCTGTCTTCCGTATGACCCGTACCGACTGTTTGTAGGCATCGCCGGTGAATCCGCCGGCGTATGTGAGGAGTGCCTTGAGGCTCTCGTTGCGCTTCATCTCATAGTACATCGGGCGCTTCACCTTTCCTTCCACCACCACGAGGCAGTCGTAGCTGCCCACCATGATCATGTCGTTGTCCTGCAGCCTTACGTTGCCTGTCATGCGTCCGTTCTGCAGGTAGTCATAGACATCGACTACCGACAGCAGTTGGCTGTTGCGGTAGATGCGTATGTTGCGGAGGGTGCCGATGTCGGTCACGCCGCCTGCCATGTAGAGGGCATGGAACACGCTTGCGAAGGCGGAGAGGGTGTAGGTGCCAGGCACCTTCACGTCGCCTACCACATTGACCATGATGGAGCGTGTCTCACCCACAGTGAGGCGTAGTTTCGAACTTTGGTAGCGTGCGCCGAGTTTTGAGCGTATGGTGCTGTTGGCTTGTGCTACGGTCATTCCTGCCACATGAACTGGCCCGTAGCCTTCGATGACGACGGAACCGTCGGGCGACACGGTGCTCTCGATGGTTTTCTGCGAGGCTCCGTAGATGTCGATATACACTGCATCGCCTGGTCCGAGGCGGTAGGTCTCGGGGGTGGCAATGTTCATGTTGGGCTCGAAACTGAGCTTTTTGTTTTGGAACAGGTCGTGGCCATAGATTTTTTTCTTCTCTTTCTTGAGGCGCTCCACCAGGTTCTCATACATGGTGATGGTGTCGCCGGGAAGCCATTCGTTGAGCTCGTCGAGATATTCCAGATACTCCTCGTCGTCCTCGTCAAACGTGCGGGTGGTTAACACATCGTCCTTGATGCGCATCCCCGAGTTGTAGAGGGTCCGGTCGGTACTGATGTCGGTCATCTTGTCGGAGTAGTTGTCGTCCATTCCCGTGCTCTTTTTCTTCTTGTTGCGGCTCCGGTCGTCCGTGTCGGTGCTGTTGCTCTTCATGCCGAGGCCTTGCTCCTTGGCCAGACGCTCATACTTCTGGCGGACGCGCTTGATTTGGTTGATGTCAACGCCTCTCTGCATCAGCTGGATGACAATCTGCTGCTGTGAAGTGCCCTCCTGGTGCTCCTTGATGATGTATTTGAACACTTGGTCGTCGGTCATCGATGACTGGGCAAATGCCGACAGTGTGGTGAGCACGGTCAGCAAAAGGGTGAGGATATGTCTTCTGGTTTTCATCTTTTTTAAGCTCTTTGGGGCACGGAGTGAGTCATGAGTGGATTAGTGCGCCGCCAGTCTGCATGAGGATTTTGAAGTCGAGCCACAAGCTCCTGTGTTCAAGGTAGCGGATGTCCATGTCGAGGCGCTTGAGCATCTTGTCCATGGTGTCGGTGTATCCGTTGTAGATGGTAGCCTCGGAGGTCAGTCCCGGTCGCATCTCATAGATGAGCACATAGTCGTGGGTCTGCTCCATGATTTGGTCGATGTAGTATTTTCGCTCTGGGCGTGGACCCACAAGCGACATGTCGCCACGCAATACGTTCCATAGCTGGGGAAGTTCATCGATGTGGTGGTCGCGAAGGAACTTCTCGAAAGGTGTCGATCGCACGCTGTCGCTTTGTGCAATCAGCTGCGGTCCTTCGTCCTCGACCACTGTGCTCAGCGTGCGGAATTTGTAGATGGTGAATGGCCGTCCATGGCGGCCTATCCGCTTCTGCGAGAATATCACAGGCCCGTTTTTCTGCATCTTCATGGCGATGGCTATGCCAGCGAAAAAAGGTGATAGAATCACAAGGCCGAGAAGCGAGCTGACAATGTCGGCTCCCCGTTTCACAGCCCGTTGCCATGGTTTCATCGCATCGTGGCTGTATTTCAAACTCGCACTCAAAGGATTGTATGTACGTGCCAAAGGTAGTTGCTTTATATATATAACCCGATTTTTGCAAAATTGTTGCAAAGGTACACCTTTTTATTTATAACACCAAAAGAAAATGGTTGATAGTGGCAAAGGGGGGAGATTGTACGCAGATTTGAATGGGGTTGCGTTTCCTGATTTTTCAGGATAAATTCAGAAATACAACGGCGGTCGGAAAATCGCGATTAAGCGATAATCCGACCGCCGTTGTATTTATCTTTTCGCAACCCAGGGTGTTGCTACGGACTGTCCTCAAGAGAACGCCAGACTCGCCAACTCCCCTGCTAATCAGTTATTTGACAGCAAATCCGTGATTGTTCCAGTAATTAAGGTCGAAACTGCTTTCCACACTGTTCTCGATATCGTCGGGCAGGTTGCAGAAGAAGTCGATGCCGGTCATTTCCTCCAGGTCGTCGATGCTCTTGGCATAATGGCTCAGTCCTTTGTTGTCTTTGTAAGATTCTGTTGTGCTCTTGTGTTCTGTCCAGATGCCGATGGCCTTATATTCATTTGTGCTCTTGTTGTATGCCAGCAGGGCCATGTAGAAGTATTTGGGCACGATGAGTTGGCCTTCTTCGCCAACACATTTCTCGGGCAGCAGTTGGTCTGCGCGTATGGTGGCGGCTTTGACCACATATAGGGTGTCGATATCGCTCATTTCGGCACACTGGCGCACTCTATCCTCGAGCGTATTCCATAGGCCACCGTTATGGCTCTGGTATTGGGGCTGCATGTTGCTCAGGAAGAAAGTCTGTTTGTTCTGATCTGTCGAGCAGAGTCGGTCGGCAGAGGGGCAGAGATGGCCTCTGGAGAACGATTTGCTTGCATCGAGACTGCTTTTGTTGTTCTTGTAGTTCTTCAGAGTCGAGCGGTATTTCGCAGGAATCTCTGTATCCTCGTAGAAGGTGTTCGTACGGTCCACGTTATTCTCCAGGTTGCCGTCATGGAGCTCGTAGCAGGTCCATCGGTTGGCTTTGTCGGCATAACTCCATTCCAGACTTAAGGTGATGCCGTATTTTGAAGTCGATTTGATAACCAATTGGTTCATTGTGGAGTCGGCTGCCAAGTGGGGGTACTCAAGCAGTTTGGCACGGTAGCGGTTGCGGTTGACATTGTTGTCGGTGATATCGCCGCCTTGCCCTCCTTGATGATATTTGGCATAGGTGACCTGCGATGCGAGATAGTCTTTCGACTTTCCGTTCTTGAGGTAGACCTTCACACCATAATGGAGGTTGAAGATGACCTGAATGCGGTCGAACTGGTCGCTGGTGTATCGCACCTCGTTGCCGTTGCGGAGGGTGATGATGACGGTGTCGGGCTGTTCCTGTGTCTGAGTCTGTGCCATGGCACTAAGTGAACAGAGCAGCAAGGCGAATGCGAAGATGTATTTTCTCATGTCTTTGTCCTCCTGTTTATTTGATAATCATCTTGCTGCCGTTTCTCACATAGACGCCCTTCTGGAGCATGGTGGGGTTGCTGCCCACAAACTGTCCGCTGACGTTGTAGATGCGCCCGCCCTCGACTGATGAGTCGAGCGATGCGACGGTGATGTCGGTTGTCACCCCATCGACGCAGATGTTGGCATCGCTGGCCGATGTGGTGCGGAAGTAGGCTCGGAAGGCCTTCAGGTCGTTGGTCACATTGGGGCGGAACAGGGTGTTGCCCTCGCCGAGGAAGAGGATGTTGCTGTCGGTGGCATACAGCGTGGTCGGGTCGAAGATGCCCACCATGTCCCACGAGCCGTAGGTGACAGGTGTCAGCTCGCTGTTGATGGTGACTCCGTAAAAGGGAATGTTGGTCAGTGTCTCATTGGGGAAGACCAAGTAGGGCAGGCCAGCCTGCAGGTCGTCCACTAACGAGAACTCCAACGTGTTGGTTGCGGCATTGTAGCCTGTGAACTCTGCCAGCTTGGCAGATGTCACGACCTCATCGAAGTTGGGGATGTCGAAGGGGAGGCAGAGCGTGTTCCACATACCGGCGGTCAGCACTCTGTCCACTGTGACGTTCACCTCACGCTCGTCGTAGTAGCCGATGGTGCTCATGTTGGTGTAGAGGCTCTCGCCCAGTGCCAGGTCGGGCATCACCTCCTCCACGTGGGTGTAGTAGAGTTCGGATGCGCTGCCGTCCGTCGTGGCTCCCAAGATGCCCTGGATATGGAATTCACGGCCGCGGAGGTCGTCGGGGATGGTGGCGTTCAGTCCGAAATGGTCGCTCATGGCTATCTGCTCGTCACCGGAAACCATTTGGTAACGGCCATTACCCTCGTCGGTGAGCCAAACGTCATCGAGGCTGACGTAAGCAGCACGGTAGTCTGTGCCCGACAGTTGGCTGAAGTCGGTGATAACGATGGGGTCGTTGAATTGCCAGTTGTCGAGACAGAGGATGCTGTCGGCGATAGAGGTGCTGACATGTGTGAAAACGGGCATGCCGTCAACGAAGTTGTACTCGCCCTCCACACTGCCTATCAGGGCGCCGCCTGCATTGGTATGCCATCCGGCATCATCGGGGAGGAAGTTGGAGAAGCACACCGACATGTTGTTGTCGGTCACATAGGCCTCGGTGCTGTTGTCGCTCACCCAGTTGATACTGCCCATGTTGTCCTCACCCAGCGTGAGTCGTACCTTGGTGCCATTGGCCTGAGAGCGGAGCTCCGTGATGGAGTTCACCTCAACGAGAGCGGGTGGGGGAGGCGTGCTGCTGCTCAAGGTCACGGTGACAGTTTGGATGTACCACTTGTCTTTGTCTGTTGTTGTGTTGGTAAACACAACTTCTTGGGCTGTGCCTTTCCATTTCGATGGATTACCAGTTGTTGTTAGGCTCCCCGTATTGACACTGCAATTGCTTGCCTTGAAATAGTTGCTGGTATAAAAGGTAAAACTGATTTCTGTAATGTCGCAGTTGTCAGCTGAAATGGTCAGGGTGTTGTTTTTATAGACTCTGACAGCTGTTCCGCTGTCATAATAGGCAGGATTAGTCTGGCCATTTGCCTTGGAAAATGTCATAGTGACGCCATCCTTGGTAACAGTTGAAATAGTTTGGCTATTGCTATAATTCTGCGCTTTCAAGTCAATGGTCACTTCCTCTGCCATCAATGGTATTCCTATGGCAAGAAACAGTATTGCCATGGATAGGTGTAGTAATCGTCTCATAGTAGGTTGCTGTTATTATGTTGCAAAGTTAGACTTTTTTTTTCAAACGCCGAAATATCCAAGGGACATTTCTGCTATATTGTTTGTCCAGTTGTTAATTTTTGTTTACCTTTGCACCAATTTTAGCCTGTATACCAGCGCCAAAAGCCTGTAAGGGCGTGTCGTAAAGAGCCTTGGCTGATGGGTGTGGGGCTATCAGACATGACTGCATTTTCATCAACCGATTATGAAATATCAACTCAAATCACTCCTCTTCGACCTCGACGGAGTGGTGTTCAATACCGAACCTCAGTACTCTGTGTTCTGGGGTGGTGTTTGCCGCCAGTACCATCCCGAAGACCCGGGGCTGGAACATCGGATAAAGGGTCAGACACTGGTGCAAATCTTCGATGCGCACTTTGCCGGCCTGGAAGAGGCTCAGCGTGATATCGTGCAGCGGCTCAATGCCTTTGAGGCACAGATGAGCTACGATTATATCCCCGGTTTCAGAGAGCTTATAGAGGATGCACATCGGCATGGTGTCACCACAGCACTTGTCACCAGTTCCAATCAGTGTAAGATGGACAGTGTGTGCCGTGCGCATCCAGAGATGCATCAGCTCTTCGATATCGTGCTCACATCCGAGGACTTCGACGAGAGCAAGCCCTCGCCCGACTGCTACCTCAAGGCCGCGGCGAGACTCGGTGCCTCGAACGATGAGTGCATCGTGTTCGAGGACAGTTTCAACGGGCTGAAATCGGGCATGTCGGCCGATATGACGGTCGTGGGACTGGCTACCACCAACCCTAAAAACCTCATCGCCGAGTACTGCCACTTTGTCGTCGATGATTTCCAGGCTGTCGATTATCTCGCTTGCTGCGACTTCCTGCAAAAACGTCTCAGCAAACAACTGTGACCATGGATACTCAGAACACACCTGTGCACATACGCCTCTGGAACCGCCATTTCTGGTTCCTCGCCCTTGCCAACATGTTGCTGTCGATGGCTGTCTATATGCAGGTGGTCCTGCTCTATCGCACCATGCTGGATTGCGGGATGACATCTTTCGAGATATCAGGCGTTTTGGGGATCTTCGGATTGGGGATTTTCATTCTCGGTGGCTTCTGCTCTTATCTCGTGCAGTTGCACAGGCGCAACAAAGTGTGCATCTATGCCATCTTTGCCGTTGTGGTGGCATTGCTCTTTCCCGTCGTCTTTCCCTGGAGGCAATTTTGGCCGGCTCAACAGGTGTTGATGGCTGTCCGTCTGTTTACTGGCGCGTTTTTCGGTTTGGCACAGATGGTGATCATGAGCACACTGGTCATCGACACTTGCGAGGCACCACAGCGCACCGAGGCGAACTACGCCGAGGCATGGTTTGGCCGATTTGCCATATCGCTTGGACCGCTCACTGCCATCCTCGTGGCCAACCACTTCGGCCATCACACTGCCACATGGACTTCCGCCGCCCTTGCCATTGCCGCTCTTCTGTTGGTGGCTGCAGTACCCTTCCCTTTCCGCACGCCAGAGGACAATGTGCGGCTCTTCAGCCTCGACCGTTTCCTCATGCCGCATGCATGGCCCTTGATGGCCAACTTGCTGGTCATCACTGCGGTGCTGGGCATTGTCATCAGTGGCGAACTGCACTATGCGCCATTCTTCGCCGCACTCATGATGGGTTTCATGCTGGCATTGGCAGCCGAGAAATTTGTGTTTGTCAATGCTGAGCTGATGAGTGAGACGGTGGCTGGCCTTATCCTCTTGGGGGCGGCGCTGCTCATCATTATCTCAGGGCGCGCCACGCACCCCGTCACTGTGCCCATTCTTGTAGGGCTGGGCATGGGACTTATCGGTTCGCGGTTCCTCTTGTTCTTCATCAAACTAAGCGAGCATAGCCGGCGGGGAACCTCCCAGAGTTCTTTCTTCATTTCTTGGGAGGCTGGCTTGGCAGCAGGGTTATGGGTGGGGTTCGCTTTCCCCACGCGTGCCGCCGCCATCGGATTGGTGCTCACTTGTCTTGCCCTTGCCGTATATGTCATTTTCACCCACCGATGGTATTTGGGGCATAAGAACAGATGATTTGAGGTTTGAGGTTTGAGGTTTGTGATTAGACGTTAGACGTTAGTTAAAGTTGAGAGTTGAGGGTTGAGAGTTGAGAGTTGAGGGTTGAGGGTTG
>CAMHEL010000070.1 GCA_946184125.1 uncultured Prevotellaceae bacterium
CGTCTAAAGTCTAAAGTCTAGCGTCTAAAGTCTAGCGTCTAAAGTCTAGCGTCTATTCTTTGGAGTTTAGGAGTTTGGGAGTTTAGACGTATGTTCGTTGGATTCGGGCCGATGGCTTCGTCTAAAGCCTAAAGTCTAAAGTATAGCGTCTAAAGTCTAAAGCCTAAAGTCTAAAGTCTAGCGTCTAAAGTCTAAAGTCTAACATCTCCTCCGTCATTTGCTTTGCAGGATGCCCGTATCTGTATCCCGATGGTTCATGGTGCGCTGAATGTTGCGGTATTTTCGTCCAGACGACAGGTGCCAGGTAAGGTTGAGTGTCAGCATGTTGCCTAAATCGCGGTTGTGCTGTGACACCTCTTTGTGGATGTACCGGTTAAGAACTTCTGTCTCGTGTCTGAGCGGACGTGTGCAGAAAGGCTGCTGGGCATAGAGTGATAAGGTGACATTCTTCATCTGGTATGATGCCGAGAGATACCAGGAGGGTGCCTGATGGCCCCGATGTTCACCTTCCATGAAGTTCCAGCCGTTATCAGCGTATGCCGTCAGTGTCCAGCGACCAAGGTAGGCTTCGATGCTGGCACCCCCGTTGAATGCCGTATAAGTATGGCGATAGTCGTCGGTAAAGTTGAAGAAGCGGTAGAGACCTCCATAGAGGGTGACGGAAAGATGCTCTGCTATGGCCTCCCATCGGTTGTAACTCTGGATGAAGAAGAAACTGCATTCGTTGTCGGCATTGGTCTGTGTCTGATAGAAATGTCCGTCCTCACGGGTGTATTTCTCCATGTTACAGTTGGCATTCAGCCGATAATAGCCTTGCAATTCGGTCGTCAACCTTGGTATGGAATAAGTCAGACGGAGGTCGTGCGAAGTGACACGGTTGGGCGTAATCTCAGGATTGCCCACCAAGGTCTCCATCGCATTCTGCTTGATAGTGACATCGCTGACGAGGGCAATCTGTGACACATGCTGCGACACCTCGAAGTCGTATCTCGCTTTCAGATTCTTAGCCAATGGGTATGAAAGCGTCAGTTTAGGTCGGAACAGCAGAAAGCGGTCGTCCCATCCGTCCTGCCGATAGTAACGTGTGCTCACACCCAATCCTCCCATATAGCCGAGTTGGCCAAGACGACCTTTCAGCTGGCCGAAGAAATAGAACATGGATGAACGCATAGCGTTGTCGGCGGCGGCATCGCCCGAATACACATTGTGAATGTATTTCTGCCCATACTGAGCACCAAGTGATAGCGTGAAGGGCTGCAGGCGGTTCTCATAGACGGCCTCGGTCCAGAGCGAATAGGTCTTTCCCGTTACGTTATAGGCATAGTTTCCGCCCTCGTTGTGCTCATAGTGGCTATCGGTCTTGATATATGTTCCGACAGCATTGGCTGTCAGCGACTGATGGCGCTTGAAGTCGCGATGGAAATATAGGTCGAGTATAGGCGATGAGGTGCGAGACAGAGAATGGTCTTCGTAAGTCTCAAACTTAGTCCACGACCTTTGGGGCTGAATATCGCGTCGGGCAGAGAGTTTCGACTGGAACACATAGTTCGAATCGCTTAGACTGTAGGTGAGTTGGAGATTGTGGTCGAGATGCTTGTCTTGCCCATCTAATTGCCTGCGCCTCATGCTTCGTTTCCCACCGTCCTCCATTTGGTAAGTCGCCTCTTCTTCGTATTCCCCACCCTTGAAGTTTTGATAGCCCAGCGAGTAGTTCACTCCAAACTCGCTCCTTCCGTAGTTGAACTTCCCAAAGACAGTCTCGTCACCGTTCACGGCTGTGAGGGTGTTCGTCAGGTCTGCTCCGAGGTCATAACCGCTGACGGGCTTCTTCACGAAGATATTGACGATGTAGGAAATGCCCTCACCATATCTTACCCCTGGATTGTCGATATAGTCGATATGTCGCACCGCTTTCATATCGAGTGAGAGCAAGTCCTCTTTCGATGCTACGATGTCATTGATACGCACCTGCACACCACCGAGGTTCGATAGTGCCGTGACGGTATGCATCACGGGGTCGATACGCAGATGTGGCAGCGTCAGTTTCGCCAACAGCGAATAGCCATTCGTGGAACTCTCTAATTGTTGCCGTGTGGGATAGATGGTCAGTCCGTCGACCCGCTGCACCACTTTGGAGCCTTGCACGGTCACCTCTTGTAATTCCACTTCCTGCTGTGCCGAAGCAGAGAGTGAGGCCATCAGCATCGCAAAGATAAAAAATCTCTTCATACTATTGCTTTTTGTGCAAAGGTATGAAGAGAACGACAAGTCACCCAAAATAATGGCTGACATTTGTCTGACATTTTGCCGACAATAGTCTAACTATCTAATAGTCAGACCATAAGATTTTCCTCTGTCTGATTCTATTTTGAGGTTGGAATGTTCTTCTATGATGGGTTTCATCCGTCGGATGAGAGTGTACAGCGTTGCGTTTGCATCCTCTTTCTTGGGCCAAAGCGCATCGCAAATCTCGGCTTTCGACAGTTTGTGAGAGGGTGAATGCCACAGCATCTCCATCAGTTGCTGCTGCATCGGGGTGAGTTTTACTTCGATGCCTTTGGCATTGACGAATCGGCCATCTTGCAGCGCCAGTCCACCATAAAGGCCCAGGGCCGACAGCCGCTTATGCTGGCGCAGGCAGAAGAAGCCCCACAGCAGCACCATCGACCAAAGCACCATCGAAGGGCGCTGGTCAGAAAGCGAGAGGATGGTGGCTCTTGATACTTGTGGACGCGGACGGAAGCCCTTCTTGGTGTCCACCGACAGGACAGCATTTCCCTTCAATGCCTCTATTTGCAGATGGCTGTTGAACGCTTGAATGGTGTCGGCACTGATGACGTCCGACTGCTGTTCGTCCAATGCCTTGGCAAGGGCCTGGTTCATGTCGTTGGTCACCAATTCTTCCGTGGCCCTGTAACTCTTCATGCTCAGCATGCTCGAAGCTACTATCAGTGCAAAAAGCACTACTACTGCATATCGTTGTTGTTTCATTGCTGTCAAATATTTAAGGTGGGTTCTGTTAATGCTGTTTTTTTGTGATGGCAGCATTCCCTCAATCTCTTTTCGGTCGCTTTCCGGCATAAATAATGGAACCCACCTTGGGTGAGTTCCATTTTAGCACTTAAGAGACTAAAAACAGGGCGATTCGGTGACCTCCAGTTTCTTAGCACTCATATAGCCACGGAAGGTGCCAGTCTGGGTATAGACTTTATACCAGCCATCATCAAAGTCGCCACTGCAAAGGATGTAGCTGTCGTCGCGTACTTTGCCCACAATGGCATATCGTGTGCCCGGACCTTTGCGGATGTTGGTGTAGCCATCCTCGTCCACCACATGGGCGACCATCTTGCATGGTCCCTGGCGTTTGGGCACCACCACCTTGCTGGAGTGGATGTAGCCCAAGAGTTCCTGTTCGGAGCCATCGGTATAGGTGGTGTAGACCTTGTACCATTTGCCCTGACCCGGGCCGAAACTGATGAACATTCCGTCGGGCACTTTATCCACTATCGCATAGTTGGTGCCTGGGCCTTTGCGGATGTTGGTGTACCCATCCTCGTCTTTTACCAAGCCAGGACGCTGGGCGGCACATGGTAGCATGACCATGGCGGCCAAAATCAGTAATAACATCTTTTTCATAATCACATAGTATTGTTCGATAGATTTTGTTGTGCAAAAGTAGGAAAATAAAGGGAAATATGCAAGAAAAACAGCCATTTTCCTATGAATTAGCAAGTGTGCTATATTGATTTACAACAATTGCTCATTCAGAACATTTTCTTTTGTAATAAGATGCAGGGCGTCAACTTATTCTTCAAAAATAACAAAATCTTGATAATATGTTTCATCCCCCTTTTTTTAGATTTGATAAAATGGCTTATCTAATTGAAAAGATATAATTTTGCAGAGAAATTATTACCAACACCTATGTACTATCGTTATTTCGTTCTTGCTTTTTTTTCGGCTTTTGGCCTCTCCGTTCATGCTCAAGTAGTAATCAATGAATTGATGCAATCGAACGTCGACTGCATCATGGATGATTTGAATGAGTTTCCCGACTCATGGGTCGAGCTGTACAACAGCGGAACCGAGGCTGTCAATCTCAAAGACTACAAATTGGGCGTCAAAGACAAAGTGGGTAAAGCATGGCAGTTGCCCAACAAGACGCTCAGTGCCAAAGCATATGCCGTGGTCTATTGCGACAAAGAGGAGAGCGGCATGCACACCAGTTTCCGCCTGGAGACGGGAAAGGACGGCAGCGTCTACCTCTTCAAAGGCGATGAGATAGTCGACAAGGTGGAGCAACTCGCCAAGATGCCTGCGCCCAACATCGCTTACGGACGCAAGACCGACGGAGCCGGAGAATGGGGATACCAGGCCACACCAACACCAGGGAAGGCCAACTGTGGGAAGACCTGTGCGGACATACTGGGAGAACCGGTGTTCAGCAGGAAAGGGAGTGTGATGACCTCGTCGCAGACCCTCCAACTGACACTCTCGATGCCCGAGGGGACACCCGAAGGGGCCGTCATCCGCTATACCACCGATGGCAAGGAGCCCACCGCTTCAAGCACCGTCTACCGCAGCCCCATCAGCATCAATTCCAACAAGGTCATCAGGGCAAAACTGTTCTGCGAGGGTTATCTCTCGCCGGTATCCACCGCGCAGTCATACATCTTCCTCGACAGGCAGATGACCATCGCGGTGATATCCATCGTCACCGACGACCGGTATATGAACGATAACGCCATAGGCATCATCAAAAACAACCCCAACAAGGAGAACAAGAAAGACTGGCGGCGACCCATCAATATCGAGATGTTCGACGCACCAGGAAGCGAAAGTGTCATCAACCAGCTCTGCGAGACGCGAGTCATGGGCGGACAGTCGCGTGAGCACCCACTCAAGTCGCTCGCCGTATATGCCAACAAGCGCTTCGGCGCAAAACGTTTCGACTATGAGTTCTTCCCCGACCAGAAACCCGGTCTCACCGACTTCAAAAGCATCATGCTGCGCAACGCCGGCAATGACTTCGGAGGACTCTATATGCGCGATGCCATCATTCAGCGCGTCATGGCACAGAACACCGACCTCGACTGGCAGGCATGGCGCCCGGCTGCCATCTTCCTCAATGGCGCTTACCAAGGCATGCTCAACATACGTGAAAGGAGCAACGACGACAATATCTATACCAACTACACCGATGAGAAAGGCAACGGACTCGAGGACATCGACATGGTTGAAATCTCACAGGAGAACAGCAAGATGGTGGAGGAACTCAAAGCCGGAACACTCGACAACTACAACGATTTCAAGGCATTCTACAACCAGGCGGGGCACACCATGGATGAATATGAGCAGATCATGGATTGCCAGGAGTTCATCAACCTCATGATCATGAACCTCTACTTCTGCAACCTCGACTTCCCCGGCAACAACATCGTCGTGTGGCGACCGATTGCCGACGGTGGACGATGGCGATGGATATCGAAAGACACCGACTTCGGACTCGGACTGTACGGGCGGAATGCCAACTACAACACCATCGAGTGGATTTACAATCACAACTATGACTCAAGCAACAACTGGGCCAACACCTCACAGGCCACTCAATTGTTCCGCAGCCTGATGGCCGACGCCGACTTCAAACGGGAGTTCATCGACCACACCGCCATATACATGGGCGACTTCCTCAACGAGAGGGGCACCCGGGCCATCTGGGACCCCATGGCAGAACTGGCCAAGCCCGAACTGGCCAAGCACCGCGAGGCCACCTCTGGCGGTGGCTGGGGTGGCTGGGGCGGCTGGGGCGGCTGGGGCGGCTGGGGATGGCAGCCCAATTATGAGCAGGAGATTGACAACGAAATCAATAACGCACGCAATTGGCTCAGCCAGCGCACCAATTATTTCTATACATTCGTGGCCAACTATTATAAGTTGGGCACACCCACTCCTCTGGTCATCAACAAAGACTTGACTGAGCCGGTCACCACCATCGTCAACGGCGTGACCATCAATAACGCTGATTTCGATGGTAAGTTCTTCGCCAACCGACAACTGACTGTTGAGGCGAAAGGCGAAGAGGGAAGAGAGGTGAAAGGATGGAAGGTGGAGAAGACCGCCACCAACAACACTACGACCACCACAGAGGTGAACGAACCGGTTTACTCGTTTGTCATGCCGTCGTGCAAGAAACTGAAACTGACTGCCATCATGGGCACTGCCGATGGCATCAGCGACCTGGCGGCTCGTGACTGGAACTGGCGCATCGACGACAGCCAACTCGTTGTCAGCGGGGTGAACAGCGGCACCAGCATCATGCTTTATGATGTGCGGGGCATGCTCCTCGGCAAAGCACGTGGTAACGGCGCCGACATACGCATCCCGCTCAAGTCCAACAATCAGGTGTATGTGTTGAAGGTCGGAGCAGAGACCGTGAAAATCAGGTGAGTCAGTTCTTTGAGGAGATTTCAACTAAAGTTTATGGACTAAGGCCCAAGGTCCAATATTGAAGCAAGCGTCATAGCATTCGGATTGCACGATATTGGAAGATTATTTTGGTTGCGAAAAAATCTTCAATAAAAATTCTCCACACCCTCAGGACTCGAGGGTGTGGAGAAGATAGTCGGTGCATCATGGTTGCCCATGCTGTGTATGTGGAAGTAAGCTTACCTTTGTGCACCTCCGAAGGTTCTCCTGGGAGCATTGCTGCCATTGCTGGCTTGGTTGCCGGCAGGACGGTTGCCGAAGGTTCCCCTTGGAGCATTGTTGCCAATGTTGCCCTGACTGCCGGCAGAATGGGTGCCGAAGGTGCGGGTGGGTGTAGTGGCCGACCCGCTGCGATGGCTGTTGCCGAAGCCGCCACCCATCGAGGGGTTGTTGTTGCCACTACCCGGCATGGGACGGTTGCCGCCACCCACCGAGGGATTGTGGTTGTTGTTGTGGTTGCCGTTGCCATTGTGGTTGCCATTGTGGCTCCAGCTTCCGTTATTGTGGTTGCCATTGCCATTGTGGTTTCCGTTGTGGCTCCAGCTTCCGTTGTTATGGTTGCCATTGCCATTGTGGTTGCCGTTGTGGTTCCAGCTTCCGTTGTTATGGTGGTTGTCATGATTGCCATGGCCCTTGGGAGGGTTGGGCTTGTCGAAGTGGTGTCCGCTGTAGAAGCTGCTGCCTCTATGGCTGTGTCCACCCTTGAAGGTCACGAACACTGCAGGGCGGTCGAAGAACATCCTTCCGACACCGTAGCGGGTGTAGATGGAGAACGACCAGCCGCTGTTGGCCCAGATGACGGGACGGTAGAACCACTCGCTGGCCATGAAGCGGTCGTATTGCCAGGGGCTGAGCACGAGGCGCAGGTCGCGGTTGCGTACTTCCCACCAGAAACCGAACACGTCGGCGCGGGTATCGATGTTGAGCAGGTAGTCGAGGTTGATTTCATACACTGCGTCATATTGTGTTGCTGTCAGGCCGAGCTCGTAGGCCATCTTGTCGGAAAGGAACATGGCCTCGTTGCGTGCGGTGTTGAACGGCATTGCTGCGGCGGAGATGGCTATCGTCATCATCATCACCAAGGTCATCATCTTCTTCATAATCGTATCTTTTTTGATGGTTGAACTATTCTTTGCTTTTTCTAATGCAAAGATATGGCGAAAAACACGACCATGAAAGGGATTTTTCCTAAACCGAGAGGGCCGTTTCCCTATATCGTATAGGGAAAAGCGCCCCATCGTATTCTGTAGAACTGCACAAAATACAGAAGTAGGTAATCAAAATTATCTGTTACTGTCATCTAATTTTGATCACCTACAGAAGTATAGTATGTCCCATCCTCACTCTGTAGTCAGGTATCCTATGTGCAGGTTTCCTTTCTTGAGCAATTGTTTCAAGTGGGCTTTGAGAGATGAGGGGGTGACTTGCTTGATGTACGAGGTGTCGCCCTCTTTGACGACAAGGCCATTGAGCTCGGCAGCGAGGAGGTCGGAGCGGAGGCTGTAGTCATTGCCCTTATAATTGTCCTTGAGTTTCTCCCGCTCAGCGATGTAGCTGTCGATGAGGTCCTGGGTGATGAGGTTGCCCTCAGCCATTTCCTGAACGAGCTGTGTGACGTCTTTTGCTATGCGCTCGCGTTGCTTGGGGTCGCAGGTGTAGGCGATGATGCATTTCATGCGATGAATGGGCAGCAAATCATCCTGGACGATGCATTGCGGAGTATAGACATCGCTGTGCTGAATACGCAACGTGTTGAGCAGGATTTTGCCAAGCACACTCATCAGCACCTGGTTGTGGGCATGCGTCTGCTGTGTGTATTGAAAGCCTTTCTCCCAAGTATAGTATAGGTAGGTGGCACAGAACGGAGTGGCGTTCTCCATCTTCTCCACAACAGTGGTGTTGGTGGTCTTGTAGTGGTCGGCTTCCCAGGTCGTGCGCTTCACCGGCTCTGGTTTCGAGGGAAGCGAACCGATGTATTTGAGCAGGAGCGGCTGAATGGTGTCGGCATCCACTTCGCCTTGAACGACAAGCACCGAACCGTTGAAGTTGGAACAATAGTCCTTCACCACTTCTCTGAAACGCTCCACTGTGTAAGTGGCCGCTTGCTCAACGGTAGGAGGCATGAGGCGCTTGACAGATGCTGCAGGCAAGTTCTGCACTCTGAGTTGTGCCTGCACGATGGGATTGCTGGTGGCTATCACTGCCGCTTGTATGTTGCCGAGCTGTTCTGCTGCTTCCACCGAGTCCACTTCTGTGGTTGTCAGTGAAGCATGGATCATCTTCAGCTGCTGCTCAATATTTTTCCAATGCTCCACGCTGTCAGTGACATGGAAAGATAAAGGAACATCTAACACATCGTCATAAGGTTTTGCTTGGACCCATGAACTGCCGCCGATGTATTCAAAGTGTCTTCTGCATGATGAGAGCATGTTTTGAAACGCGATTTCGTCGTCACGAAGCGCAGAGTATCCCATCGGGCGGTCGAACATCATGTTGATGGAGTTGCGGTCGGTTTTCTTTTTCCACAGCAATACTTTCACGCCATTCGACAAAAGCAACTCACTGATGCTGTCGTTGCGAACGGTCGTTTTCACGACAGAGCCCGGCGTTGGGTTGATGTCGAGGTCCTTGATGTGGAGTTTCTCCAGTTTCTTGGCGCCTTTCACTTCGACATCGGCAAGTTCCTCATCTTTCATGTTCCGCACCCGATGTATGATTTCCATTACTTCATCCTCAGTCGGAAGCGTCGCGTCTTTGGGAAACATGGCGTCCACCAGCATGTTGCGCCCATCGGTCAACTCCCTGAACATCTCGTCGAGCTGTTCCTTGGTGATGGTGTTGGCAATATGACTAACCGCGGCCTTTTCACTGCTATAATCATTGATGGCGTTTCCGCTGAAAAAGCTGCTGGTGAACCTTTCTGTCCAGTCGTTGCTTCTTTTTGACACGAATTGGCTGTATACCGTGTCGGGAAAGAGGATGGCAGTGCAGTCGTCGTTGTAGGATGGGCTTAGTTGGTTGTGCGGATTTCTTTTGAAATCAGTAAATCCCTTGCGGCGGATGGCTTCTATCTTTTTCATGAGCACCTCCAGTGTCGATTTCCATTTGTCGGGCGAGGAGTTCATCTCAAAGACGATGAACTTGGCGTCCTTGATGTCTGCCGGGTTGAGGATGTATGATGAGGTTGCCAGAATATCCTTGGTTTTGATGGCTTTTAGTTGGTCGTCCATCAATATCTTTATCTTGTCGATGAGCTGCTCGTTCCTCAGGTCTCCCACCAGGTTCTTCTGCGCACGGTCTTGTTTTGGCAGTCTGAGGATGACAGAACAGGCATGGAATGGAAGTTGGGGCTCTTGATAAACGTGTGCCTGAGGGGTCTCAAGTTCGGGAATGGCAGGCAGTTCTGCGACGGTATGTTTGCCGCGTTTCATCGTGCCAAACGTTTTCCGTATCTTCTCCACCATCTTGTCGGCATCGAAGTCGCCTGTCACAACCACCGCTTGGTTTTGTGGCTGATACCAGTGTTTGTAGAAGTTGCGGATGAGCTTGGGAGGGCAATTCTTCACGATTTCCTGGTCGCCGATGGGTATTCGCTTCGTGTAGAAAGAGTTGTTCAGCAAATCGCTGATGAACTGCTGTGCTATCGACACTGTGTTTCTGCTTCGCCATTCCTCGACGATGACGTTGCGCTCGCTTTCCACATCGCTGTCACTGATAGTGGCTTCGCCTGCCCAGTCGCGCAGGAGGAGCAAGCACGAGTCCATCTGCACTACATCGCCGGTGGGGATGGAGTTGAGGAAATAACGCACCGTCGTGTAACCCGTGAAGGCATTGCTGTCGTGCCCGAACGGGATGCCGTTGCGCTGCATGAAGCCAATCACCTCTTGTCCGGGGAAGTGTTTCGTCCCCTTGAACATCATGTGCTCGACAAAGTGGGCCACGCCCCGCTCGTTGTCCTTCTCTATGACCGAGCCGCCTTTTACCAGTAAGCAGAAGTTGGCCTTTTTCTCGGGCTCCGGACAGTGGCGCACATAGTAGGTCAGTCCATTCTTCAGCACTCCTGTCCTCACCGATGTGTCGGCGGGAATGGCTTGCTGGTCGATGACCTTGGAATGAAGCAGGAGCAGCGAGTCCTTTCTCTTCTCATTCTCGGCAGCAAGGATAGAATCCCTTATCTGCTCTTCTCTCGTAGGTGTCGAGTCGTTCAGGTGCTGCTGACTGATAAGAGATTCCTCTTTTGCTTGTTGTGCAAAAAGAGCTTGCCCTGCCACTGTGAAAACAACGAGCAGGAGAGGGATGACGCTTCGCTTGTTCATATTCTTTTCATTTTTTACAAATTACCTTGTCCAAATCGATGGAAAGCCCTATGCTGAAGGCTGTGCCCGTGGTCTGCGGCGAACAATAGTAATAGGTTTTCGGTTTGAAATTGAAGAGGTTGTCGACGGCGTTGTTGACGTTGATGCCGCGCCAGATGTGGTGCTGTATCATCAGTTTCCAGATGGTATAGCCTTGGTCGACATCCTTCTGGCCCGACTGCGGCTTGCCAAGGTTCCGGCCGGAGATGGCTGCGTCGAAGGCATAGTGGCGTGAGAGGCGATGGGTATAGCTGAGGCGCCATGTCATGGAGTGTGAGCGGGGCTGTGAGAACTGAGAGAAAACGACGTTGCCCGTCTCATGCATCCATGAGTAGTTCACCTTTATCGACAATCCACAGTCCAGGGCATGGCCAATGCTGACGTCCACACCCCATACCTTCACACCTTCCTCGTTCCAGTAAAGGGCGCTCGACAATGCCTCGTAGGTGTTGCCGTCGGCAGCATGGTATCTGTATTTCACATCATCTCCGGAGCCGTATTTCTCCAGACGGTCGTCATGGGGCATAATCTGATAGCCACCAGCGGCGTACGACCTGTCGACGACCCAGTAGCGCCCGACGGTGGTGATGCGCTTGTCGAATATATTGCAGTAGCCCACGAGGGTGAAGGTGTATGTACCATTCAGGAAACCGCCGTTTCTGATGTGGTTGATTCTCTCTATGGCGACGTTGATGTTGTGGCTCTTCTCCGGCTCCAGGTCGGGATTGCCCATAATCATATATCCCATATTGCCCATGTCGAAGTGCATGTACATCTCTTTGAGCGTGGGAGCCCGGAAACCGCTGGCATAGTTGGCGCGAAAGGTCATCCAGGGTTGTTTGAATACCACCGCGAGACGCTCGGTAAGCGCCTTCTTGGCGGAGGCAGAAAAATAGTCGTATCGGATGCTGCCCACAATGTTCAGCTTGTCGGTGATGTTCCAGTCGAACTGCGCAAAGCCGTCGGCATTGTTCTGTGTGTTGCTGCTGTTGTCGATGAATTGATAGGTCGTGAGGTAGTCATGCATGTAGTCGGCTCCAAGGATGAGGTTGTTCTTGCCGAACGAGTTGCTGAACAGCGCGTGCACCACATGCTGCTGGTTGCTGTAGTCGTGGTCGTGGGTGCGTGTGCCGTCGGGCATGAAGTTGGCCTTGTCGTACTGGTCGAATGCATACGACACCTCAAGATGGCGGCCATTGTTCCATGCGTACTTGCCTTTCAGTCCTGCGCCGAAGGCATTGAAATGATAGTTGTAAGTGTCGCGCTCGCTTGTGCGGAAGAAATAGCTGCCCCGTCCGGTAAGCGTCAGTTGGTCGGTGGCCCGCCATATCACGCGCTCCTTGATGTTGTAGGTTTTCTGGCCATACAGGCGGCTGAGGTTGGAGTCGTCTTTCAGCACCGACTCATCGTAAGGCAAGCCCTGCGCCTTCTTCATCAGTTCCATGGCTATCTCCTCGGAAGAGTAGGGCTTGGGCAGGTTGACAGGGTCGATTGATGTATGCTGGAAACTCGTCTGTGAGTTCCATTTCGCTGTGTTGAAGGAGAAACTGGCACCATGGCGCCATTCTTTCCCAAAGGTGTTGAAGCGTGAGTTGACGTTGGCTGTCCAAGGCTCTTTGTTCTCGCGGCTGATGATGTTGACCACTCCCCCCACGGCATTTGAGCCGTAAAGAGCCGACGAGGCGCCTTTCACAATCTCTATGCGCCCAGCGTTGTCGAGGCTCATGCGGTTGTAGTCGACGTTGTCCATGGTCTCTCCTGCCATGCGCTCTCCGTCGACAAGGAAGAGGACGGCATTGCCGCCGAACCCGCTCATGTTGAGCGACGTCTCCTGGCTCATGGCAAAGCCGAACTCCAGTCCCGGTATCTCCTGCGTGAGCATGTCCTGAATGTTTGTCGCATCGGCTATCTTGATGTCGTGCAGCGTGATGAGGCGTGTGACCACTGGCGCGTCCTTAAGTGCCTTGGGCGAATACGACCCCGTCACGACGATTGGCTCAAGGTTTATCGAGTCGTTCAGCGATGTCGCCTTGTCGGCTTCCTCGTTGTCCGCTGTGGCAAGGGGCGGTGGGGTCTGGGCAGAGAGATGAAAAGCCAGCATGGCCAAAGCCATGCCAGCTATGATAGAATGAGATCGTCTTCCTTTTAATAATGCTGTCACAACCTATTTCCTTGTTCCTGTGAATTTCCCTACAAAGGGGAAGGGCATGTTGCCGTATTTCAGGACATACGTCACCACAACGGCTTTGCCGTTGAATATGGCTACCAAATCGCTCACGGTATACGACTTCTCATCCCCGGCGGAGTTGGTCACAGTGCCAGAATACAAAGAAACCTTGCCTGTAATGTTATTGCCGCTCTTGATGAGGGTGATGTTCTTCACCGGAAGTGCGGGAAGAGCCATTGGCCCACCGCCTGCTGTCGGCGGGATGGTCATATCGACGGAGATGTCAGACGATTTGGTAAACTCGTATGTCGTGGTGCTGTTGGAGTCGTCTCCCATTACCGTCATCACCTCCTCACCTGTATAGGAGCCTATCACCTGGGAGGCTAAGGCTGTATCGGGCTCATCATCGTCGCTTCCACAAGAAGAAAAACCTACCACGACGGCCACTGCAGCCAACATTGTCATAAATACTTTGATTTTCATAAATACACAATTGAATGAATGATTTTATTAATTTAGAAATGATTAGAGTGTAAGAACTTGGGAAAATCGTTGTGCAATTTCTATTTTCCTGTTCCCAACTGCTGGGTGGAGTAGTCATACTCAGAACCGTATGTGCTGTGTGGGATGCTGAAAATGACTATCATGAACAGGACCGCGAGGGCGACGACCCACTTGTTGTGCTTCCACTTCAGCGTGGCAAGGGCTGCGAGGAAGAAGAGGAAGGACAGGAGGGTCTTGTTGTCGGTAAGGTCGGTTCCGAAGGGGAAGCCCGTCCACCAGGGGCCGAATGCCTCATGCTGCACCAAAGGACCAAAGACGAAACCTCCGATGAAGAGGGTCGCCACGGTGATTTTCAACCACTTGCTGTATTTCTTGCCGGTAATCACCAGCAGGAAGGTGTAGACGGCAAACAGCATGGCCGCAAACATGAACAGGATGTGTGGTATGAGGATGCCGGCCGGGACATCGTTGCGGAAACGGATGACGGGGGGCTCGTCGGCAGCATAGTCCTTGCCGTCGACGGTGATGTAATATTGCAGTTTGCCGCCGACAGGCTGAACGGGCAAAGTGGCCTGCAACTCGCCGTCCTTGCAACTGAAATCCACCGTGGTGTAGTTATTCGACGTAGGGTAGCGGCGGTAGTGCATCTGTGCCTTGGTACCCGATGGCACGCCCTTCAGGACAACGGCCTCGTCGTGCTGCACGCCACTTCTGGGCAGTTTCATCTTGTAGTTTTCCCCGTTGCATTCCACGGTCACTTTCTTGGGGTAAGTTGGCCCCGTCATGCGCTGGTATATGCTCAGTACCAATGTGATGACGACAGCCAAAAGCCAATAAATGCTTTTTTTCATCTTATGGGGGGAGTTAAGTGAACTTGAAATATGATGGTCTCTTCGCCCCGGAGCACTTTCACGGGGATGGTGGTGCCCGGCGTGAGTTCCGCCAGGCGCTCCATGTATTCATTGATGTCCTTGAGCGGCTTGCCATCTATCTCCTGGATGATGTCGCCACTCCTGATGCCGGCATTGTGCGCGGGTTTGCCTGCCACCACGATGTCGGCCCGCAGACCGGGAACGCTGCTCGCGCCCATCACGTCGGGCATGAGGCCTAAAGTGACCTTGAACTTGGCATGGCTCATCTTCTGGCTGCTTGGCACATTGATGTAATCGGGTGTCTCGGGCATGGCTGCCAACTGGCTTATCAGTTGCTGTGTGAACTCCAGGGTCTGCTGCATGCCGTCGTAATTCAGGGTGGAAGGCACATCGGCTGGGGTGTGATACTCCATGTGCCCACCCGTGGTGAGGAAGAGGACGGGGATGTCGGCTGCCACGAACGAGGCATGGTCGCTTGGGCCATAGCCATCTGGAATGCAGGTGACATTCAGGTGGGCTTGTTCGGCTACAGACTCTACCATGGCCTTGAAACCACTGCTCGTCCCCGTGCCCGATACGCTCATGGCGTTGTCGCGCATGCGCCCCACCATGTCGAGGTTCACCATGGCGACAATCCCTTTCCTGTCGGCAGGGAGATTGATGCGCCGGCCGTCGGCCTGTTTCATCCATTCCAGAAAAAACTTGGAGCCGACAAGGCCTTGCTCCTCGGCACCGAAGAATGCGAAGATGATGCTTCGTGGCGAGCGCACCTTCTTGAAATGCTTGGCCAGTTCGAGAACCACAGCATCGCCACTCGCATTGTCGTCGGCACCTGGGTGCACGGCCACTGTGTCGGGACGGCGGGAGCCAGACCCTTCACCACCTAACCCCAGATGGTCGTAATGCGAACCAACAACGATGTATTCGTTCCGCAGACGCTTGTCCGTTCCCGGGAGGACGGCGATGATGTTATGGGTGGTCCTTTTCTCGTTCTTCCCATAGGTGAAGTCGTGAAAGAAGGCTTTCTTCTTCTTTCCCTTGACAATCGGCTTGAGCTTCAGCCCGCGTAGTTTGCCGACGATGAATTCCGATGCCAGGGTGTCGCCGGCGGTGGCAGGATATCTGCCACCCAGTTCCTGGGATGCCAGATATTCCACCGCCTTTTTCATGTCATCCTGTTTCTGGGCGTGCACCTGCAAAGCAAGTACGAAAACTAAAGATAATAACAAATATCTCATTCTCATGAATCTTGCGCTTTTTTCGGGTGCAAAGTTACAACAAACAGATGAAAATCAGACTCCACATTTATGATGATTTTTAGGTGGACCCCCCAATTACCTACTTATGATGATAGGAATTACGACTTTGAAGATGATGTTCCGGCCCATATTATAGACGCCTCGCCGGCCGGTCACGGCATTTTCATCGGCATATTTCAGGCGGCTCAGGTGGTTTTGGTAGGCTTTGTCGAGCAGGTTGTTGGCTGTGATGTAGCACTCAGCTATCTTCTTGCCTTTCACCAGAATGTCGGTGCCAGCCGAGAGGTTGAGCAAAGCGTAGCCCGGTGTCTCGGTTTCGGTCTCGTCGGCACTGTAGATGTGGGTCTGCCTCAGATAGCTGTCGAGGTTGAGGGCGACGAAGAGGTTGTTGAACAAGGACCGGTGGTTGGCGTCGGTGGTGTGGCGGTGGTTGACTGTGGTGTGCGAATGGTGGGAAAGCTCCCATTTCAGTTCCGACGACCAGTGTGGCGCTGGTGTGAAGGGCAGGTACTTGGTGTCGGCAGGCTGGTCCAGGAGTTGGGCATCGACATACGAGAAGGAATTGGAAAAGTGGATGGAGTGGATAGGGTGGAAGTCGATGCCGGCTTCGAGACCCAGCAGACGGGCATCGCCCTGTGTATAGGCATAGGTGAGGTATCCTGGCTCGATGACCTCCTGAAGTCGGTGTGTGAAGATGTAGTTATCGATGCGGTTGGCGAAGAGGGCAACCTGCGCAGAGAAGTATCTTGACGAGAAGTCGGCGCCGAGGTCGGCCTGAAGACTGTATTCGGCCTTGAGCTGCTGGCTGCCCAGTTCGTAGCGGATGCTGCCTTCGTGCACGCCGTTGGAGGCCAGTTCGCTCATGTTCGGTGTGCGGAAGCCGCGGGCGACGTTCAGGCGCAGGTTGAGGTGCCTGTTGACGTTGCATACGGCACCTACGCTGCCCGTCAAGCCGTTGAAGTGCCGGGTGAAGTCCATGAAGCGCTGCTCGCCGTCCTCGATGAGTCCATCGCCATGCATCCGGCGATGGTCATAGCGCACACCGCCGTTCAGCGTCCATTTCTCGTTGAGGCTTTTTGTGGTGGTGGCATAGATGCCGAAGTCGAAGAGGCGGTAGTCGGGAATGAGATATTCCTCGCCCTCGTTGCCCGACTGCTGATACATGCCGCCGATGCCCGTTGACAGTTTCCATCCGCTGAACTCCTGCGAGACGTAGCGGAGGTCGTAGGTGAGCGTATGCATTTTGAAAAACAGTTCGTATTCCTCGGCGCTCTCCTCAAACTCCTGCCTCCGGTTTTGCTGATATCCGATGATGGCTTTCAGGTAGCCCGACGGGAGGTTGATGCTGTTGTCCCACACCGCCTTGTAGTGTTTCACTTGCTGGAAGGGGAGGGCCTTGCCATAGGTTTTTACGTTGTCGGTGGCGCACACCAGTTTGCCCGTCGCCTCGTTGCGCTCTCCCTCGATGATGCCTGGCGTGAGATGATAGGCATTCCACGACAGCCGTGAGTGTCCCCACGATTTGTTCACGCCCAGCAGCAGCCGCCCCGCACGCTCACGAAACTGTGAGCCTGGCACGTAGCCGTCGTATTTGTTCTTATATGCATGGGCCATCTTGTCGCTGTATCTGGCATCCCATACGAAGCCTTTTTGGTTGCCTGCCATCGACAGTGTATAGTCGAAGAGCCCATTGTTGGTCTGGTACTCCGTGCTGACGTTGGCCCGCATCTCTCCCTGCGGCAGTGTGGGCTGTGGATGGAGGATGACCACACCCGCCATGGCGTCGGAGCCATACATCAGCGATGCGGGGCCTTTGAGGATTTCCACCGAGCCGACGCTGTTGCCATCGACCTCCACGCCATGCTCGTCGCCCCATTGCTGGCCTTCCTGCCTGACGCCCTCGCTCATCACCACCACACGGTTGTATCCCAGTCCGCGGATGATGGGTTTCGAGATGCTGCCGCCGGTGGTCAGCTGGCTCACGCCGGGCTGATGGGCTATGGCGTCGATGATGTTGGTCGCTGCCGTCGCCCTCAGTGTTTGTGGCGATACGATGCTCACGGGAGCTGTGGAATGTTTCAGTTTTGTGTCGCCGGTCACGCCGGTCACTGTCACTTCGTTCAAATCCAGGTGGCGGAAGAACACGTCGGTCGAGTCTTCAGAGTGATTGTGGCGTGGTTCTTGTGCTGCCACTGCCGTGCATATACACAGCAAAGGCAGAATGATATATCTTGATCTCATTCTGTTTTAATCTTTAATGGTTGAAATAGATGAAGGTGAGTCCTATTAAGCCGAGAAACGCCTCGGCATCATTAAATAGGACATACCTTAAAAATGTAATAAGAATTATTTTTGAGGAGTCACCACATCGGCGGTCCTCTTTTGGCAATGTGCCCCCAGCTGACCATATGGACAGCGCAGGGCAACAAGAAATGCCGGTTGGAAAAAACATTAAAGATTGGCGTCGCCATTACCACGGCAGTGGCAACGAAAGAAAGCGATAAAAACTGGCACAGCACACAGGCGTCTAACGTCGTTTCTGATTGGCCGAAGTGGCTGTGGCTATGGTGAGCGACACACTCCGTGCAGGTAGTTTCTGCACTGACGTGGCTGTCGTGAATGTGAACCGACGAGAGGACCAGCATTGGCACAAACACTGCCAACAGTATCCATGAGGCTATTTGTCGTTTCTTCGTCAAGTTCATCACCGTGAAAAGTCTTGATGAGCGAAAGCTGGCTCATCGTTTCTTTACCGCAAAGGTATGATGTTTCAAGAAATTAAACAAATTTTTTAGTCTTTGTTAAGAATATAACGATTTGTTTGTAACTCTGCTCAGTCACTCATAGGTCAAAAGTCGCTAATAAATAATAGTCGGTGAAAGTCTTTTGGAAAGTTAAAAAATTACGTAAAAATGGCCTTTTATTTTGCTGCAAATGATAGTTTTTGTATATTTGCAGCAAAATAAAGCATGTTTTTCTTTTCCACGAATGAGGCGTCCTCTTACCTCACTTCTAAACGTTGAGAATGGCCAGAGCCGGCACATTTTCAGTTGACTTCTATCACCGTGACGGAGTATGGCGCCAGTGTGATGGGGAACTGCTTGCCCACTTTCTGGGTCGTTTCCTGTGGAACGATGTTGCGGGGATTGTCGATGGAGTTCGTGTCATCGGGGCGGGCAGACTTCAGCTCTATCTTCTTGGCTTTCGACTTCACGCTCTTGACCCCCTCCAGCCTGACGGTCAGTTTCTGGGCATTGCCTACGGCATTGGTCAGTTTCAGGTAGATCTTTCCCGTCTTGGAATCCTTTGTCGCAGTATAGAACACTGCGTCAGCCTCGTCGTTGCGGTCCAGTGTCTGTCGGGGAAGGTCTGACGCCTCTACCGGCACGATGCGGTCGCCAAGGTATTTCGAGAACATCACCTGGGCCCAGTAGGAAGGCGAGCCGTAGGAGTTCAGCACGTCGTAGCCTATCAGGTCGCTGGGCCACTGCATGGCACCTTGCTCCACGTTGACAAACAGTGGCGCATAGCACGACATGATGCAGATGTCGGAGTTGCGCTCCATGCAGCTCATCCATGCGGCATCGCCAAGGGCTGCGTTCATGTTGGTGGTCGGGGCACCTTCGCGCGTAGCCCATTCCCCACAGAAAATCTTTGGACCGGTACGGTCGTAGCGGTCATACTGGAAAGCGTTGCGGTACATGTCGTGGGCATTGCGATAGTAATGCTCGTCAATCACATCCACCACAGGATTGGGGATGGCTTTCGATTTCAAGGCGTTATAGCCCACTGTTGAGATAATCTGAAGTTGTGGGTAGCGTGCCTTGATGGCTTCGTAGAACATCTTGAAGCGGTTGGGATAACTGCCGCTGCGGTCGAAGAAGTCCTCGTTGCCAATCTCCACATAGTGAAGGGGGAAGGGGGCGGGATGGCCGTCGCGGGCACGGACGGCTCCCCACTTGGTGGTCTGTGCATCGCCCATGATGTATTCTATCTCGTCGAGCGCATCCTGGATGAAGGGCTTTACGAACTCACCATCGAGATGGTCGCCGTTGAGCACATATCCGGCAAAGACGCCCACCACAGGTTCAGCGCCGACATCCTCTGCCCACTGCAGGAATTCCAGCAGTCCGAGGCCGTCGGACGAGCGGTATCCCCAAGGGCTCTGGTGCCCGGGGCGCTCATCGGGATGGCCTATCGTCTGCTTCCAGTCGAAGCGGTTGGCGAAGTTGTTGCCCTCCAGGTAGTTGCCGCC
>CAMHEL010000071.1 GCA_946184125.1 uncultured Prevotellaceae bacterium
ACACCGAAACCGAGATGGCCGCCTACGACAAGTTCTGGGATGCCATCCGCGTGGAGCAGGCTTTTGTCGACGAGGCAGAAATCAGATATGAGAAGGGGCTGGAAAAGGGGCTGGAAAAGGGGCTGGAAAAGGGAAGAGATGAGGAAAAACGAGATACTGCCCGACGAATGAAATCCAAGGGATACCCAACAGATATCATCGCTGACCTGACTGGACTGACTCCCCGCGAGATAGAAGAGATTTAGTAAGAATCATCACAAGTGCGACAGCATCCACCATGTCATCTGCGAGGGAGCCAATCCACCCTAAAGCAAAGGGGTTAAGGCTATAAAGCTTTAACCCCTTTGTTTTCACTGTATGCTGCGGTTTCGCCGCAGCAAGTAACATGAGCTAATACCCAAGACACCCGAAATGGCCGTCACTTAATAGTGACCTGGGTGGCTCCGAAGCCATATTCCTGGAAGGAGGCATCCTGATAATAGCAATTCTTGTATTTGTAGCGCAGTTCGCTGATGACAGCCTGCCTGAGCACGCCGTCGCCTTTTCCGTGTATGAACACGATTTTCTGCCCCTTCTCGCTTTTGTGTTCCTCCATGGTGCGACGGAACACGTCGAGCTGGTAGTTGAGAATGTCGGACGATGACATGCCGGCGGTGGTGTCGAGCACCTCCGACGCATGCAAGTCCACGACGATGATATCGGCATTCTGCTTTCTCACTGGTGCTTTACCCCGGCTCTGCTGACCGTCATACCGGCGCACATAGCCATCGGCCTGTCTGTTTCCCTGCGCCTGACCTTCCTTTCTTCCTTCGCCATACATCTGTTGCTTGAGTTGCTGGGCATCGACAACAACGGGTTTGGTGGGCACATCATTCTCGATAAGGGTGTAGATGAGCGCCGGTGTCTCAAAGAAAGGATTCTCCCGGAAGGTGTGCAGTTTGTAGAATTTGACGGGGTCGATGCGGAAATTCACATCCACCGTGGGCTTGATGAGGAAGCCTTTGTCGCGTTTGTAGGCGAGGATTTGCACCCGGGCACGCTCCATGTCGTTGAGCGCGCTTTTGGCGAATTCCTCGATGAACAGTTTTGTGTTGGGCTCCACCTCTGCAGTGAAATGCAGGCGCCAACTGTTGCCCTCGGCCAACAAATAAGTGAAGCGCATGAAGTAATTGCTGTCGTTGACGAAATACGTCTCGAAGTCGGTTGTCGTCATGCTTTTGATGTCGATGGGCACGAAAGCGATGTATGCCGACAGCATGTCGCCTCCCTTCCGCTCCATTGGCGGTGCCTTGAACGTGACCGGTCTGTCGGCGGGGTCATAGTCGCCGTCGGGGGCTGTTTTGGGCGGTTGGGGTGTAGGTGACACCATCCCCGGAACAGCAGAAGTATGTACCTTGGCAATGTTGTAGTCATCGGTCTCCACGACCACCACTTCATTGATGAGGGTTGGGATTTCAAAACCATCCTCATCCTCGACGAGCACCACATTGTGCCCCTTGAAGCCAGTGACCCTTCCGCCACCTGTCTCGCTGAGGAACCTGACTTTATCGCCTATTTTTGGCTTTTTCATGATGTTTGATGTTATATAGGAATTCTAAGTTATTGATACACAATCATAAGGAGGTGCAGCCATTTTCGTTCACCTACTAAGTTTTTGATTATGGAATGAGCAGCGAACTGTCGCCGTAGCTGAGGAAACGGAAGCCGTTGGCCATGGCATAGTCATAGATACGGTGCCAGTCGCCATGCACGAAAGCGCTGACCAGGAGCAGCAAGGTGCTCTGCGGCTGATGGAAATTGGTGATGAGCTGACTGACCACCTTGTAGTCATATCCTGGCGCGATGATAATCTGGGTGGAAGCCTGAAGTTCGGGAAGGTCATGGCGGTCGAGGTATGACAGGATGGCTCGCAGTGCCTCCTCGGTCGCCACCTCCTCGGTGTTGTCGTAGGGTTCCCACTGAGCCACCTTAAGATGAGTCTCCTCATCGATGCCTTTCTGTATGAACTGCCTGCCGATGTAATAGAGGCTCTCAAGTGTCCGCACCGATGTGGTGCCCACGGCGATGACTTTCCCCATCGAAGCCAGCAGTCTCTCGATAGTGCTCCTCCTGACGCGGAAGAACTCGGCGTGCATCTCATGCCCCTCGATGCGCTCGCTCTTCACCGGCCGGAAGGTGCCAGCCCCGACATGCAGCGTGACCTCCTCGCGGGCGATACCACGCTCGTCGATGCGCCGAAGCACGTCTTCGGTGAAGTGCAGCCCCGCTGTGGGAGCCGCCACACTGCCCTTGATTTTGGAATAGACCGTCTGGTAAGTAGTCTTATCGCTCTCTTCTGAATCTCTATTGAGATAGGGGGGTATGGGCAGTTCGCCCAAGACCTCAAGGATTTCGGAAAAGGTCACTTCTGGGTTGTCCCATGTGAAAGCCACCCGCTGCCCCGTGTGCATCTCTCCCACCCTTTCTGCCTGTATGGTGACCTGCTGTCCTTCCATCTCGATGGTGCGTCTTAGCGGTTCTTCCTTCCACTTCTTGAGGTTTCCCACGAGGCAGCACCACTCGCAGCGCCCGCGGGCAGCAAACGACAGTTGGTAGTCGGCAGGTTCGGCGGGCTCGAGCAGGAACACCTCGATAAGGGCGCCCGTGGTTTTGCGGAAATGCAAGCGTGCCATGATGACCCGTGTGTTGTTGAACACCATCAGCGCATCGGCGGGCAGGTGGTCGGGCAACGAGGCGAACACATCGTGAGAGATGTCGCCATGGCAGTAAATAAGCAGTTTTGAGGTGTCGCGCTGAGGCAGAGGATACTTGGCTATCCGCTCATCGGGCAACGTGTAGTTGTAGTCGCTGATTTTGATGTCTTTGGTCGAAAATGGTGATTGCATCGTTGGAAATGGATGTGTTGGTGTAAGAATATCCCTGCTCAATGCAGGGTGAGCGAGATGACGATGGCTCCGATATAGGTGATGGCCAGCACCGCCGACACGATGTCGATATCGTCGAGCAGGTAGCCCGACGAGGAGTATTGCGTCGAGACATAGTATTGCCGTGGTGAAATCTGCCTGTAAATGACCCAATAGATGAGATAGACGACGGTTCCCGCCAAAGCCCCGAAGAGCAGTCCGACTGCGATATCGGATGGATAATGCATGGCGAGATAGAGCCGCGTGTAGCAGTTGATGAGCGACCATGTGACCATGAGCCATGAGAAGACCCTGTCGCGCACGAGGAGGCAGAAGAAGGTGGCGATGCCGAAGGTGTTAGCGGCATGAGCCGAGAAGAAGCTGTAGTCCTGCCCTCTTCGCTCATTGACGACATGCACCTGGTACATCCACTCCGGGTCGTTTCCCGGTCGTGGTCTTGCCACAATGGGCTTGACGAGTCCTTCGGTGACGAACTCGGTGATGAAGAAGCAGAGTGCGCAGCAGCCCATGATGAGGAGGATTTGCCCCATGGTCTCGTTGTTTTTCACCACGAGGTACAACAGGGCGATGTACAGGGGTATCCATGTCACCCCCGAGGTGAGAGTGACCATCAGCGCGTCGAAAAACAAGGAGTGGCATCCGTTGATTGCTCCGAGCAGCTGTCTGTCTGTTTCAATGACTGTCTGCAGGTCCATGCTAACGGGTCATATTTCCTCCATGACATCCGCGGGGAGCCATCCCTCACGGCCATCAGCGATGCGCACGCCGCACCATCCCTTGATAGACTTGTCGGAGATATCGACCCGTGTCCCCTCGTGGAGAACGAAGGCCTCCTCACTCTTGTTGTTGGGCGACTTCCTCACATTGACGAGCGACGAGGTGATGATAGCCCCCTTCCGGTGCTCGAGCATCCTCTTCTGCTGATAGGCGAAGAGATTGGCGAAGAGGAAAAGGAAGAAAAACGCCACCGCGCCGAAGAAGCCCACTTTCCGGAGTGCTATTCCCTCGGCGAAAAGATAGATGAGGAGCAGAACGAGCACCAGGATGATGCTTCCCACTGCGATGTACGCCCACCTGTCGACGGTGGTGAACTGCACCAGCGACTGGTACCATCCGAGGAAGAACATCTCATCCTGCGGTGTGATTTTGTCGATGGTCTTCGACCTTGCAAACTGTAGGTTGAAGAGGATATCCTCGTCGCCTGGCGAGAGCATGTGTGCCCGCTCGTAGTTGAGTATGGCCTTTGTGATGTTGTCGGTCCTGAAATAGGCATTGCCGAGATTGTAGTAGATGTCGGCGCTGACGCCTTGTTTGAGGAGCTGCTCATATTCGTTGATGGCCTGCTGGTAGTTTCCCTTGGTGTACTCAGCATCGGCGTTCTCCTTGGTGGCCGCCGTCGAGTAGGAAGCCGTGAGGAGCGCGAAGGCAAGTAAGACAACGGCTCCGGAGCCGCGTTTTCTCGTTTTGGCTTTCATCGCATTCTCTATTTCCATGATGGCGGTCATCGCCGACTCAAAAGTCTTGTTCATATTTCCCTTGGCGTCGCCGGGTGCATAGCGCTCATATTCACACTCATCGAGAGCACTGATGAGTTTGTCGAGAGTCTGCTGGTCGACCCCCTGTGCCTCGAGTTTCTCGCACACATTATCCCTCGACAGTTCTTCCTCAGGCATGTTGAGCTTGTCGCCCACATACCCCCATATGGCTTTGAGCACCTCGTCGTAGAACAAGTTGTTCTCCCCGTTCATCATGAGGCGGTTGGCGGTGCGGAGTCGCCGTGTTGCCACCTTGTTGGCATTCTTGGCTTTCATCTTGATGATGTCGGCCCTCTCGATGGCCCTTCTTCTGAAGAGAGCCAGAAGGGTGATGAAAATGAGCAGTGGGACGCAGATATAGACCCAGTAGGAGGTGGATTCGAAGAAGAACTCACCCGACTTGTGCAGTTTTGTCTTTCCTTTCTTGATGGGCCTGATGTCCTTGTTGCTCATGTCGGTGAAATCGCTGACAGTTGCCGTGGCGTCGCCAGGTGCCACGGAGAGGTTGATGGGTTGTGTCTCCACCGTCTTGTAGGCATTGGCCGATGTGTCGTAATAGACCAGTTGGATGGGTGGTATGGTGTAATTACCCTGGTTTCTCGGCACTATGATATAGTCGTAAACCATGTTTCCCTCCACACCGTTTGAAGTGAGTTTGGTCTTGTCGGTGACTTCGGGGTCGTATTTGTCGAAATCCTTGGGCAGTTTGATTTCAGGCTGTTTGAGCAACTTGAGGTTGCCGGTGCCTCCGACGACCACTCTGATTTTGACAGGATCGCCTGCGTTGACTTCCTGGTTCTCGACTTGTGCAGAGATATTGAATTTCCCCACACCGCCCGAGAAGTCGGCCGGTCGCTCGGGCAGCGAATCCACCTGTATGGTCAGGCCCGGTGCCACGATGTCGCGTTTCACTTCGACATACCCCGAACCGCCGTTGAAGAAAGCCTCGAAGGGGTCAACGCTGCGGTTCTCCTGCACGACGATACCCTTGAACGTGATGCTTGGTATTTCCAACTTGCCGGTCATCTGCGGATACATCACATACTGGCTCCATGTGACACATCTGTAGTTGCGCCCGTTGACGTTCTCTACATGAAAGTCCTTCTGCTGGGGCAGTTCCACCTCTTGTGAGTGGAATCCCGTGAGTTCGGGCATTTTTCCGTTGAGCTGTGTGAGTTCGACGAGTGTATAGACTTTATAAGTGAGCAGAATGGGCTCCTGCTCATGCACATGAGTCTTGTTGGCACTGACCCTTATGAATAGGTCGCTGCTGGTGACCGGTGTGCCTGCTCCCTGCATTTTGGGCTGGTGGTCTTCCTCCTGATGGAACTTGGTTCCTCCCCCTCCCTGTGTGGCATTGCCCACGACGGTGACTTTGGCGGATTCGGAAGTGAGGGTTGTCCCTCCCACGTTGATTCGAGCCGGCGGAATGGTGTACGTACCGTTTTTCACGCCCATGAGCATATAGGTGTATGTGATGGACGACGAGCTGCTGGTGTGCCCGTTGACCATGTTGTAGCTTTCCTGCTGCGAGACACTTGGTCCATACACCACCTCGAGGGCATCGGGAATGTCGCCCAACTGCAATCTTCCGTCCACGTCGCGTGTGTTGATGGTGTACTGCAGTCGGAAATTCTCTCCGGCAGTGACCCTCGAAGGCACATTGACCACTATGCGCTGCGCCTGTGCGGTGCAGACAGCGGTCAGCAAAAGCCAAAGATATATGATTTTTCTCATTGTCGTGGTGATTGGTGTTAAGTAGGTCTACTTACCAGTTTTTCTCTAATAGTTTTCTGCTCGACTGTTGCATGGCCTTCTGCAGTTTGTCCTGTGTTCGTTTCTCCTCCTGAACGGCGGCATCGAGCAGTCGCTGTGCATTCTCCTTGCTCATGGTCTGCTCGGCAGGTTGTTGCTTCTGGTCTTGCTGTTCTTTGTTGTCGTTGTTCTGCTTATCTTGTTCTTTGTCCTTGTCTTTCTTGTCCTTGTCCTTGTCTTTGTCGTTCTTGTCATTCTTTCCCCCACCCTGGTTGTTCTGGTTGTTCTGGTCTTGCTGGTTCTGCTTCTGCTGCCGTTTGCAGAGGACCAAGTTGTAGCGTGTCTCATCGTCGGCAGGGTTGCACCTGAGCGCTTCCTTGTAGGCTTCGATGGCCTGTCCATATTGCTGGTGGGTCTGCATGACGACACCGATGTTGTGGTAAGCCTGTGCCCGTCGCACCTTGCTGTTCTCCATCTTCGCAGCCATTTTGAACTGCTCGACGGCGAGTGAGTCGTTGCCCAGCTGCAGGGCAGCACACCCGAGGTTGTAGGTGGCCTGGGGGTTGGTGTCGTTGGCCGAGAGGGCTTTCTGGTATTCGAGTGAGGCACCGTTGAAGTCGCCCTTTCTGAAGAGTTTATTGCCTTTGCGCACATGCAGCCTGTCGGCTTGTGCGATGGCAGAAGCCGGGATGATGAGAAGTGCCACTAAAAAGGCCATGTATTGGAAAAATCTCATGGAAGATGTCATTTTCAAGTCGTTTTCTGTTTTTTCCCGAAGAGTTTCATTCTCTTGAAGACATGGTTCTCCCTTTCGAGGATAATCACCTCGATGATGAGCAGAAGAATGACGAGAATGGCGACCGCCTGGAATTGCTCAGCATACTCGCTGTAGACGATGCTCTCCATCTCTCCTTTCTGCATCTTTGCAATCTCGTCGTCGAGTCGCTGCTGTGCGACGCTGGTATTATCGACATGGATGTAAGTGCCGCTTCCCGCCGCCGCTATTTCCTTGCACATGTCTTCGTTGAGCCGTGTGATGACGGTCTGTCCGCTATTGTCGGTGAGGTAGTGTCCGTCGCTCATCCTGATGGCGGAGCCTTTCGTTGTTCCCACTCCGAGTATGAAGACCCTGATGCCTTTCTCCTTCGCCGCCTGTGCCATGTCGAGTGCCTGGCCCTCGTGGTCCTCTCCGTCGGTGATGAGGATGATGGCTTTGCCCGCCTTCTCATCGGGTGTGAACGAATTGATGGCCATTTTTATAGCGGCGGCGATGTCGGTACCCTGCGACTGGATAAGCGAGGGTGAGATGCTGTGCATGAACATCTTGGCCGACACATAGTCGCTGGTGATGGGGAGCTGGACGAAGGGCACACCAGCATAGATGACAAGTCCCACCTTATCGTTAACGAACTTGTCAATCATATTTTCCACGAGCAGTTTGCTCTTGGCGAGTCTCGATGGTGCGACATCGGTGGCGAGCATGGAGTTGGAGATATCCATGCATATGATGGCCTCGATGCCCTGCCGTGTCTCCCTGCTGATGCGTGTGCCCATCTGCGGCCTTGCCAGAACGACGATGAGCAGGGCGAGTGCAGCGGTGAGCAGCCAGAACTTCACTTTGCCCCTCAAAGGCGATACATCCTCCATCATCTGCTTGACAAGCACCTCGTCGCCAAAGCGACGTATGCGGCGCCGGCGGTGACGGTCGGAGAGAAGCCTCACCATCACCATGACGGGAATGATGAGCAGCAGATACAGGAATATGGGATTTTCGAATCGGAACATTTTCTGTGGTGATTGGGTTAGGGTATCTTTCGGAAGATGGTGATGCGGAGAAGCAACTCAAGCAGCAGCGTGACGATAGCAGCGACGGCGAACGGCTGGTAAGCCTCGTAGCGCCTGCTGAACTTCTTCACATCAAACTTGGTTTTCTCCAGTTCATCAATGTCCTTGTAAATCTTCTTGAGTTCGTTCTTGTTGGTGGCCCGGTAGAAGTTTCCGTCGGTGGTGGCAGCAATCTGCCTCAGCGTCTTGGTGTCGATTTCCACCGGCATGTTGATATACCTGATGGTTCCTCCCACAGCCATAGGATAGGGCGCCACCTTGTCGGTTCCCACGGCGATGGTATAGACCCTCACCCCGAAACTCTTGGCCATGGCAGCAGCGGTGAGGGGCGATATTTCACCCATGTTGTTGCTGCCGTCGGTGAGCAGGATGACCACCTTGCTTTTGGCTTTACTCTCCTTGAGGCGGCTGAGCGAGTTGGCCAGCCCCATGCCGATAGCCGTGCCATCTTTGATGAGTTCGGTGGCTGCGATGTCGGTCCTGACAAAGTGAAGGAGATTGACGAGCGACTGATGGTCGGTGGTCATGGGGCACTGGGTGAAGGACTCTCCGGCGAAGATGTTGAGCCCGATGTTGTCGTTGGGTCTTCCTGCGATGAACATCTCCGCCACTTCCTTGGCGGCTTCGAGCCTGTTGGGCTTGAGGTCCTCGGCCAGCATACTGGTCGAGACGTCCATGGAAAGCATGATGTCAATACCCTCAACGGTCTTCTCGCCCCAAGAGTTGGATGTCTGCGGCCTGGCAAGCACGCATACCACCAAGACGAAAGTGGCACACCTGAGCAGCATGGGCAGATGCAGTATCCTTACCCTCCAGCTCTTGGGTGCGAACTGATAGGGGAAAGTGTCGCTCATCCTCATGGCAGGCTCGGTCTTCTTGCGATAGAGGAAGTACCACAGCACATAGGGTATGAGCAGCAGCAGTAGCAGGAAATATTCTTTGTTGACGAATTGCATAGCACTATGTTTGTTTGGGCATCGCTTGGCACGATAGTCAGATGAGCAACTGTGTGAGCTGCCACACGACGTAGGCGAAGAGGAAGGCCACGGCGAGCGAGAGGGCGGTGATGAGCCCGATGATGATGCTCCTCGACCGTTTCGACCTGCGCTCGCTGTCGGTGAGTTGTGGCTCCACGCGCTCTATGACAGGCGTGTCGTCGCGCTTAGTGGTCTGTATGAATGTGATGACACTCTCCATGTTGCGGTCTCTTTCGCCGAGCAGTGCCGAGTGTTTGGCGAACTTGACGAGGTCGGCGGTTTCGAGGAGCTGGCGGAGCTCTTCTATCTTCGTGAGGTCCTCCTCCTGCTTGAGCCGGTCAATGATTTCGCCACTGGTCATCTCCATGGCCTGAATGCCGAACCGCTCTTCGAGATAGGTTCTGAGGGCATCGGTGAGGCGGGTGTAGTATTCTTTCTGCTCTTCCTCAGTGTCAAAGCCCTCGGCCTTGATGCGCCCTATCTCCATCATGGCTTTCTGATGCGGCGGCAAGTGCTTGATGAAGCGTATGCGCGAGATGATGGGTTTGTTGTCGCGCAGCCTCACATAGAGATAAACCACCGCAGCAGCAATCAAGAGCATGAGGAGGCTCAGCCAGAAGAGGGGTGCCCACTCTTTCCAGAGGAAAGGCGGTGTCTGCACCGGCTTCGGAGGGTAGAACTGATTGGGGTGCAGAGTGTCGACCTCCACGGTGAGCACCTTGAGCGCCAGTTGTCGGGTCGAGTATGCCTTGTCGCCCACCTTCACTTTCATGGGAGGCAGGTAATAGAGGGTGTCATCGAAAGACGTGATGGTATAGACCCTTGAGAGCATCAGTTGCCCACCATCGGTGCGGCTGGTGTCGGGAGCAGTGACATCCACCACTTCCACGCCGGGACTTATCTGCTCGGTATATTTGTATTCGGGCCATTCCACCGCCTGTCCTTCCTTGGTTGTGACAGTGAGGGTGATGCCAGCCTGTTGGCCCACAAGGATTTCCATGGGGTCAATCCTGCTTTCCACCTTTACTTGAGCCATAACAGGCAAAGAGGTGAAAATCAATATGATGGCAAGAAGCGAATTTCTCATCATTCAATACTGTTAGGTTCTCATGTCGAAGAGCATTCTCAGCGATTTGACGTAGTCCTCGCTTGTGGAGACCGACATGAAGTCGACATTGCTTTTTGTAAAGGTCTGTTTGAGTTGTGCCTGTCTTTTGAACCAGTATGCGGTATGCGCGTGCCTCAGTCGCTTGCTGCTGGTGTCGATCACCATCTCATGCCCTGTCTCAGCATCCCTGATACGTATCAGCCCCACATTGGGCAGTTCCTTGGCCCTCTGGTCGTAGACCTGTATGGCCACCACGTCGTGTTTCTGGTTGGCGATGGTGAGCTGGTTGGTGAACTCATTTCTCACGAAGAAGTCGCTGAGCAGGAATGCGGTGCAACTGCGTTTCATGACTCTTGTGAGGAACTCCACCGCCATGGCCACATCAGTTCGCAGGCTCTGAGGCTTGAAGTCGAGCATCTCGCGTATGATGTAGAGGATATGCTTCCTTCCCTTCTTGGGTGGGATGTATTTCTCTATCTGGTCGGAAAAGAAGATGACGCCAATCTTGTCGTTGTTCTGTATGGCGCTGAAAGCGAGTGTGGCAGCTATTTCGGCGAGCATGTCGCGCTTGGTCTGGCGTGCTGTGCCGAAATCGAGCGACCCACTGACATCGACAAGCAGCATGACAGTGAGCTCGCGCTCCTCCTCGAAGACCTTGACGTACGGTTTGTGGAAGCGCGCGGTGACGTTCCAGTCGATATCCCTCACGTCGTCGCCATACTGATATTCCCTGACCTCGGAGAAGGCCATTCCCCTGCCTTTGAAAGCGGAGTGGTACTGGCCTGCGAAGATGTTCTGGCTCAGTCGCCGTGTGCGGATTTCTATTTGCCGTACTTTTCTCAGCAGCTCCGCGGTTTCCATTAGGGTACCTCCACTTTATTGATGATGCGGCTGACGATTTCCTCGCTTCTGACGTTGGAAGCCTCGGCCTCGTAGGTGAGACCGATACGGTGGCGCAGCACATCGTGCACGATGGCCTTGACATCCTCGGGCACGACGAAGCCGCGGCGCTTGATGAAGGCATAAGCCCTTGCTGCCCTGGCCAGACTGATACTGGCACGTGGAGAACCGCCGAAACTGATGAGGTCGCGAAGCTCCACGAGCTGGTATCGCTCGGGGTAGCGTGTGGCGAAGACGATGTCGGCGATGTACTGCTCTATCTTCTCATCGATATAAACCTGGCGGACGACATCACGGGCAGCCACAATCTCTTCGGCTGTAGTGACAGGCTTCACCTCGGGAAGGCTCTTGTGGAGGTTCTCACGTATAATCAGCTTCTCCTCGTCGAGTGTGGGATAGTCGATGACCACCTTGAGCATGAAACGGTCGACCTGTGCCTCGGGCAACTGGTAGGTTCCCTCCTGCTCGATGGGGTTCATGGTGGCCATGACGAGGAATGGGTCGGGAAGGAGGAAGGTGTTGTCGCCAATGGTAACCTGATGCTCCTGCATGGCCTCAAGCAGGGCGCTCTGCACTTTGGCCGGGGCGCGGTTGATTTCGTCGGCAAGTATGAAATTTGCAAAGACGGGGCCTTTCTTCACCTGGAATTTCTCTTCCTTCTGCGAGTAAATCATCGTTCCCACGACATCGGCAGGAAGGAGGTCGGGTGTGAACTGTATGCGGCTGTATTTGGCATCGATGAGCTGCGATAGGGTCTTGATGGCCAATGTCTTGGCGAGTCCCGGGACACCTTCGAGAAGGATGTGCCCGTCGCTGAGCAGCCCGATGAGTAATGTGTCGATAAGGTGTTTCTGCCCCACTATCACACGGTCCATGCCCATGGTGAGGTTGGAGACGAAAGCGCTTTGCTGTTCTATCCGGCTGTTGAGTTCCCGGATGTCGAATGTTTCTGCCATATTCTTGCTTGTTTTGTTGTTATTTCCAATGATTTTCTCGCCACTTGCGGAAATTCAACGCAAAATTACAACATTATCAATACACAAGCGAAAAAAGCAGTGTAAATAATATTAAAAAAAATAGAAAATTGAAAATTAGGTGCAGGGGAGACACACAACTCTACCATGCCACATCTCCAAGAAATGGCATAAAAAAGGTGTTCGACGCCTGAAAAGAACAAGAAGTGGATGCCTGAGGAGGTTTACATCGCCTCTTCACTTTCCTTTTTCGGCAGTTTCTCGTTGACATAAGCGAGGAATCCCTGCAAAGCCTTGAAAGTGGCTGTTGAGAGATTGACATCTCGACCCTCGTCCTCCTCGAGCTTAAGTGTCCTCACATCATCCTTTGAGCCGAAAGCGAGCCAGATGGTTCCCACGGGTATCTCCTTGGTACCCCCGCCCGGCCCTGCGATGCCTGTTGCGGCGATGGCGAAATCGACATTCAGCGTGTCGCATGCCCCTTTGACCATGGCAATGGCCACTTCCTCGCAGACCGCCGTTTTCTCCTCAAGGAGTTGGTGGTCAACGTGAAGCAGGTTTTCCTTCACCTCATTGGTATAGGACACGATGGCACCTTTGAAATAGCCTGAAGCGCCTGGTGTGGAAATAATAGCCTCGGCGATACGCCCTCCCGTGCAACTCTCGGCTGTTCCGAGCGTTTTTCCCGATTCATAGAGCGCCACCTGTATCTCACGGCTCAATACTTTCTTCTCTAATTCCATGTTTTTGGCAAAATTATAGGGGTGTTGAACTTGTTGGTTTTTGAAGCACTGGCAACAGTCTCTTCTATTTGAATGTGACTTTCGAGAAAGCCGGAACATCGATGCTGCAGAATTCGCCGTCGAGATATTTGTAATAGCCCGTGATGGCAATCATGGCGGCATTGTCGGTGGTATAGCTGAACCGGGGGATGTAAATGGTCCAGCCATACTTTTCGGCATGTTCCCGGAAAGCATTTCTCAGTCCGTTGTTGGCCGACACGCCTCCGGCGAGCGCCACATGCTGGATGCCGGTTTTCTTGACGGCCTTTCTCAACTTGTCCATGAGTATGTTGACGACCGTGAACTCGAAGCTTGCAGCGAGGTCTTCCTGATGATGCGCCACGAAATCGGGGTCTTCGGCCACCCATTTCCTCAGGGAATACAAGAAGGAGGTCTTCAATCCGCTGAAACTGTAGTCAAAGCCCGGGATGTGCGGCACGGCGAACTTGAAAGCATTCCTGTTGCCCTTTCTTGCCAGTCGGTCGATGATGGGTCCTCCCGGGTATCCGAGCCCCATCACCTTGGCACATTTGTCGATGGCCTCCCCTGCGGCATCATCAATGGTCTGTCCGAGCACTTCCATGTCGTTGTATGCCCTGACGAGCACGATTTGTGAGTTGCCGCCACTGACGAGCAGGCAGATGAAAGGCAGAGGCGGTGCAGAGCAGTCATCTTCGCTCTCCTTGATGAAATGCGCCATGACATGGCCTTGCAGGTGGTTGACATCAATCATCGGTATGCCCAACGCCCTGGCAAAGCCTTTGGCGAAACTCACCCCGACGAGCAGCGACCCCATCAGTCCCGGTCCCCGTGTGAAAGCCACGGCGGTGAGCATCTCCTTCTTGATGCCCGCTTTGGCGATGGCCTGGTCGACCACCGGCACCACGTTCTGCTGATGCGCCCTGGATGCCAGTTCGGGCACCACGCCTCCATAGTCGCGATGCACCTCCTGCGAGGCGGTGACGTTGCTGAGTAACACGCCATTACGGATGACAGCCGCCGACGTGTCGTCGCAACTGCTCTCGATGCCGAGAATATAGATGTCTTTTCCGTTCATGTGTCAATAAGTTAGGATTTCCACGCCATGTTCGGTCATGAGGAGCGTATGTTCCCACTGTGCACTGGGTTTCTCATCCCATGAGATGACTTCCCATCCATACTCATCGTCCTCATCGACGAACACTTTCCATGAGCCCATATTGATCATCGGCTCAATGGTGAACACCATGCCGGGCACGAGCAGCATGCCCTTTCCCTTTGGCCCGTAATGCGGCACGTCGGGCAGTTCGTGGAATTTCAATCCCACGCCATGTCCGCAGAGGTCGCGCACCACGCCATAGTGATACTTTCGTGCATGGCGCTCGATGGCAAAACCGATGTCGCCCACAAATCCATAGGGCTTGGCGGCCTCCATGCCTATTTCAAGGCATTCCCTGGCCACTCTGACCAGTTGCTCCTTCTCGGGGGTTGTCTTTCCGATGATGAACATCCTCGAGGCGTCGGCGTAATAGCCGTCGAGGATGGTGGTGAAATCGACGTTGACGATGTCGCCTTCCTCCAGGATGTCCTCTGCCTTGGGTATGCCATGGCACACCACCTCGTTGATGCTGGTACACACCGACTTGGGAAATCCCTCGTAGTTGAGGCATGCCGGGATGGCCCCATGGCTGGTGCAGTAGTCATAGCATATCTGGTCGATTTCGAGTGTTGACATGCCTTCGTGAATGTTTTTTGCCACCTCGTCGAGCACTCCTGTGTTGACGACACCACTTCTCCTGATGCCTTCAATCTCCTCCGGGGTGCGGATGAGGTCTCGCGAGGGCACCTCACGTCCTTTGTTCTGCCAGAACAGCACCTGGCGGTCCATCTCTGTGAGTGGCTGTCCGGGCAACAGCGACCATTTGTTTTTCTTTTTCATGAAACCTTTTTTTGAATGATGAGGGGTCATACGTTGAAGACGATTTCCTTGCCGAGGAAACGATGTATCTGACTGGTCCAGTCGCTGCCGTTGAGGGGGCAGAAGGTGTTGATGCCCAACTGGCTTGCAGCAGCCACATTGCGCGCACCATCGTCGACGAAGAGCGTGTGAGAGGGGAGGATTTGCTCCTGAGCGAGCACCTCCACGAACATGGAGGGGTCGGGCTTCATAAGTCCCATCTCATAGCTGAGGTAGACCTTGTCGAAATAGTCGGAGACACTGTGCCCGTCATTGCTGAAATCCTTGCTGTTGGCCCACTCCATCATGAATGGATTGGTATTCGAGAGAAGGATGAGCCTATAGCCCTCGTTTCTAAGTTTCCTTAGCATCTTGAGGTTGCGCTCTGGAATTTCCTTGCAATAGCCGAGCCAGGCATGTTTGCAATCGTTGTGGGTGAGTTGTTTCCCGCAGAGGCTACTGAGTTTTTCGACGAATTCCCCGGCACTGATTTTTCCCAGTTCCAAATCGCCGAAAATGCCTCCCTGGGTGTAGGGATTGAGCGTCTCGCCGGCATTTTTCAGGCCCAATGCCGTGAAACGTTTCACGGCATCATCATGGTCGAGCGTGACAACGACACCTCCGAAATCGAATATGATGTTTTGTACCATTCGAGGTATTTGTTTTTTCCTTGTTTATTGATTCTATGATGAGAAATCGATTGTTATCATTCGTTCTCAAACAAGTTGAGTTTTCTCTTCCTTGCCTCTTCGATGGAAAGCAACTCGCGTTGCTGCCCCTGATAGTCGTCGCGCAGGCGCTCATACTCTGTGAGCAGTTGCTTCTCGTAGTCATTCCGCTCATCATCGTCGAGAAGTTTTGAAGCAGCGATGGCATTTTGCGAGGCATCCTTCATCCACACCACCGGTCCGCCATACACGGGTGCGATGCGCATGGCGACGTGGAGCTGGCTGGTGGTCGCCCCACCTATCATGATGGGAATGTCGAGCCCTTCGCTTCTCAGGGCTTTTGCCACATTCACCATCTCGTCGAGGCTGGGTGTGATGAGGCCACTCAGTCCGATGAGGTCGACCTGCTCCTCCTTGGCCTTCCTTACGATTTGGTCGGCAGGCACCATGACGCCCATGTCAATCACTTCGTAGTTGTTGCATGCCATGATGACCGCCACGATGTTTTTCCCGATGTCGTGGACATCGCCTTTGACGGTGGCGAGCAGCACTTTCCCTGCCTTTTTCTCCTTTCCATCTCTCTGGGCCTCTATGTGTGGCTGCAAGTAAGCCACGGCCTGCTTCATGGTTCGTGCGGTCTTGACCACTTGTGGGAGAAACATTTTCCCCTCTCCGAAGAGTTGGCCGACGAGAGCCATGCCATCCATGAGAGGCCCCTCGATGATATCGACAGCTCGTGGATATTGCTTCATCGCCTCATCGAGGTCGCCGGGAAGGTAGTCGCCGATACCTCTTCGCAGTGCCTCGGCGAGCCTTTCCTCCACCCTGCCCTTTCTCCAGTCCTCCTCCTGGGCGGACTTCACTGTTTCCCCTGTCGCCTTGGCTTTCTCCTCGTCCTGTTGCCTTTTGATGTCTCCGGCAAGAGCGATGAGCCGTGCCGAGGGGTCCTCACCACGGCAGAGGATGGCATCTTCGATGATGTCGAGCTGTGTGGTGGGTATGTCGCTGTAGGTGATGCGTGAGGCGGGGTTGACGATGCCGAAGTCCATGCCCTGGCTGATGGCATGGTAGAGGAAAACGGCATGCATGGCTTCACGTATGTAGTTGTTGCCACGGAATGCGAACGAGAGGTTGCTCACTCCTCCGCTGATATGTGCTCCCGGCAGGTTTTGCCTTATCCACCTGCAAGTGCGGATGAAGTCGGCGGCATAGGCATCGTGCTCGGCCATGCCCGTGGCGATAGCGAGCACATTGGGGTCGATGATGATGTCGTGAGCGAGGAAGCCCGCTTCTTTTGTGAGCAGACGGTAGGCTCTCTGCGCTATCTGGATACGCCGCTCAAACGTGGTGGCCTGCCCCTCCTCGTCGAAGCACATCACCACGACAGCGGCACCGAAACGCCTGATGACTCGTGCATGGCTGAGGAAGGTCTCCTCGCCCTCCTTGAGCGAGATGGAGTTGACGATGGCCTTTCCCTGGACGCATTTGAGGGCCGCCAAAATGACCTCCCAGTCGGAGGAGTCGATCATCACGGGCACCCTTGCGATGTCGGGCTCCGAAGCGATGATGTTGAGAAAAGTGGTCATCTCGTACTTCGCGTCGAGCAGTCCGTCGTCCATGTTGATGTCGATGACGAGTGCCCCATCAGCCACCTGCTTCCTCGCGATGCTTACCGCTTCGTTGTACTGGTGTTCTTTGATGAGTCTTAGGAACTTGCGCGAGCCAGCCACGTTGCACCGCTCTCCCACGTTGACGAATCCCACCTCGGGTGTGACAATCAGTGGGTCGAGCCCGCTGAGTTGCATCATCGCGAGTGGTTTCACGGGTTGGTGTGGCACTATTCCCCTCGTCGTTTCGGCGAAGAGGCGAATGAAATGCTCATCAGTGCCACAGCATCCGCCGATGAGGTTGACAAGTCCTTCCTCGGCAAGGTTCCTCATCAGTGGCGCCATGGTATCCGCAGTCTCATCATAGAGCCCCATGGAGTTGGGTAGCCCCGCATTGGGATAGGCACTGATATAATAAGGTGCTTTGGCAGCCAGTTCACGCAGGAAAGGTTTCATCTGCCGTGCGCCAAACGAGCAGTTGAGCCCCACAGAGAGGATGTCGAAACTGCTGATGCTTGCGAGGAAGGCGTCGAGAGTCTGCCCGCTGAGTGTGCGCCCCGCAAGGTCGCTCACGGTGACCGAGAGCATGATGGGGATGTCGGCCCCTTTCCGCTTCATGGTCTGCATGGCAGCATCGATGGCGGCCTTGACATTCAGCGTGTCGAAGATGGTTTCGATGAGGAAAAGGTCGACACCGCCCTCGACGAGTGCTTCGGCCTGCTCGCTATATGCTTCGTGCAGCTGGTCGTAGGTGATGGCCCTTGCGCCGGGGTCGGCGACATCGGGACTCATCGAGCAGGTCTTGTTGGTGGGACCAATGGAGCCCGCCACCCACCGGGGGTGCTCTTGTGTGGCATAGCGGTCGGCTGCCTCACGGGCAAGCCGCGCCCCTTCAAGGGCCATCAGGCGGGCGTCATCGCCGAGGCCGTAGTCTGCCTGCGAGATACGCTGTGCGCTGAAGGTGTTGGTGGTGATGATGTCGGCTCCTGCCTCAAGATAGAGGGAGTGAATGCGGGTGATGATGTCGGGGCGGGTGATGTTGAGCACATCATTGTTTCCCTTCAACATGGTGTGCACATGCCTGTAGCGATAGCCGTGGAAGTCGGATTCGCCGAGGTTGAACTGCTGTATCCTGGTGCCCATCGCCCCGTCGATGATGACGATGCGCTGGCTCAAAAGGTCATGAATGGATGCTGTTGCCACTGAGGAAAGTCAAAAATTCTTTTTCACTCTGTCCATTTCGCGCCGGTCCTCCTTTTCCTTGAGTGTCTGGCGCTTGTCATACATTTTCTTACCCTTAGCAAGGGCGATATCCATCTTCGCCCACCCGTTCTGGTCGATGAAAATGAGCGTGGGGATGATGGTGTAGCCTGGCTGTTTGATGCCATCGGCAAGACGGCGTATCTCACGGCGGTTGAGAAGCAGCTTGCGGTCGCGGACCATCTCATGGTTGCTGAACGAGCCATAGAAATAGGGCGATATGCTCATGCCCTTGACCCATACCTCGCCATTGATGATGGTGCAGTAGGTATCGACAAGTGATGCCTTTCCCAAACGGATGGATTTGATTTCGGTACCAGTGAGCACGATGCCAGCCGTGAAGGTCTCGACGAGGAAATATTCGAACGAGGCTTTCTTGTTCTTAATCTGAATGGGGCTTTTCTTCCTAAGCAGTTGCTGTTCCTTGTTCATTTCTCAATCATTGACAATCGTAGCGAAACTGTTGATATGCTCATCGACGTATGTGGCGACGGCTGCTGTCCACTCCTCCTCGTTCTCGACGAAGTCGTCGTCGTAGTCATCAAACTCCGGCAGCGTCTCGTAAAGAGCCATGAACTCATCTTCGGTGCAGTCGGCCTCTATTCTCTCATGATGGTGGGAGTACGACTTGTGCGCCTTGTTGATGAGGCTTGCGAGGGCATCGAGCCCCCATTTGCGCATCATCTTGGAAAATGGGTTCTTGAAGATGAATGAGCCATAGCCGTCGTGGATGAGCATGACGAATCCTCCCTCCATGACTTCGTCGCGGAGAATGATATAAGCCAGAAGGGTAATCTGGTCAACATTGATTTGCGCCATCGTCTCCGAGGTAATCTCGCCTCCAATGGTATCATAGATGGCTTTGACAAACACATTGAGGAAGGCATCCATGCCCTCATCGGCTGCCTTAATCACCTCTTTCTCACGTACGAAAACTTCTTTCATGGGCTGTTTGCTGTCTTTTTAGAGTGCAAAGTTACAACAAAAAAAGCAATATCGAGCATAAGAAATGAAAAATGTGGGGTTTTTGATTGACTTTAGACATTAGGAATGAGGAATGTTAGGAATTAGGAATGAGGAATGAGGAACTAAGGCCACTGTGCCGTTAGGTCGCACGTATAGAGTTCTGAAAAGTCGCCCCCCCGTTCCACCGTAGGGTCTTAGCTCGTCTAAGACCGAAAAAGACACAATAGGCCACGATAATACTACAGTCTTCACTCGTCTAAGACAGAAAAAGCAAGATTGCACGATAATAATACAGCGGTCTTAGACGAGCTAAGACCCTACAAGTTGTTTTCGAAAGACATCCTTTTCGAAAGCCGTCAGGAGCTCCCCTCCGCCGCTTGC
>CAMHEL010000072.1 GCA_946184125.1 uncultured Prevotellaceae bacterium
CCACGAAAAAATCCGTAGGCAAGAATAACCGTTACAAAAAAAATGAAAATTCAGATTGATTTCGACAAAAATTTTTTCCCGAATTTGAGAATTTTCAGGGGGGATTCGTAGACAAAACAATCGCAAGGAAGGGACATAAACAATTGGTTATAAAGCTTTTGCCCCGTCGGGGCGGAAGAATGCGACACGATTAAAAACCCAGGGCGTTGCCCTGGGCTGGGAGCGTGTTGCCCCGTTGGGGCGCCGTTGCTTTCGACACATGATATCTTCCAGAATTCATTTAAAGTTTTGAGAGTGGATAATCTTCTATTTAGGCGCCGTTGCTTTCGACACATGATATCTTCCGGAATGGGGTTTTACGCACCTGAAATCATTTGCGAAAAATGCTCAAATCGGCTTAGTCCTCATTATGAGGCGTTTACGTATTTCTGAGCATAAAGACACATCTGCAAATTTTTCGCAAACCTATTTTTTTAGACTTTTTCTTGCTTTATTTGCGAAAAAATGCTATATTTGCTCCGTAAAAACCCCTGTTTTTCAGGGCTGTTTTTCGCAAGAGTGCGAGATTTCGAAATGCCATGCGACATTTGCGAAATTTTGAGTCGGATGAAGTGCTTGAAAATGAATGCCTTACAAAATTCAAAACCTTAAAAGTCCATCATTTGACGATGATTTATTGATACATTTGCGAAAATTTTCGGCCTTTCGATGTGATTGCTTGCCTCACAAGTATTTACAGGAGAGTATACCTGGAGCCGGAAATCGAGACTTAAAAGCAGAACCCTGATAGCCAAAGTGTTTCGAAAGCATTCCATTAAAACAAGGATTAAGACTTTAATATACTGACCCTCTTATCTGTATATATGGCGTTTCGAAAGCATTCCATTAAAACAAGGATTAAGACTGGTATTTATTAAAGAAATTTGACGTGATATCTAGTTTCGAAAGCATTCCATTAAAACAAGGATTAAGACTCATTTCTCACCTCCTTTCAAAAGATTTGAAGTGAGTTTCGAAAGCATTCCATTAAAACAAGGATTAAGACTTCTGGATCACCAGCTTCTTCTGGCGCCATTGGGCGTTTCGAAAGCATTCCATTAAAACAAGGATTAAGACACTGATAGCTCAGAATGTAACCTGTCATCTGAATGTTTCGAAAGCATTCCATTAAAACAAGGATTAAGACGAAAAGGCGTTACAATGATCTGCCAACTGGTAGCTTGTTTCGAAAGCATTCCATTAAAACAAGGATAAAACACTTTGGCACAGGCTTCTTCGTAACCATTTTCGTTTCGAAAGCATTCCATAAAAGCAGGGATTATGACATCAGTTTATCTTTTTGTTCAACTGCCAAGATGTATTGGGGTCTGTCTTTTTTTGACCCGAATTAGAGAGATTTGACTTCCGCTTCGCACGTCGACCTTTGGTTGTCGAAGACCCACTGACCGAAGGGAGGTAATTTGAGAATTTTTTGGGGATTCGTAGACAAAACAATCGCAAGGAAGAGACATAAACTATTGGTTATAAGGCTTTTGCCCCGTCGGGGCGGAAGAATGCGGCACGATTAAAAACCCAGGGCGTTGCCCTGGGCTGAGAGCGTGTTGCCCCGTTGGGGCGCCGTTGATTTCGACACATGATGTCTTCCGGAATGGGGTTCTGTCAATTTTATCCCGAATTACACGAATTTGAGAATTGTTCGGGGCTCTGCTTTTTTCTATCCCGAATTTGAGAGATTTGAGATTTTTTTGGGGATTCGTAGATAAAACAATTGCAAGGAAGGGACATAAACAATTGGTTATAAAGCTTTTGCCCCGTCGGGGCGGAAGAATGCGGCACGATTAAAAACCCAGGGCGTTGCCCTGGGCTGAGAGCGTGTTGCCCCGTTGGGGCGCCGCTGCTTTCGACAAAATTTTTTTCCCGAATTTGAGAGAATTGAGAATTATCGGGGCTAATGATAATGTCCTTTTTTGTCCCGAATTTGAGAGACTTGTCGAAGACCCACTGACCGAAGGGAGGTAATTTGAGAATTTTCTGGGGTTTGCGGGGTAATGATACTGTCTTTTTTTCCCGAATTTGAGAATTTTTACACCAAAATATCTGCCAGAATGGGTTGCTATGTTTTGGAGGAGAAGACGGGAAGACGAGACAGAACAAATCGCGGGACTCAATGCGCTGTTTTTGCAGTCTTAGACAAGTATGGCACTAACACAGACAAGCCGAGTCATATAGAAACAGAAACCTCTTATCATAAATCAATTTAATCAGTATGAAAAGAATTATTTTTAAACTATTTCTTTGGAAATTTGGAACAAAATATTTAATTTTGCAAACGAAATAGACTATCTTGTTTCAAGATTAGGTATTATTGTCTTTGCATTGCACAGACTAAAAGGTGACTTAAAGTAAATAAATGACAAATTAACATTCAAATTAACATAAGAAATTGACATACAAATTCACATAAAAAAGGTTTTCTCGCTCATTAATTATATGTGTGAGGTATTAGATAATATTCATCTAAAAACTATATAAAAATGAGAATTATTATTACTAAATTATGTTTGTTATGGCTTCTATGCTTTTTTGCAATAGATGCCAGTGCTCAGAATGTTACGGTGCGTCCCTCCACCGGAAGCATGATTGCCGCCGTAAAGGACGGTGGTCAGACAGACACGTACTTCAGGCGTAACGGCTTTGCCACATGGCGTCACAATCAGTTGTGCTTGACCATGACCACGTCAGATGGTAAGGCTAAGACTCCCAACGGTCAGCTTGCCAACCCCGCCAACAACATCTACGGTGATGTCAATGCCAATGAGTTGCAAGTGGCTAAGGGTGCCTTAGGTATGACCTGCTATTTGAATTTTGCGTTGCCCAAAGGTTACCGTTTCACGGGCTACCAAATCGTATTCTCCAGGAACAAGAGCGACTTTGGTGAAAATGGCTATAAGGATAACGCCAACACCTCAGGCACCACCTATTTTGGTGAGACAGATGAGAGCTTCAATTTCAAGGATGGTCGCGTTGAAGGAGTCACCTACAACGCAAATGCCACGATGGAATCGGGTTCCACGACCATTTCTTATGAGGATAACGAAGGAATGAGCAACATCCTCTATTTCAAAGTCTCCGCCCAAAGAAATGGCACAGAATCAGGCGATGCCGAATCGGTCTCGGGTGGTAGTGGCCGTATGGTCATCACCTTGCACAGCGTGACGTTATGGTTCACTGCAGAGGACGACTATACGCCTGTTCTGCCTCAGGCCAATATCACCGTTCCTGTCAGCGCTGTGGACATCCCCTTCCAGACGGGCAAGGTGGATTATGGCCCCATTCAGAGAAGGCAATACAATGGTGCAAATCGTGTCAGCTATAGTTCTGCCAATGTGATAGACATGGCAGCCAACATGACGCTTTATGAGGCTGAGTCAGTGATACCTGGAAGCCATTTTGATGGCACGAGTGGTGATGTTGTGGATTACAAAGAAGGCGGCGAATACAGCATCCGCAACCATAATGATTTCTTCATGCTTGGAAAGAAGGATCAAGAGCAGGTCTATTACATTGAGACACCCACTTATGTGGTCTTACCTGATGTAAATGGGACCAAGAACCCTGTTGGTTTCCGTATCGTAGGTGCCGAATTGGAATATCAATTTGGTACGGCATTGCCAGCAACCCAGGTATCAAAGACAAGACACTACATCACATACACCTCTAAAGGGACAACCTATTATTTGAACAAAAGTGGTAAATTCGTGACCAGCGAGAAGACAGAATGGTTTTCCGATGACGAAGGTAGAGTTTATTCAGGTACGACCTATTTAGGCATTAATGTTCAGACTGATTGGGACGGCGATCCCACATCCTATACTTTTGCCACATACAGTACCGTGCCCAACCACCCACTAACTGTTTACAACAACCAGTATCTTAGGGGCAGTTATACATATAATTGGGGGTGGTCGACTGATTATATTTACTTGATAGGTTCCACCTCCAATGCCACTGTCAGCACGAGCACGAGCAATCGCGCTTCTTGGGAGACCTCGACGGTTTCCGCCAGTCTTGACGCCTTCACGCCTGCCCCATTCAAGTTGCATATCTATGGCAAGGATGGTGTGGAGTTGAGCGACTCGCCCATTGAGGTGAACAGCGCCGACGACAATGGCAAAGTGACCCTGACTGGTTTCAACAACGATGCCGTGAAATTTGGTGTTGAAGGTATCGGCTTTGTGAAGGGAACTCTGACGATGCAGGCCCTTGACCCGTACATCGACGCCATGTCGGTGGTATGCCAGGATGGTGAAGAAGGTAAGGAAAACATCCGTATGACAGAGCCTTTCAACGCGAACGACTTCAGTGTGAGCGGTGGTGAGTTCTTCTTCTATCTGCCGTCTGACTGTGTAGGCGACAAGGTGAAGATTACCTATGAAGACCTTTGGAGCCATTATGCTGATGAGACCTACGAAGGCGGTTCTGCAGACCACAACTCTCGTTTCAGCTTCGTTAACTCCGCTCACTACAATGAGTACACCAGCGATAATATATATAATAATGTGGCAGAAGCCGCAGCCGACAAGGATAATGTCAAGGAGCGCCAGATTGTCTCGTCAGTAGGTGACAAGAGGTTCAAGTTCAACAATGCCGATGAGCTGAGCACCCAAGCCGGAACCCTGACCGAGTATCCGTTCACCCTTGCCAACTATGCTGCATCCCCCAACTTGGGCAAATTCTACGAGATGGAATTTAATGTCACTACAGCTGACCAACAGAAGACAGCATACGTATTCACCACAGACGAGACCCGCTACAACATCGCCCCGACGACAGCAGTGCAGCACCGCACCTATGCTTTCTATGAGATGATTGTCCACGTGCAGTCGTCCACCTATGAGCCCAAGGTTGAGATTGTGAAGGTTTACGACCCCACCTTCTATGACAATAACGGCGAGGATGCATTCGACCCATTCTATGGTGCAGTGATTACGGCTCCTTTTGGCAGCAATAATGAGGCAGGTTTTGCTTCCGACCTGGAGGTAGAAGAGGCTATCGACAAAGTGATTACCAACAAGGTGGATGACTTCAACCACACCGACATTCCCGCCAGCGCCAAGCAGATACTCTATGTCGACTTGACCGGCCTTAAGGGATATTACAAGAATGGCCAGGCCACTCAGAGCTTAGGTGAGTACAGGACATCGACATTGGCTCCCAATGCTATTGTCTTCCTGCCTCAGGATGCTTTGGAAACCGAGAACAACTTCGCCGCCAAGACCGATGGCAACAATGCCCGTGCATCGCGTCACATCATCCTGACCGACAAGCAGCCGTTCTTCTCGCCTTATGACATCCAGGTGCCCTCTCAATACACAGCCCAGTACACTCGTAACCTGACACGCAGTGACTACGAGCAGGATGTGAATGCCATGGTTATTCTTCCTTACCAGCTGTCCATTTCAAGCGGCAAGCATGTGAATCCCTCGATAGAGGAAGGTGACGGCCAGGAAGGCAAGTTCTCCTTCACGGTGAACCAGATGACCAGTGCCAACATGAGTGAGGGCGCAGAGCACAACTACGGTATCGCCTACTTCTCAAAGGTATCTGGCGAGAAGACCGAGGCCAACACTCCCTACATGATTAAGGTAGACGATTCATCCGTGGAAGGCACAGCCATTTCGTTCAAAGCCATTGAGAAGGGCGCCCTGATTAAGGCAACCACTGGCATGAACACGAGAGAGGTGGCCGACTATGAACCCAGCGACAAGGGTACCTACAAATATCTCTATTATGGTGAGACTTTGGAAAATGGTTCACTCACATTGGCCAAGACTGGTCAGCCGACCAAGAATCTCAACTTGACGTTGACGAGCGAGGGTAGCTATTCCGGTCAGAAATACGACCGCGCCGCCAGCGAGGCTATTTTCTACTTCGCCAACAACAAGTTCCTCAACCTCTACCGTCTGATTAACACCGAGCGTTACCTCTACGCTTATCCGTTCCACCCGGTTTACACCTTCTCGGGTACGGATGCCAATTACGTGAGGACGCTGACCGGTCTTGACATCAATTACGATGAGCCCGACCTCACAGGCATCAAGGATTTGGCCATTTCGAAGAAATCCGCCGACCTTGCCGTTCGCACAGGAAATGGCTACATCGAGGTGACGTCAGCCAAAGACCAGACCGTGACGGTGCTCTCGACGAGCGGCAGCGTATTCAACCGTATTGCTCTTCGTGCCGGTGAGAGCAAAGCCATCAACTTGCCTGCTGGAGTATATGTTGTGAATAATGTGAAGATAATCGTAAAATAAGCAAAGATATGAAAGCAATATATATAGCACCAACGACAGATGTGATTGCCCTTAGCACCAAGGACGACATTACAGTATGGGGTCTGTATTGGACCAGCCAGAAAGAGCACTATACAGCCAATGAGAACTCTTTCTTTGATGAGGAAGATTTCGACGAAGACCATGACCCCTTCTTTGATGACTGACCCATTATACTCTTAGCATAGGAAACTGCCAGCGTTTTTAGCGCTGGCAGTTTTTTTTTGTAAGCAAAATCGGAGAAACGTTCAGCAATCACTATTTTTTATGTATTTTTGCATCATCTTTTCACATATACGTCATGCCACATCATCATTTTCTATTCATATCCATGCTTCTCTTGTCGTTGCTTGACGCTCATGCCTCCGATACGAAACTGACGGGCAGGGTGATAGGCACTTCAGAGTCGGTGGACTACCGCACGTCATCGAAGTCTTGGACCGTCAACACCTGTTCGTGTGCCTTCGACGGCGACCTTGGCACCTTCTTTGCATCCTGGGAGCGAAGCTACACGTGGGCGGGCCTCGACTTAGGCACCCCACACGTCATCACCCAGGTGGGTTGGTCGCCACGCAATGACGTTCATGGCGAGGAGCGTGTTCTTCTCGGCGTTTTCGAGGGTGCCAACCGTGAGGACTTCATGGACGCCCTTCCGCTGTACATCATTCAGGAGCGCGGCAGCATCGGCCGCTTGTCCTACGCCCCGGTCGAATGCTCAGCCTCCTTCCGCTACGTGCGCTACGTAGGCCCTTCCGACGCCCGTTGCAACATCGCCGAACTGGAGTTCTATGGTCATCCCGGCGAGGGCGACAACAGCCATATCCGTCCTCTGACCAACATTCCCACGGTAAGCATCCACACCCAGGACGGAGTGATTCCCTACGACAAGGAGCACGACATTACGGCTCAGATTACCATTCTCTCGCCCGACGGGTCGCAGCAGTTGCTCTCGGAGCCGGGGTCCATCCGTGAGCGCGGCAACTATTCCCGCACATTTCCCAAGAAGCCCTACCGCATCAAGTTCGACACGAAGCAGCATGTGCTCGACGCCCCTGCCAAGGCGAAGAAATGGACCCTCATCAACAACTACGGCGACAAGACGCTGATGCGCAACCTCCTGGCCTTCGACCTGAGCCGCCGTCTGGGCATGCCCTACACGCCCTATGGGAGGGCCGTCGATGTACTTCTCAACGGTGAGTACAAGGGCTGCTACCAACTGTGCGACCAGATAGGCGTTCACAAGCAGCGCGTCAACATCACCGAGATGACCCCTCGCGACGTGTCGGGCAGTGCGCTGACGGGAGGCTATTTCTTCGAGGTCGATGCCTATGCCGATCAGGAGAAGAGCTGGTTCTACTCCTCAGGCGGCAACCCCGTCACCATCAAGTCGCCCGATGAAGACAGCATCGCATACGTACAGTTCAGCTATCTCAGGAACCATTTCAACCTGATGGAGAGCAATTGGAAGAACTATTTGGACCTCAACACATTCCTTCGTCATTTCCTCGTGGGCGAGTTGTCGGGCAACACCGACACCTACTGGAGCGTGTTCATGTACAAGGAGCGCGACGACAACACGATATACACTGGTCCGGTATGGGATTTCGACCTGGCATTCGAGAACGACAACCGCACCTATCCGGTCAATTCCAAGAGCGACTACATCTACCGCAGCGGCGGCAGTTGCACAGGCAGCATGCGCACCTTCGTCGACCGCATCGTGGTGTACGATGCAGCATCGAGAGCCAAGATGCTGAAGATATGGGATGAGGCCCGTCAGGGCGGTCTGACGGAAGAGAACCTCGTCGGCTATGTCGACGAGTTGGAAAACGAGTTGGACCTGTCGCAGCGTCTCAACTTCATGCGTTGGCCCATCATGGGTACGAGGGTTCACCAGAATCCCCGCACCTGGGGCAGTTATTCTGCCGAGGTTCAGAATGTTCGGCGTTTCATCAAGGAGCGTTTGGCATGGATGGACAAGCGCCTGGGCTACACCTACATCCCCTCGTCCATCGACGACAGCCCGATACTATTCTCAGAGCCATACCAGGTGTTCACCCTTTCGGGACGCCCCTGTGGCAACAGCCTGAAGCAGTTGCCCAAAGGCATCTACATCGTCAAGCAAGGAGGAAAGGCCATCAAGCAGGTGATAGGCTACTAACCAAGCAGCGACTTGGCCATTTCCTGCATAAAGTCTGCTGAATGTTCGAAAAACCGGCGGTAACCCTCGCACAGATAATTGAGCCTCGGCTCGCCATCAGCCCCAAGGAGGCGGTTTTTGGGACACTCCCCATGACAAGCGAACTCATAGCCACACTCCCGGCATTGCCGGGGTAGTGAGGTCTTGAGTTGGCGGAAGGCATAGTGTTCCTTACCATAGACGAGGTCGCGGAGCGGTTGGTGCATGATATTGCCCAGTTTGTATTGAGGGAAGACGAAATGGTCGCAAGAATAGACATCGCCATTGAACTCCATGACCAGGGCATGGCCACAGTTCGGCGCCATGGAGCACAGTCCGGGCTCCACCCCCATCCAGTTGGCCAACGTCGATTCGAAGAGTTGCACACTATACTCCCCTACATCGTGGCTCACCCACTCATCGAAGACCCCACAGAGGAAACTGCCCCACTGGCGTGCTGTCACCGACTCCGGAGTCATGACAGGAACGCTTGAAGCATCCCATGGTTGCTGTACGGTCTCTACGATGGGTGTGAACTGGATGTATCGGCATCCGATGCTTTTGAAGAAGCGATAGAACTCCCTCGGATAATCGGCATTGAGACTGTTGACCACCGCCATGGCATTCCACTGCACGCCATGCCTGTTGAGCATTTCCACGGCACGCATGACCTGGTGGTGAGTGCCACCGCCTCGCCGGTCTTTCCGGAAAGCATCGTGCAGATGCTGCGGCCCGTCGACAGACAGTCCGACGAGCCACCCGTTGTCATGCAAGAAGCGGCACCATTCGTCGGTGAGCAGCGTCCCATTGGTCTGGATACAGTTGTCGACGACATGTCCCCCTGCATATTTCAGCTGCAGTTCGAGAGCTTTTCTGTAAAACGAGATGGGGAGGAGCATCGTCTCCCCACCATGCCAGGTGAAGAGCACCTCGCGCTGAGGCTGCAGGGCGATGTACTGCCTTGTGAACTCCTCAAGCATCTCGCCGCTCATGACATGCCTCTGTACGTCGCTGTAGAGTTTTGACTTATCCAAATAATAGCAATACCGGCACGACAGGTTGCACCTCGCGCCGGCAGGCTTAAGCATCACAAATACGGGATGTACGAACGGAGAGACAATCATGGCTAAATGACCACGGCAGTGCCACTGGTTGCCACCATAAGCATCGAGCCGTTGGCACCGATGGTCTCATAGTCGATGTCGATGCCCACGATGGCGTTGGCACCCATAGCCTGTGCGCGCTGCGACATTTCCATGAGCGAAGTGTCCTTCGCCTCTCGCAGCACACTCTCATAACTCGCTGAGCGACCGCCGACAATGTCGCGGATGCCAGCAAAGAAATCCTTCACCATGTTGGCGCCAATGATGGTTTCGCCGGTCACAACACCCAAATACCTTTGTATCGGGCGTCCTTCAATCTGAGGGGTTGTCGTCAATGTCATTTTCGTATATTTTTAAGTGGAGAAATATCATCCTTTATTAGTAGAGAGAAAAAAAGAACAGGAATCCGACAGTGGAAATTGAAAAAAAGGGGAGGCCCCTGAAGCCCCACCCCCCAAAGCCTCACCCCCAGCCCCTCTCCGACGGGAGAGGGGAGTGATTAGCAATATAAATTATAGGGGTGGAAACGAATGGAACTGGAAGATAACCAATGGAACGGAAGAAATCGGGAAATGCTGAGATGAACAGGAAAAAAGAAGAGAAAAATTGCATAAACCGAAAAAAAACAATAATTTTGTTGGCTGAAGAACAAACTAACCCACCTTATCTCGACTATATACAAACCATATATCGACTATATACAAACCATATATTGACCAGATATTGACCATATATTGACCATATATTGACCATATCCAAACCAGATATTGACCATATATTGACAAATTGCATACAAAATATTCATCATACCCATGAAAAAGCCGCTATTGCTCTTGCTGAGCGCCCTGCTGCCCCTGATGGCACAATCGAAAGTGACAATGCCCGCCCTATTCTCCGACGGCATGGTCATGCAGCGTGAGACCCAAGCCAACCTCTGGGGCACATGCCGTGCCAACGCCACCGTGACCATCACCACCTCGTGGGACAACAAGCGCTACCAGACCCGCTCCGACAACGACGGCCGCTGGCAGCAGTCCATAGAGACCCCCGAGGCTGGCGGTCCCTATGCCATCACCCTCAGCGACGGCGAACCGACCACACTTCGCGACGTGCTCATCGGCGAGGTGTGGGTGTGCAGCGGTCAGAGCAACATGGAAATGCCGATGAAGGGTTTCAAAGGCCAGCCCGTAGAGGGTGCCATCGCCGACGGTCTTCACAGCCGCGACAGCGCGCTGCGCATGTTCACCGTGAAGCGCAACAGCCAGTTCGCCCCCGTCGACACCGTCAGTGGCCAGTGGCTCGCCGCCACGCCAGCCCATGTGCGCGATTTCAGTGCCACCGCCTACTATTTCGGACGAGAGTTGCGCCAAGTGCTTGATGTGCCCGTCGGCCTGATTGTCGCCGCCTGGGGCGGTTCCGCCTGCGAGGCCTGGATGACTGCCGACTGGCTCCGTGCGTTCCCCGACGCCAGGATTCCCCAGACGTCCGCCGACATCAAGTCGCCCAACCGCACACCTACCGTGCTCTACAACGGGATGCTCCACCCCATCATCGGTTTCACCATGCGCGGTGTCATCTGGTACCAGGGCGAAGACAACGTGCCCCGCTACGCCACCTACGCCGATATGCTCAGTACGATGATAAACGGCTGGAGGGCGGAATGGAAACAAGGCGAGTTCCCCTTCTACTACTGTCAGATAGCCCCTTATGACTACAGCCTCATCGGATGGGAAGTCAACAGCGCCCTGCTGAGAGAGCAGCAGAGCCGTGTGGAGCGCATGGTTCCCTCCACCGGCATGGCCGTCCTGATGGATGCCGGACTGGAATACGGCATCCACCCCCGTAAGAAACGCCTCGCCGGCGAGCGCCTCGCCCTGCTCGCCCTTGGCAAGACCTACCAAGTGGGAGGCATCCCCGACCATGCCCGCTACGAGGGAGTGGAGTTCCGTGGCGACACCGCCGTGGTGCGTTTCGACCGCAGCAAGGAGTGGGTGTACTTCGACCGTGGAACGAGCAGCCATCTGTTTGAGGTAGCGGGCTCCGACCGCGTCTTCCACCCTGCCGAAGCATGGATAGAGCGCAACCGCGTGTATGTGCGCAGCGAGAAGGTGCCTGCCCCCGTGGCCGTACGCTACGCCTTCCACAACTGGGCCGACGGCGACCTCTTCTGCGACGGCCTGCCCGTCAGCAGCTTCAGGACCGATGATTGGGAGTAACTGACGGTGGGTGGTGTTGCGATGGCATCGCAACAGAAAGGACAACAGACGGGACGACAAAAGAGACAACAGACAGAACGGCAAACGGAACGGCAAACGGGACGACAGACGGAACGAAGGAGAAAAGCTTATTATTTAGTTTTATGCGTAGAGTACTGCTCACTATCATTATCCTGCATATCGCCATCGTTGGCATGACCGCCACCGACTACGTGCCTCGCGACCTGGTCTGGACAAGCCAGAGCATCAACGCCAGTGCCTCGATGCCCTGCGGCGGTCATGATGTGGGCCTCAACGTGTGGGTGGAGCGCGGTGACCTCCTGGTCTACGCAGCTCAGAGCGGATGGTTCGACGAGAACAACACCCTGCTCAAGGCCGGCCGATGGCGGTTGCATCTCGACGGGCATCCTTTCGACGGCAAAGACTTCATCCAACGCCTGTGCCTCGACGACGGAGCCGTCTATATCAGTGGCGGAGGCGTCGAGGTGCGTATCTGGGCCGACGTGGCGCAACCCACCATATTCATGACATTGGCATCGCACAAACCACGTGCCGCCATCCTCAGTTATGAGAGCTGGCGCTGGCGCGACCGCCCCCTCACCAAGGCCGAAAGCCAGCAATGCTCCTACAAATGGGTCCTCCCCACCGGCACCGTCACCCATGCCGACAGCATCACCGCCGATGGCAGCACCCTCACCTTCACCCACACCAACCCAGCCGAGACCGTCTTCGGATACGCCGTGGCCCAGCAGCAGCTCTCCGCCCTTCGCGACAGTCTCTACGACCCCCTCGGCCACCGCCGGATGCGCGGTGAGATGAGCGCCCCCGGTTTCACCTTCACCGGCACGAGCCAAGGCCGTTATGGCTCCACCGACCACCGCTCCTGGCACTTCAGCCACCCCCGCCTCAAGCACAGCACCATCAGCATCAGCCTCCACAATGGCGACCCCATCGACAAGCCCTCCGCCGTGGATGCCCGCACCTCCCGCCGCCGCAGTTCCGCCTGGTGGCACGCCTACTGGCAGCGCAGTTGGATAGTCGCCAGCGGCAGTTCTCCCGAGGCCCAGTGCATGGCACGCAATTACGAGCTCACCCGTTACCTGCTCGGCTGCAACGCCTACGGACAGTGGCCCACGAAATTCAACGGCGGCCTTTTCACCTTCGACCCCGAATGGGTGGAAGCCCCCAGCGCCGACGGCAGCGCCAGCAACCCCTTCACTCCCGACTACCGGAAATGGGGCGGTGGCACCATGACCGCCCAGAACCAGCGCCTCGTCTATTGGCCCATGCTCAAGAGCGGCGACTACGACATGATGGACGCGCAGCTCGGCACTTACCTCAGGATGCTCCCCACCGCCGTGGCCCGCACGCGTCACTACTGGGGCCATGGCGGCGCCTCGTTCACCGAGCAGATAGAGAACTTCGGCCTTCCCAACCCCGCCGAGTATGGCAAGCACCCCGAAGGCAGTGACCCAGGTGTGGAGCGCAATGCCTGGCTCGAATACGAATGGGACACCGCCCTCGAATTCTGCATGATGGCCTTGGAAGCCCAGCGCTACGGCTACCAGAGTCCGAAAGACTACACCCCGCTCATCGAGGAGTGCCTCCGCTTCTTCGACGAGCACTACCAGTACGTCGCCCGCCGGATGGGCGCCAAAGCCCTCACCGACAGCGGCCAACTCATCATCTACCCCGGTTCGGCATGCGAGACCTACAAGATGGCATACAACCCCTCGAGCACCCTCGCCGCCCTGAGCGCCGTTGCCTCACGTGTTCCCGACGGTCCGCTGCCGCTCCATCGCATCCCCGCCATCCCCCTTCGCACCATCGGCGGCGACACCTGCATCGCCCCCGCCGTGGCGTGGGCGCGTATACAGAACACCGAGACGCCCCAGCTCTATCCCGTCTTCCCCTGGCGTGTCTACGGTTTAGGCCGCCCCGGTCTCGACATCGCCATCAACACCTACCGTCACGACCCCCACGCCCTCGCCATGCGCAGCACGAAGGGCTGGAAGCAAGACAACATCTGGGCGGCCTGCCTCGGACTGACCGATGAGGCCCGGCGTCTCAACAGCGAGAAGTTCGCCGACGGTCCCTACCGTTTCCCCGCCTTCTGGGACCCCGGTTTCGACTGGGCACCCGACCTCAACCGCGGCGGTGCCGCCATGACCGGCCTCCAGGAGATGCTCCTTCAGGAGACCCCCTCCGGCGACCTGCTCCTCTTCCCCGCATGGCCCCGTGAGTGGGACGCCAGTTTCCGTCTGCGCGCCAGCGGAGGCCGTATCGTAGAGGCCAGCATCGCAAACGGCATCATCACCCACACCGTCGTCCGTCAAGAGGCGGCAGAAAGACAGAAGAAACACCCATGAGAAAAGCACTCACCACCCTGGCCGTCCTCGTCCTGTCGGTCATTTCCCGTGCCGGCGACATCACCGTGCTTCCCGGCCAGAGCATCCACCACGCCCTCCGTCAAGCCCGTGAATGGCGCCGCACCCATGACCCCCGGTGCGATGGCGGCATACACATCCACATCAAGGCCGGCCGTTACCACATGGAAGAGCCCCTGCTCATCCGCCCCGAGGACAGCGGCACCGCCAGTTCGCCCACCCTCATCAGCGGCGAGACCGGCACCATCATCTGCGGCGACGAGCCACAACGCCACACCCAGCTCTTCCCCCAAGAAGGCATGGAACGCATCATCGGCTTCGATGCCGATGCCCGCACCATCACCATCCCCACGCCCCCCCGCCGTGTGCTTCGCCATCCCCACCTCGAGCTGTTGGTGGCACAGCGTTGGGCCACCGCCATCCTCCGCGTGAAAGACTACAAGGTGAACGGGAGCCACACCATCCTCACTTTCCGCGAGCCGGAGAGCCGTATAGAGTTTGAGCACCCCTGGCCCCAGCCCGTGGTGGGCGGCGAGCGCGGCAACAGCGCCTTCCTGCTGCGCACCACCGAGCAGCGCGAAGGCATAGAGCGCCTCGTGGTGGTAAGCGGCACCGAGGAATACCCCGTCGCCCATGTCACCCTCCAGGGCCTCACCTTCGAGCATACCTGCTGGAACCGCCCCCTGCGCCACGGCCATGTCACCCTACAGGGCGGCTTCCCCCTCATCGATGCCTACAAACTCCAGCAGGAAGGGCTTCCCTGGGCCTCCACACTCGAGAACCAGGCATGGGTGGAGCGCCCCGTGGCAGCGGTGAGCATCAGCGGAGCCGAGCACGTCGACGTGAAGGACTGCACCTTCAGCCATCTCGCCTCCACCGCCCTTGACTACGGCACCGGCATCCGCCACTGCACCATCAGCGGCAACACCTTCACCCACATCGGAGGCACCGCCATTCTCGCCGGTTCGTTCGCCGAATGGCCAAGAGAAGTGCACCATCCCTACGACGACCTCGCCCCACAGTGCTATGGTCTGACCATCGTCGGCAACAAGATAACGCACTGCGCCACAGAGGACTGGGGAGCCGTGGCCATCGGCTGCGGCTATGTGTCGCACACCACCATCGAGGGCAACAGCGTGAGCGGCACCAACTACTCCGGCATCTGCGTGGGATGGGGCTGGACCCCCTTGCCCACCCGCATGACCCACAACCGCATCGAGCGCAACACCGTGACCGACTACGCACGTCAGCTCTACGATGCAGGCGCCATCTACACCCTCTCGCGGCAAGACGCCTCCACCATCATCGGCAACAAGATAGGCCGCCACCAAGAAGCCCCCTACGCCACCAACGAGCGGTGCTTCGCCATCTATCTCGATGCCGAGACCGACGGGTTCCACATCGAGGGAAACACCTGGGACGACGGCGAGGCCATCGGCCAAGATGCCATCGGTCTCAACCACCCCGGAAAGCACATCATCTTCGGACATTGACCCCCACCCCATCCCATCCCCCTGCACCATGCGACGCACCAACTACCATCTTTTCGACTTCATGGACTTCGACCCCACACTCCAGCGCGACGAAGCCCTATGGAAAGCCTACGCCCCCTCGCTCATCGCTGAGCACGACGGCGACATCGTGGTGACACTGCCCTTCCAGCGCCAGCAGCACCACTCCGACATGGCCCCCGACCCATCGGTTCCCCAACGCGAGCACCGGCTCCTCATACGAGCCTACACCCGAGACGTGGTGCGGCTCTTCATCACGATGGCCGGCGACACGCCGACCGACAGCGACGACATGCTGCGCCTTCAGGTGGAGCGCGTCGCCCTTCACCTCGAAGGTTCCCGCATCGTGGATGCCTCCGGAAGGACCCGAGGCGCCATCGACCAGAGCACTCCCCCCACCGACCACTGGAGCGACCTGCTGCCGCCTCCGCAGCCCGAGCCCCGCATCACGCTCTACCCCGACGGCGACACGAACAAGCCCATCAGGTTGTGTGACGACCATTTCTCACCCCCCCGTTACGATGCGCTTGCCCTCGGCTATGCCGAATGCGCAGGCCATGCCGAGCGAGCCACCATCAGTTTCGCCTGCGAGTCCAACGAATGCTTCGCGGGCACCGGCGAGCGTTTCCGAAAGATGGACCTCAGCGGCCAGACCTTCCAGTTGCGCAACCAAGACGGGCAGGGAGTCAACAACCGCCGTTGCTACAAGAGCATCCCCTTCTTCCTCTCGAGCCGCATGTATGGCGCCTTCCTCCACACCAGCTACTTCAGCAAGCTGTCGCTCGCCGACCACTCCACGCGTGCCGTTCAACTGATGTGCGACCGCGCCACCATCGACCTCTTCCTCATCGGCGGGAGCCAGCCCAGCGACATCCTCCACACCTACCGTCAGCTCACAGGGCAGCCCCCGATGCCCCCGCTGTGGTCGTTCGGCATCTGGATGAGCCGCATGACCTATTTCTCAGCCGATGAGGTGGAGGACATCTGCCACCGGCTGCGAGAAGGGCACTACCCCTGCGACGTCATCCATCTCGACACCGGATGGTTCCGCACCGACTGGCTCTGTGAGTGGCGTTTCAACCCCGAGCGCTTCCCCGACCCCAAGGCCTTCATCCGCCGACTACGCAATCAAGGTTTCCGTCTGTCGCTCTGGCAACTGCCCTACGTCGCGAAGGAAGCCGAGCAGCACGAAGAAGCCCGCGCCAACCACTACATCGGTCCGCTCCAGGGCCATCAGGACAGCGAGGGAAGCAATTTCTCAGAACTCGACTATGCGGGCACCATCGACTTCACCTATCCCGCCGCCACGGAGTGGTACAAGAACCTGTTGCGGAGGCTGCTTCGCATGGGCGTGAGCTGCATCAAGACCGATTTTGGCGAGAACATCCACACCGATGCCACTTACCACGCCATGCCCGCCGAGGAGCTTCACAACCTCTATGCCCTCCTCTATCAGAAAGCCGCCTTCGAGGTGACCGAGGAGGAGACCGGCGAGGGCATCATCTGGGCCCGTGCGGCGTGGGCCGGCTGCCAGCGCTATCCCCTGCACTGGGGCGGCGACAGCGCGAGCAGTTGGGAAGGCATGGCAGGGTCGCTTCGCGGTGGTCTTCACCTCGGGCTCAGCGGCTTCGCTTTCTGGAGCCACGACGTGCCCGGTTTCCACTCCCATCCCGACTTCATGAACTCGCCCCTCGACGAGAAAGTCTATGTCAGGTGGACACAGTTTGGCGTCTTCACCTCGCACATCCGCTACCACGGCACCTGCAAGCGCGAGCCTTGGCACTACCCCACCATCGCCCCCCTCGTGCGGCGTTGGTGGAAGCTACGCTACCGCCTGCTGCCCTACATCATCGAGCAAAGCGAGAAAGCCTGCCGCAGCGGCCTGCCCATGGTTCAGGCACTGCTCATCCGCCATCCCCGCATCGCACAGTGCTGGCACATCGACGATGAGTACTATTTCGGGAGCGACTTCTTGGTCTGTCCCGTGATGAATGCCTCCGGTCGCCGCGACATCTATCTGCCCGACGGGCCATGGATAGACTTCTTCACCGGCGAGCCGTTCGATGGCGGCCGCTGGCATTACGATGTGGAGACCCCGCTGGAGCTCATGCCTGTCTTCGTACGCCCCGGCACCCAAATTCCCATCTATCCCGACGATGTGTCGTGCACCGACGAGATGGACCTCAGCCGCACCACCCTATTGACCATCACCCCCGACTACAAAGGATACCCCCTATGAGCACACACTACATGCAGGACCTCGACTGGCTCATCCTGGCCATCTATTTCGCCATCCTGCTCGCCATCGGCATCTGGGCGAGCAGCCGCCGCACAAAAGACAGCAGTCTCTTCCTCGCCGAGCGCTCCCTTCGCTGGCACCACATCGGTTTCTCGATGTGGGGCACCAACGTAGGGCCTTCGATGCTCATCGCCAGTGCCAGTGCCGGTTTCACCACCGGCATCGTCTCGGGCAACTACGCCTGGTATGCCTTCGTCTTCATCGGTCTGCTGGCCTTCGTTTTCGCCCCCCGCTATTTGGGAGCCCGTGTGAGCACGCTGCCCGAGTTCATGGGCCTTCGCTTCGGCCAGTCGACGCGCCACATCCTTGCCTGGTACACCATCGTCACCATCGTCATCTCGTGGCTCGCGCTGACACTCTTCGCCGGCGGCATCCTCATCCGCCAAGTATTCGACATCCCCATGTGGGCTTCGGCACTCATTCTCCTTCTCATCTCCGCCTTCTTCACGATGTTGGGCGGTCTGAAGGCAGTGGCGTACACCAATGTCTTCCAGATGCTCCTGCTCATCGTTGTGTCGGCCGCCCTCACCCTCACCGGTCTGAGCCGCGTTGGCGGCATCGGTGCACTTGTGGAGCACGTCCCCTCCGACTACTGGGTGCTGTTCAAGCCCTGCAGCGACGAAGCCTTCCCCTGGCTTCCCATCGTTCTTGGCTATCCTGTCATGGGCGTGTGGTTCTGGTGCACCGACCAGTCGATGGTTCAGCCCGTGCTTGCCGCCAGAAGCCTCGACGAGGGTCAGCGCGGCACCAACTTCACCGGCTGGCTGAAAATCCTCGACGTGCCACTCTACATCCTTCCCGGCGTCATCTGCTTCGCCCTCTTCCCCACCCTCAGCAACCCCGACGAGGCCTATCTCACCATGGTGGAGAACCTCTTCCCCGTGGGCATGGTGGGTCTGGTGTTCGCCGTGCTCACGGCATGTCTTGTCTCGACCATCGGGTCGGCACTCAACGCGCTGAGCACCGTGTTCACCATGGACATCTATGTGAAACGCTTCCACCCCGAGGCATCGCAGCAGCACATCAACCATGTGGGGCGCATCGTCACCCTTGTGGGAGCCGCAGTGGCCATCATCCTCACCGTGGCGATTGACAGCATCAAGGGCCTCAACCTCTTCAACGTCTTCCAGTCGGTGCTGGGTTTCATCGCCCCGCCGATGACGGCAGTGTTCCTCCTCGGTGTTTTCTGGCGTCGCACCACCACGCAGGCGGCCAACCTTGCGCTCACGGCAGGCACGGCGTTCTGCCTCATCGTGGGCGTGCTCTACCTCTGGGGGCCGAAATCTGAGCTATGGCCGCACTTCATGCTGCTATCCTTCCTCCTCTTCGTCGTTCTCGCCGCCATGATGGTTGTCGTCTCACTCTACGGGAAGCCCGACAAAGAGCACACCATCCCCACGCCCATCAGCGGGCGCACCTCCACCACCGTCGTCGTCATGTGGCTCGCACTCGCCGCCGTCATGACAGCACTGTACGTGATTTTCAACTGAGTAGGTTCACGACAACTGGTTAACAGAGAGAGATTCACGACAACTGGTTAACAGAGA
>CAMHEL010000073.1 GCA_946184125.1 uncultured Prevotellaceae bacterium
CTCCATCTCTGTCCCCTCTGTCTCTCCCAAGATCCACAAAGCATATGTCTAAACTACTATCCTAAACTCCCTCAAAAAACTCCCAAACTCCTATACTCCTAAAAAAACTCCTAAACTCCCTCAAAAACTCCCAAACTCCTATACTCCTAAAAAAACTCCCAAACTCCCTCAAAAACGGATGTTAGAAGTAGTCGCTCTCCTCTTGAGTCATGATTTTTCCTGAGAACTGGATGTTGCTGCGCTCCCTTGGTGTGACACTCACCGTTGTGTTGCCGTTGTTGTAGGCCCTGACGACGAAGACGTAATAGTCTTCAGGTCCTTTAGCCTCGAAATTGATGATATGCTCGCCATTTTTCTTGACCTGTTCGGTGTAACTGTTGATAGCCGCCTCGAACATCAATCCGGAGCCACCGCCATAAGGAACACTATAAGCCCTGCCGAAGAAAGGCAGGCGCGAGAAGATGCTGTCGCCTTTCACCATCAGGCCATAGCCAGTCGATAGGTCTCTCATGCTCATTCTCCCCTGAGGATAAGCACGGTCAACCTCTATCACATAATGCCTTTCGGCAAGCACCTGCGTCACTTGTTGAGCGACAAGCGCTTCCTGCTGTTTCCGTGCCACCCTGGCCTCTTCGGAAGTGGCGCATGCCATGAGAACAAACACAGCAAGCACTGACAGAATTGTTATTATCGAAATCTTTTTCATTTTTTTGGAGTTTTGGAGTTTTGAAGTTTTGAAGTTTTGAAGTTTTGAAGGGAGTTTAGGAGTTTAGACGTTACCTTTGAGGGCTTCTGGCTGATTGACAAGGGGATATTGGTAAGGGGGTATTGGCAAGGGGCGACCTAACGGCGCGCCCCACGGTGGCTTGAAACATAGCGTCTAAAATCTAAAGACTAAAGACTAAATTCTAAAGTCTAAGGTCTAACGTCTAAAGACTAAAGTCTAGCGTCTATTATTGTAATAATCGACGGCTTTCTGCACCTGCCATTCATCCACCATGGTTTGGTATCCCGCGGCCTCGACCTGGTTTTCCACGCGGTCATCGAGCATAGGGAAGAAGTCGAAGCCAGTGATTCGCTCTATCTCGTCCACCGACTTCACATAGTGAGTCATGTCGTTTTGTTCGCCTTTGTTAGGATAGACGAATCCGATAGCCTTTGCCTTCCTTCCGTCGGCGAGCAGCACCTTGAAGAAAGCGTCGGGCACAGCCACCTTATTTCTTCCTATGGTTTTTGTTTTCCGCACCCCTTTGTAGAACACCGGTCCAGCGACGATATAGAGTGTTCCCTGTCGCTTTGCCCAATATCTGCACTGCTGCTCGAGGTCGTTCCAGTCTCCCTTGTTGAGTTCATGGTTCTGTGGGCACACATTGGTGAACAGGAAGGACTCGGTCTGTGCTTTTGCGCTCCATTTGTTGTCTCCCGACGGGCATAGGTGCCCTCTGTCGTACCCCGACCCCGAGTAGTCGCTGTCGGTCGCCCTGGGTGAGGGCACCTCCATGTCTTCTGCGAACATCTGCTCCCCTCGGTGATGCTTTCCACTCGTATGGTCGGCTGTGAGACGCCATGCCACCCAGTTGGGCACCCGTCGCTCCTTATTGTACGACACATAGTAGCCTTCGCGCTTCAGCAGCACCTCCTTTCCCCCCTCCAATGCCGCTGGCATCTCCATGCTGCGCGCCCTAGCAGCCGCAGTCGGAGCGGCCTCTGTCGTGCTCCTCGCACCCTGTGCGGCCCGTTCAGCCGCCTCGGTGTCGAAAAGACCTGTCGACACTTCACCCTCCGGAGGTTCAGTGCCCGTCCGTTTGTTGCATCGGCATGAGCCGACGAGCAGCACCATGCCTATTACAACGAGGAAGAGGAGATTTTTTCTCATGGTTTCAGGATTTGTGAGGATTGCGGGTCAAGATGCCTTAACCGCTCGATGTGCTGGCGGTTCATGGCATGAATTTCGAAGGGCAAGTCATCGGTGTCCTCGTCCTTGATGACCACTTTCATGCCCACCGAGGCATATTGTTCAGCCAGGTCGATGATATCACTGTCTTTAAGACGGATGCATCCCTCGCTTGCCCTTCCCGGCACGCTCTCCGCATTGTTGGTGCTTCCGTGAATGCCAATGCCCTTGTGCCCTGGCGTCTGCAATCGCAGGAAATAGTCGCCGTATGACCGTATGGGACCACGTCCGTCGCCGAAGTCATGCTCCCACGTCGATGCATCCGCCATCTGGGTGATTTGGAAAGGCTGGTCGAAGGTGCAGTGAGGTGTGCGCATGTCGCCCTCCCTCTCCTTTTGCCCTTTTCGCTGGGCAAAACAGCAGTCGTAGCGTGCCACCAGCGTGGTGTCGCCATCATGAGGCTGATAGACATAGAGATAGTAGTCTTTCTTCGACATGACGATGAAGCAATTTTCGCGCTCGGTCACCAAATCGGGGAAGCTGATGCTTTTGTCGGGTGCGATGCGTATGCACTGCTGTCCGTGGTCATCGACCATTGTCTCGCTGATATTGCCATCGGCGAACGGCAAGGCTTTCTCCACCGCCGCCGGGTCATTCTCCGGCACCAGCAGCCCCTCGGCAGTGACATACTGCCCGGCAGGTCCGCCCGCAGTCGGTGAGTTATGACACGACATCAGCGACATCACCCCAGTCATCAGGATGCAGCCACAAAGAAAGAATCGGTATGGGTTCATAGCAATCATCTGGTTGTTCGTTGTATGGTGCAAAAGTAAGAAAAATCGACTAACAGAGCAAGCAAAAACGTCACAAAACTGAAAAACCTGTTTTTTCCTACCATATTTCGCCGATTATGCTTACCTTTGCAACTGCTCTCCCCCGTGAGGCGCCCTTATCATCCATCATCCCCAACAGTATGAAGATAGTATTGTTTTGCGAGAACAAATACGCCATCGACATTCTGCAGCCCATCCACGAGGAGGCGCTGCACGAGGGCGGCAACGAAGTGCTGTGGTACGTTCACCGCAAGCGCATCGCCGATTTCCCACTCAAGGAGGAGGTGTCGTGGACCAATGCCATGCAGGATGTGTATGACTTCTCTCCCGAAGCCATTTTCGTTCCTGGCAACATCGTCCCCTACTACCTTCCTGGAGTCAAGATTCAGGTGTTCCACGGCTATGCCGCCGAGAAGAAAGACCACTGGGTCATCCGTCGCTATTTCGACACCTATTTCACCCAGGGTCCGTTTTTCACCCGTGGTTTTGAAGCCCTTTCCCGGAAATATGGTGATTTCGAGGTGCTGGAGACCGGCTGGCCGCGTCAGGACTGGATTTACCACCATCTTCACGCCTACGACGATGAGCGGCGCCGTCTGCTCACCGAGCATGGGCGCAGCCAGATAGTCCTCTACGCCCCCACCTTCTCGCCCAGCCTCACGTCGCTTCCCCACATGCACGATGCACTTGTCAGGCTGACGAGCGAGCGCGATGTGCTGCTTCTCATCAAGCTCCATCCTCTCACCAAGGCCGAGTGGGCCGACAGCTACAGGCAGTTGGCCGGGCAGCACGAGGGCATCGTCTTCGTCGATGACTACACCGTGACGAAATACATGCTGATGTCGGACGTGATGGTGTCCGACACCTCGTCGACCATCTACGAGTTCCTGCTCCTCGACAAGCCCGTCATCACCCTTCGTGCCGCCGCCAAAGACCTCTACTGGCGCGACATGCAGGAGCCCGGTGAGCTTCTTACCGCCTTCGACGAGGTGTCCACCGACGACCGCATGCGCTCCCTCCGGCGCTGGGTTATCGACAACTACGACCCCCACCTCGACGGCCTGGTGGCGCACCGCATGCTTGAGGGTGCCCGCGACTACATCCGCCGCCACGGCGTGCCTCCCTTCCGCCGCCTCAATCTCTGGCGCAAATACACCAGCATCAAGACCTTCGGTCGCATCCGCAAGGCCCATTAAACGACATTCAAGGACACTAAAACCGACATATTATTTCATGAAAACAGGCGTTATCCTGGCGGCCGGCATGGCCCGCCGCCTCCGTCCCCTTACCGACAGCCGTCCCAAGTGCCTTCTGCCCCTCGGTGGGCGCACCCTGCTCGAGCGCACCGTCGATGCCATGCTCCAAGCCGGCATCTCGCGCCTCGTCGTGGTGACCGGCTACCTTGCCCACGCCATCACCGACTTCCTCACGTCACACTACCCCTCGCTGGAACTCATCTTCCTCGACAACAGCGATTATGAGCACAACAACAACATCTACTCGCTGTGGATGGCAGGCCAGGTGGTCAGGGGCGAAGAGTTTCTGTTGATGGACAGCGACATCTTCTGCGACCCTCAGGCCGTGGTGACCGTGGCCAGTCAGCCTGACAGCGCGTTGGCAGTATGCCGTCACGAACTGGGCGATGAAGAGATGAAAGTGGTGGTGGACGGCGACGGACGCATCACCGCCATCAGCAAGACCTGCCGCCCCGAAGAAGCCCTCGGCGAGTCGGTGGGCATCGAGAAGTTCTCCACCGACTACAGCACCGCGCTCTTCCGTGAGCTCGACACGATGATAGAAGGCGAGGGACTTATCGACATCTTCTACGAGCGTGCCTTCGAGCGGCTCATCCCCCAAGGGCACACCATGCAGGTGATAGACACCACACAGTATTTCTCCTACGAGCTCGACACCGTGGAAGACTATGAGTATGTCTGCTCGATACTTGATAAGGGATAGGAAAAGATAGGATTATCATAGGAGATCCTAGAAATGCCTAGGATTTCCTAGGAATGCCTAGGAATGCCTAGAAAGCCCTATAGCACCCCCGAAAAGTGCTCACAGTTTTTTCCCCAGGAGCTTCATTTTCAGTTTGTAGTAATTGTGGCCGATGGTGTAGTTGAAGAGGTTATGCCAATCGTCGGTTGAGCGGCAGGGCCTCAGGGTGACCTGTTGGCGTGGTGCATGGGGGTCGAGCTTATCGCATAGCCTCGCCACATACTCAAACATGTTGTATTCGTCGAGCACGCGCTGCTTAGCCTCCGACAGGGCCATTTCCGACGTGGCATAGCGGTCGGCGGCGATGGCCTCCTCGATGGTGGCGATGGCACGCGGAGCATCATGCAAGTCGATGGGCACGAACGCCCCCGTGGGGAAATAGTCGTCCAGATGCGTGCAACCGAAATAGAAAGGGAACGTGCCGGCGAGGTAGCAGTCGGAGATTTTCTCCGTCCAGTAATAGCGCTGCGAGGAATTCTCTATCGAAATATGATATTTGTAAGGCGCCAGCACATCCCATTTGTCGTCGAAAGGCCTGAATCCCCGCCCGAAGACATCGAGCCGGTCGCCGAAGTGCGCCTTCAGTTTCTCCACGAAACATATTCGGTCGATATGCCCCTGCGTGAATGCCTTATTGCTGGTGATGACCGAAATGAGGCGCTCCTTCCGGGGTGTCGCAGCGTTTTTCAGGGTGTCGTAGTCGAGGGTGAAGGTGCAATGCCCTTGTTTCTCGGTGTAGCCCACAAACCAGGGCAGGATGGCCGGCCCGTAATGCACATGGGGATGTGGCGTTGCCTCCTGACAGGTACACACGAGGCCGAACTGGCTGAGGTAACGCTTGGGATAGACGAGCACCGACTTCGGCTCAGTGGCCAGCAGGATGGTGTTGGGTGGCGCCACATGGAACGTGCGCTCCTGACGGAGTCCCTTGCCTTGCACCACGACGAAATCGGGCTCCGGGCAGTCGTCGCCCAAGAAGAAGCGGTAACGGCCGTCGAGCGACACCAGCGAATGCCCCATCGTCTGGCGATGAAAAATCTCGCCCAATTCAGGACGATAGGGAACGAATCTCACGTTAATCATATTGCAAAAGTAAGGAAAATCCTACAAAAGTCCAACGGAAGCGGCGATGATTGCACAAAAAAAATCCTTAGGCAAGGAAAAACACCCCGTCTGCCGTTTTTTTTTGTTTTTTCCGACAAAAACAAAACACCAATAAGAAAAAATTATTATCTTTGCAGAAATCTATAAAAACAAGCTCTTTGGGCACCGCCCAATCAAGAAAACAATTACTTATCATATTACTAATTTAAAACCAAACGACTATGAGAAAAAAGATTTTTACCCTATTCGCTTTGCTCTGCTGCGTCATAGGCATGCAGGCAGAGACCTCTTATGAGTTGTCGCCAGGCACCTACCAAAGCACGACAACTATTGACGGAAGCTACCAGTATAACTTCAAAAGCGGCGGCAAAGATTTCATCATCACCTGTGGAAAGGATTGGGCTACTGGCTCAAGCACCACAGCTGGCACAATTAAATTCTCGCGTAACCACGACTACGTAGTGGGATTGCCCGATGGCGTGAGCATCGATGCCATCAGGATTGTGGGTTGGAGCAATGCAGATAGTGGTGACAAAGCCACCGTCAAAATCAACGGTGTGGATGACACCAACGAACTGCCCTACAAGACAGAATCCACTCCCGGTGATTTCACTATCGAGCAGAGTACCCCTATCACCGGCTCTTTCACGCTGCGCTTCAATAATGCACAAGGTTGCGTCAAGGTCTATCTCATCTCAAATGAAGGCGGCGATGAGCCTGACGACCCTGCAGTGGAGCCCAACGCCACAGCCACCTATGCCCTGGCAGTAGGTGAGACCCACACAGCCGGCGAGGAAGTATCGGTGACAGATGCAGCAGGCAAGGAGATTGCCACCCTCACCTTCGGTGTAGCAGGAGAAGCGGACTACAAAGCAGCAAAGGCAGATGGTGCTATTAATGGTTTCGTAGCTTATACAGAAGGCAATGGTGCTAACGGCAAGCTCGATGGCACAGGCACTCAATACATCATCAAGCCTCTTTATGATGGCAATGTGGAAGTGGGCGTCGTTCTCAATGCAACAAAAGCATTCTATGTGATTGAGGATGGAACACCCTTGGCCGACTACAGCGGTATCACCACAACAGAAAAGTATTATGGCACTTATCAGTTCGATGTGAAAGCCGGCTGCACCTACATCGTCCTCTGCACTGGTTCGAAACTGGGCTTCTATGGTTTCAACTACAATTACTATGACCCCGATGCAGCTCCTGTGGTGACCATCGCTGCCCCGACCTTCGAGATTAACGGCACGACCTACGAGAGCGGTGCCACCGTGACGGACTTCCACACAGGCGACCACGTCACCATCAACGTGGAGGAGGGCATGTACATCTACACCAACTGGAGCGGCAAGACCGGCAAGACGAAAGCCGACGTGTACAAGAGCAGCAACACCCCGAAGGGCCAGACCAGCTACGTTGCCAGCACCTCTACCGGCGGCCAGCGCGTACTCTCAGTGGTTGCAGGCGACACCGAAGATGCCTCTGGCAACTCGAGCGACCTGGCCTACATCATCTTCGAAGATGTGGCACCTACCGCTCCTGCCTACTCAATTGAGGAAGGCGTTGTGGAAGCCGGCACAGAGGTCACCATCAGCACCAACTGCGCCGATGACATCATCTATTACACCATCGACGGCACCGACCCCACGAAGGACAATGCTTTGCAAGCTGTTGGCACCGCCACAGTGCTCATCAATGAGACGACAACCATCACCGCCTTCGCCACAGACAAGACCGATGCCGCTCAAGGCGGCTACTCCACTATCACTTACACCGTGGAACCTCTGGCCGAACCTCTTGAGCTTGAAATCAACGAATATGGCGTGACCTCGTTCTACGACTCCCAGACCTCTTACACCTTCCCCTCGAGCGTCACCGTATCTGTTGTGGAATCTGTGACAGGCTCAAGTCTTGTCCTCGCTCCAATCGAGGGCTTCATCCCCGCTGGCTGCGCCGTCATCATTGAAGGCGAGGCCAACACCACCGCCGAGCTCATCCCCACCCCAGAGAGTGCCACAGCTACTGTCAACCTGCTCCGCGGCTTCGATGAGGCTGGCACCACCGTTGGCGATGACCCCGCAGCCAACTACAAGTTCTATGCACTCTCTGTCAAGAATGGTGTTGTGGGCTTCTACTGGCTGGCCGACGAAGGTGGAGCCTTCACAAGCGCTGCCCACAAGGCTTATCTTGCCTTAGAGGTTGACGAAAGCACTCCAAGCACCAACGCTTTCTTCTTCGACACCGTAAACGGCATCACACAAGCCACTGTTAGCGACAACAGCAACAACATTCGCTACAACCTTGCTGGCCAGCGTGTTGACGCATCCTACAAGGGCGTGGTGATTTCCAACGGCAAGAAAATGATTAACAAGTAGATTCTATAAAAAATTTCCCCGCAACGGCTTTCCGTTGCGGGGAAATTTTTATAGGTTTGAGGATTGAGATTTGAGATTTGAGATTAGATTTGAGGTTTGATGGGTGGCCTCCCCGCGCCTCTGTAGGGTCTTAGCTCGTCTAAGACCGATTCGCAATCGTGGTTTTTCCGATGGTTTTTCCGATGCTTTTTCGATTTTTTTCGGTCTTTTTTCGGTCTTTTTTCGGTCTTTTTTTCGATGCTTTTTCGGTCTTTTCGATTTTTTCGGTCTTAGACGAGCTAAGACCCTACGAATAAGTTCGAAAGATGGGAACCGAGGTAATCTTTTACAATTAAAAATTACATTGTTTGCGAAAGAAATCTCTATGTGCCATGATGTTCTTTTTTGCTTATGCCCCGTCGGGGCGATTGGTTAGCCCGCGATTAAAAACCCAGGGCGTTGCCCTGGGCTGAGAGCGTGTTGCCCCGTTGGGGCGCCGTTGCGCTCGACATATGGTGGGTTCTATTAATTATGTCGAGGCGATTTTCGACTTTTAGTCGAGGGCAAAGTGTAAGCTGAAGAGGGAGTGTAGCGGGCTACACGACCGATGAGGCTTGACACCTTGCACCGAATAAAAGCGAAAAGCGACCGAAATGTAATGTATAGAAATGCCACCTCAAAAATTCAGAATTAATAGAACACACCATATGTTATTAGACAGCAAATGTCCTCGGTGTCCCTATGAATGGGGCCGTTGGGGCAATCAAGGGGAGGCAATCAGCGAGTCAATCAAGGGGACAGGTTCTTGACGGAATTCTCAAATTCCATCAAAAACCTGTCCCTTTGATTGACCTGTCCCCTTGATTGACTGTTGGCTTCGAGGGATGCCCCCGCGCCTCTGTAAGGTCTTAGCTCGTCTAAGACCGCTCCACAATCGTGGTATTATATCTCGTTTTTCATCGGCATCTGACAAGCAAAATGATGAGGCAAACCGAACGCAACGCCCCCCAAAAAAGGGGCATAAGCAATACGAAGATGCTTATGCCCCTTTAATTATTTAAGTAAACAAGCTTGACTGATATAACCAGGCTTGGCCGTTACAATCGGGCTTGACGATTATTTGTTTTCGAGCACTTTTCTGATGACAATCATGACATCAGAGATGGTGGCATCGTGGTCATCGTTGACGTCGCAAGCGGCTGCATTCATATCAGGATTTCCTTCACCACTGATGAAGAGGATGATGCCCATGACATCATCGACGGTGTACTTGCCATCGCCATCGAGGTCACCCGGCTCAGGCTGTGCGATGACCTCTCCGCCCGGTGTGGCAAGACTGACGACCTTGTTTGCTGCAGAGGAGAGGGCGAGGAAGTAAGCACTGGCAGGTTTCACCGTAGCCGTCTTCGGGCGAGTGAAGCCATTGCCCTTGCTGCTGAGCACGAAGGGATTGTTGACGCTCTTCGCACCGGAAGTGCCCACGAAGGCGAAGTTGTCGCCCTTGACCACATTGTCGGTCGTGGTGACCACCGCAACATTCTTGGCACTCATGACCATCTTCTTGTTGACAAGTCCCGCTGGCACAGCCATGAGATAAGGCACACCAGGCATCCACTTATCCACGTTGGCGAAGGCGACGGCAGTGGGCGTATCGGCCACGAAACGTTTGACGAGGAAGTTCTTGTCGGTATCGGAAGCGCCATGGCACCAGTCGACGGTCTTTCCTGCCGAGGTCACCGTCTGCACGGCAAATGGCAGCATGATGGTGCTCCATCCGTTCTTGCCATCATAGGTGAGCGTCGGGGTGGAAGAATAAGAGATTTGCTGTGCATTGAAAGCCATCGGCAGGTAGTAATCATATCCCTCGACGAGAGCGATGGTGCTGGCGACGCCTCCCTTCACGACATTCTTTGTCTTGAGCACCGTGGGTACAGCAGCATTGCTGTTGATGTAGTAGATGGTGTTGGGGTTGCTGTTGGGCTTGATGGTGACGGCAGCGAGGTTAGGAACATCCTCGAGGTTGACGGCAGCAGCGTCGGCCGGCACAGTGAGCGAAGAAGAGATGGGTGCGACGGTACGCTCCCCTTTTCCGTTCCATATCTCGAATGCCGGCACCACGGTAGCCAACTTTGTCTGGAGGAATGTCTTGTTAGCGTCAGACACCACGACATAGAACTCGTCGCCCGGGACAAGCGTGAAGTTAATCGGCAGCAAATAAGTGGCTCCAGCAGGAATAACGACAGGCTCCGACGTAGTGGTATACATGTTCCTCGTCCCATTGTTGATGGCATAATTGATGGTCATGCAATAGTTGTACTCCTTCTTTGTTTCGTTTTTGAGCACGATACTGCCCTCGATATGCCGTCCCAGCATTTTGCCATCCGCCAGGTTCTTTATCTCACTCGTTACGAGTGTGAGCGTTGGCAGGGTGAATTCATCGGTGATGCTGAACTCGCTATTGCTGTAAAGCGGTGTGTTTCCACGAGTGTTGTCGGCAATCTTCAGCGTGTAGGTGCCTGGATTGGCAGAGAAGTAGAAATCGACATCCTTTTCCTCTCCCGGGTCAACATAAAGCGACTCATACATCTTGCATGAAGAACCGAGGAAGAGATAGAGCGTGGTGTTGACCGTCATCTTGTTGCCGGTGTTCTTGACCCTTGCCCTGATGTGCTTGACCTTCGAACCTTGTTCAAAATTCTGCTTGACGCTGGTGATTTTCAGCACCGACTTCGAACCGTCCACCGGTGTGGTGACAGTTGCACTCCTGTCTTTTACGGTCAACTTGAGTATATGCTCATCTGCATACATGCTCTTCTTCCATGTATTTGTTCCCGAAGGCTTCTCAACACCCTTGATGTAGTATTCTCCATTAGCCAGATTGATGCCTATTCCTCTGAGATAGAACCATGAGCCATTCCACGAGAGAGTGGCATCCTTGAATCCCTCCTTGACAAGTTTTACCTCTAAGAGTTGGTCGCCCTTGAAGACACCCACGCCCACGTCGTAAGGCACTGTACCACGAAGCGAGTAGGAGTAATACATGTAGAGTCCATAGAGGCCGAGGGTTTTATGAATCTCGTACGTTCCTGTAGAGATGGGGTTCTTGGATGTATCGGAGAGGTTCATGCCGATGGCAGCTATTCCCGTTTGCCCTGGGACGGCATTCTCAACCTTAGTGGGGCTGATGCCCACGATGGCATGGTGCTCGATGGAGTATCCCCCATAGTTGGAACTGAGGGCACCCCGTGTATGAGGAACAAGCGAGGAGAGTTTGTAATAACCATCCGAGAATCCACCCCATCCCCAGTTGATATGATACATATCCTCCCCATCGTATCCATCGATGATGAAAGCGTGCCCGCCGTTGTTGTATCTGAGCGACTGGTAAATGATTGGCCTTGCGTTATTCAGTTCGTTGAGCAGTATCTCCTCCCATTCCGTAGAGGTATAATTCTCCCTCCACAGTTCAATGGCATTGTTTTTGTATCCGAAATAATTGGACAGTGCTGAGGGTATGCACATGACATATCCGTAGGAGGATGAGCCGTAGAAATAGGTCCTTACGGCTTTAGCACAATAGAGCATCAGCTTACTGACGGCATCGGTCTGGGCTTTGGTCTCCTGTCCATTTCCCGAATAGTAGTCAAGGATGTTGGCCCAGTCGAAAGTAGTGCTTTTCAGGCCTGAATAGTTGCTGTATGCCGGAATAGCCGTAGTAGCAGCCGTGGGGTATTTGTAGTAATTCATCACTTGAGCGAGTGCAGTACCCACGCACCCCGTGACGGACTGTGTGTTTCCCACATAGCATTGGTTGTTGTAAGGTGCATTCTGCGACCAATGCGTCTTGATGAGCGGTGCGACGACATTTTTCGTCTTTGCCGCGGCTGCGGCAGCCTTTGCTTTCTGTGCTGCCTTTGCTTCAGCAGCGATGTCGGGGTTGTCGCGCAGCCACTGTATCTCCTTGGCATATCCGTCGAGCCAGTGCTGGAGCACTTCGGGCACGTTCTCGGCATCGAAGGAACCATTGTCGCTGTATCCCAGCACCTCATCCACGCAATCGTCGCCCGCCATGACGACGAATCCCTTCTCGCCACCATTGTTGAAGACGTAGTAGAATGCGTCGCGTGCCGGTGCAGCCTTTCCTTCTTTCGCCGTGCTGACATGCCTGCCCTGAAGCACCAGATTGAGAGCCGGCATAGTGCCTCCCTGCCTGCCTGCCACGAACTCAGCAGCCTTCTGTATCGCTTGCTCCTTGGTGATAGGGTCTGCCTTTGCACAAAGGCCAATCATCACCGCCAAAGTAAGTAATATGGTTCTTCTCATAATCTCGAAATTAATAGTGTTAGTGAAATAAAAGTAAGCGATTTAGATACGCTTTTCGTGATAAAGATTTGAATGTCGGACAAAAATAATCATAATTGTGTGAAAAATACAATCTTTCCGACTAATTTAAGTATTTTTAAAGTTTTTAACACTGAAAGAGCCCTGAATCGGAGGTGCAAAGCCCAAAAAACGGCTGCAAATGTAAAAAATTTGCAACCGTTTCTATTCTTAATGTTTTCTATTCTTTCCAGGCCCATCAAAGGGGTAAGGAATCAGAACTCTGCCGTTTTCGGTGTCCTTGGGAAGGGTATGACGTCGCGGATATTCTGCATTCCCGTGACGAAGAGGATGAGGCGCTCAAAGCCCAGTCCGAAGCCGCCATGAGGGCAGGTACCATATTTTCTTGTGTCGAGATACCACCACATATCCTTCATGGGTATGCCTCTACGCTCGATTTCACCCATCAGTTTGTCGTAGTTCTCCTCACGGACACTGCCACCGATGATTTCGCCGATTTGCGGGAAGAGCACGTCGGTGCCCTGTACGGTCTTTCCGTCGTCGTTGATTTTCATGTAGAAGGCCTTGATGTCCTTTGGATAGTCGGTCATGATGACAGGCCTCTTGAAATGCTCCTCGACGAGGAAGCGCTCGTGCTCTGCTGCGAGGTCCATGCCCCAGCTGACGGGGAACTCGAACTGATGGCCGGCAGCGACAGCCTCCTCGAGTATGCGTATTCCCTCGGTATAGGTGAGTCTGACGAATGAGCCCTCAAGAACCGACTTGAGTCGCTCGATGAGGGTGTTGTCGATGCGTTTGTTGAGGAAATCGAGGTCATCCTTACAGTTTTCGAGCGCCCATCTCACGCAGTGCTTGATGAAGTCCTCCTCGAGGTCCATGAGTTCGTCGAGGTCGATGAATGCCACCTCGGGCTCAATCATCCAGAACTCGGCGAGATGCCTCGGTGTGTTGGAGTTCTCAGCCCTGAAGGTGGGTCCGAAGGTATAGATGGCTCCGAGAGCCGTTGCGCCCAGTTCCCCCTCGAGCTGTCCGCTGACGGTCAGCGAGGTCTGTTTTCCGAAGAAATCGTCGTCGTAGATGATTTTTCCTTCTTCATCCTTTTTCAGGTCATAGAGGTTTTTGGTAGTCACCTGGAACATCTGTCCAGCCCCCTCGCAGTCACTGCCAGTGATGATGGGTGAGTGGAAATAGTAATATCCATGGCGGTGGAAGTAGTCGTGGATGGCGATGGCCATGTGGTGGCGTATGCGCATGACGGCCCCGATGGAGTTGGTGCGCAGGCGCAGATGCGCGTTCTTGCGCATCACCTCGAAGCTCTGTCCTTTCTTCTGCATGGGGAAGTCGTTGCCGCACAGTCCATAGACGACAAGTTCCTGGCACTGTATCTCGCTGCTCTGCCCTGCCCCCATACTCTCGACGAGGATGCCTGTTACTCCGACGCAGGCGCCCGTGGTGACTTGTTTGAGCAGTTCGGCATCCACCTTCTCTGGGTCAACGACGACCTGCATGTTGTTGATGGTCGACCCGTCGTTGATGGCGATGAAGTGTACGGCCTTGCTGCTTCGGTGAGTGCGCACCCATCCTTTCACATTGACCAATGAGCCATAGTCGGTGCGCTTGAGCGCATCCACCACTCTCGTTCTTGCAATTTTTTCCATTTCTGAATTTGTTGTAAATAATGTCTATTCGAAGGCTCCCATGCGGAGCATCTCCACCTCTTTCTCGGTGAGGAATCTCCAGTCGCCCCTTCTCACGTTTTTCTTGGTGAGCCCTGCGAACTGCACGCGGTCGAGTTTGATGACGCGGTACCCGAGGCTCTCGAAGATACGTCTGACGATGCGGTTTTTTCCACTGTGGATTTCAATGCCCACCTGACTCTTGTCGGTGTCGCTTGCATACTCGATGGCATCGGCCTTGATTTCTCCGTCGTCGAGTGTGATACCCTCAGCGATTTGGGCCATGTCGTGTGCGGTGACATTCTTGTCGAGATAGACATGATAGACTTTTTTCTTGAGGAATTTGGGGTGAGTGAGTTTGCTGGCCAGGTCGCCATCGTTGGTGAGCAGTAGCACGCCAGTGGTGTTGCGGTCGAGCCTTCCCACGGGGTAGATGCGCTCCGGGCAAGCATTCTGTACCAGGTCCATGACGGTCTTGCGCTGCTGCGGGTCATCGCTTGTGGTGACATAGTCTTTGGGCTTGTTGAGCAGCACATAGACTTTCTTCTCGAGGCGCACGGGCTGGTCGTGGAACATCACCTCGTCGGAGCGCGACACCTTGGTGCCCAGTTCGGTGACCACTGTGCCGTTGACTGTCACGACACCGGCCTGGATGAACTGGTCGGCCTCGCGGCGGCTGCACACGCCGGCATTGGCGAGGAACTTGTTGAGGCGGATGGGCTCATTGGGGTCGATGTGCTCCTCTTTGTACTCAATCCGCTTTTTCATGCTATATTTTGCCGAGGGGTCGTATCCCTGCGAATGCTGCCGGTATCCACCGCGCTGCTGGTATCCACCCTGCTGATAGCCGCCACGCTGCTGATAGCCACCCTGCTGGTAACCACCCTGCTGGCGGTTCTGATAGCCACCCTGCTGACGGGGCTGGTAACCACCCTGCTGACGGGGCTGGTAACCACCCTGCTGACGGGGTTGGTAGCCACCCTGCTGACGGGGCTGATAACCACCCTGCTGACGGGGCTGATAACCACCCTGCTGACGGGGCTGATAGCCACCCTGCTGACGGGGCTGATAGCCACCCTGCTGACGGGGCTGGTAGCCACCCTGCTGACGGGGCTGGTAGCCACCCTGCTGACGGGGCTGATAGCCACCCTGCTGACGGGGCTGATAGCCACCCTGCTGACGGGGCTGATAGCCATCCTGCTGACGGGGCTGATAGCCATCCTGCTGCTCGCCATTGTTATTATAACGTGGACGATAGGGGCGCTGTCCGCCACCCGACTGGAGCCCTGCTCCAAATCCCTCGGGACGGAAACCACCCTCATCATCACTCTTATGTTCTGTAGTGTAAGCACGTTGAGAATGAATGCGGGGACGCTGCTGTCGCCCACCTGCTCTGTACTCGCGTGAATAGTTGCCTGACTGTCCTGTCTGCTGGTAGCCTTCACGGCCACCCGAGCTCAGCTCTTGAGACTGCTCTTCCTGTTTGTTCTCATTTTCTTCCATAGTTGTGTCTGTTTTTAATAGCCTCACGGCCGGGTTAATAATGTGTTTTTTAAATACCTGTATAATTATTTGGCTTGATAGCCAACAATTCCTGTCTTACTTTTTCGCTGACGTTGAGCGACAAGATGAACTTCCTGATGGTTTCCTCAGTCATCCGCTCGTTGGTTCGTGTGAGCTGCTTGAGCGCCTCGTAAGGATTGGGGTACGCCTCGCGGCGGAGGATGGTCTGTATGGCCTCTGCCACGACGGCCCAGTTGGCCTCGAGGTCATCTTCCAGTCGCTGCTCATTGAGAATGAGCTTTCGCAGCCCTTTGAGTGTGCTCTCCACCGCGATGATGGTGTGTGCGAAAGGCACGCCGACATTGCGCAGCACGGTGGAGTCGGTAAGGTCGCGCTGCAGACGGCTCACGGGGAGTTTTGCAGCGAGGAACTGCAGCAGTGCATTTGATATGCCGAGGTTCCCCTCGCTGTTCTCGAAGTCGATGGGGTTGACTTTGTGCGGCATGGCGCTTGAGCCCACCTCTCCCTTTTTAATCTTCTGTTTGAAATAGTCCATGGAGATATACATCCAGAAGTCGCGGTCGAGGTCGATGAGTATGGTGTTGATGCGCCTCAGGGCGTCGAAGACAGCGCCGAGGCTGTCGTAGTTGCTGATTTGTGTGGTGTATGCCTCGCGCTTCATGCCGAGACGCTCTTCGACGAACCGGTCGGCGAAGGCTCTCCAGTCGATGTCGGGATAAGCCACGTGGTGGGCGTTGAAGTTGCCTGTGGCACCACCGAACTTGGCTTTGAGCTGTGTCCCCTTGAGCTGACTGAGCTGTTCGTTGAGGCGATAGACATAGACCATGACCTCCTTGCCGAGGCGTGTGGGGGAGGCGGGTTGTCCATGTGTCTTGGCAAGCATGGAGATGTCAGCCCACTGACGTGCATAGGTGTCGAGCTGGTCCACCAGTTCCTCAATTCTTGGATAAAGTACCTGATCGAGGGCTTCCTTGATGGACAGTGGCACTGCAGTGTTGTTGATATCCTGTGAAGTGAGCCCGAAATGCACGAACTCCTTGTAGGCATCCAGTCCGCCGATGGCATCAATCTGCTCTTTGATATAGTATTCCACAGCTTTGACGTCATGGTTGGTGATGGCCTCGATATCTTTTACGCGCTGTGCCCCGGCCTCGGTGAGGTCGGTGTAAATAGCACGTAGTTGATTGAAAACAGCGGGGTCTATTCCTTGAAGTTGGGGCAAAGGCATCTGGCATAGAGCAATGAAATACTCTATCTCCACACGTATCCTGTATTTGATGAGGGCATATTCTGAAAAATATCCTGACAATGGTTCTGTCTTACCTCTATACCTACCGTCGATGGGGGAAATGGCCGTCAGTGCATCTAACATGGTTGTTTTATTCTCGATTGTAGTACGATATGTTTATATATATAATGTATGTAATCCTTGTTGTGTCGATATCAGTGTTCTTGGTGGCAAAATTACGAATTATTTGTGGTATTACGGCTAATTATATCCATAAAAAACGCTAAAGTGCTGCGAAAAGTGTTTTTTGTATCCTGTATATAGAGAAAATCCCCGCAGCCCCGAAGAGCCACGGGGAATCACCCCAAAGTGGGCGTTGACGGATTCGAACCGCCGACCCTCTGCTTGTAAGGCAGATGCTCTAAACCAACTGAGCTAAACGCCCTTTTGCTGAAAAGCGGTGCAAAGGTATGCATTTTTTCTCAACCCACCAAATTTTCAGCCGATTTTTTCAATTTTTTGCGGTATGAAAGGGGATTATGGGCTAATCAGGGTCATGCCATTTCTCGATGATGCACTGATGTGTCTTCGATTCCTTGTCGTAGTTGATGCCCACGAGGAGAAGGTCGCCAGTGTATTCCGCAACCTTGGCGGGATATTGCTTGCGCTTGATCTGGTCGATGGCCGCGTCGGCGTTGCGGTTGTATTTCAGTTCAAGGACAATGGCGGGGGAATCAACATTCTTTCGCGGGATGAGCACCAGATCGGCAAAGCCTTTGCCTGAGGCCAACTCACGGTGGATGATGTAGTCGTTGCGGGCATAGTAGTAGGCGATGGAGAGCACGCAGGCCAAGGAATTCTCGTTATTGTAGGATAGGATGCTGGTGTTCTCATCGTGAGCATTGTCGATACCACGTGCCACGGCCTCGCAATCGCCTTCGAGGGTGGAGCGGAGCAATTGTTTCGACTGTTGTATGGAATTGACAACAGGCTGCCAATTGTTAACCTTCACGGCATTTTCCATTTCCTTTGCCACCTCATGGTTCGGAATGTAGCATTCCTCCTCCTGCCAGTCGTATGAAAGATAACCCAGATGAATCAGCACGGTAAGCACATCATCCCTGCTGTGTATGACAGACATATCGTTCTGAAAACCGGTTGGGTCGACTGGGCGTCGTCCTCCCGCCAGCATTTGGATAATATCATCCTTCAGACCCTCGTAGTTCATCTGGATGTAGTGTGCCACGGCATCAAAGGCACCTGTACTCGCCCAATAGCTCATACAAAGGCCATTATCAATAGCTTGCATCACAGAATTAGGATTAAACATCGAAGGTTGTGTTCCTATCTGGTAACCATCATACCATTTCACTAATTCATCGAAATCCATTCCATGTTTTTCGGCCAACATCCGCACCTCATGCTTGGTGAAGCCGAAATAAGGAGCCATTTTTCTGGGCATAACCATAGAATACTCGATGAAGTTGTTGAGCGCAGACTCAGTCTTATATTTTTTAATAGGCAGTATGCCTGTCATATATACACCGGCAAAAACCCTTGTGCCATCCACACTCTTGAACATACGCCGCAGCCAATTGACATAGCGGTCCATGGCGGAAGTGCCGTGGTGGAACTCACGGCAGATGGCATCCCACTCATCGATAATAAAAATGAACTGGTCTTCCGTGACTTCGGCAATGCGTAAGAGGCAGTCCATCAGGTCGCTGTTCTCCCGCATTGGTACATGGGGATAAGCTTCCACCACATCTGCTTTCAGCGCGGAATCTATCTTCTCAACAATGTCGTCATCGTGAAACTTAGTCACAAAAGTGGTCATATCGAGGAAAATGACAGGATATTTGTTGAGGTGCTTCTCAAACGAAGGGTCTTTGGCGATTTCAAGGTCGGCAAACAAACTCCGTGAATCGACGGAGCGGTCGTAGTAAGCGCACAACATCTTCGCCGCCATCGACTTACCGAAGCGGCGACACCGGGTAACACAACTGAATTGCTGGTTAGTAAAGAGCGTCTTGTTCACGACCGAAATCAGCCCCGACTTATCAACGTACTCGCTATTGCGGGTGACCTGAAATCCCTTGTTACCAATGTTGATGTATTTACCCATGGAGATAGTTTACGTCCAAATTCAAATATTCTGCAAATATAGCAAAAGTAGTTTATAATGCAAAATATAGACGATGATTTTTTGTTTTGCTTTCGAGGAGTTTCAATACGCTGAGTTCGAAAGGATTGACGCACAATAGCTCTCGGAGACACCATGCATGGTGTCTCCTAAAAGGGGCAAAAGTGACATCAACTACTGAGTTTAAAGCTTTTGCCCCTTTGGGGCGACATAATGTATATCGTATAAAAAACCCAGGGCGTTGCCCTGGGCTGAGAGCAGGTTACCCCTTCGGGGTGCCGTTGCTTTCGAACAAAAGCTTTGGCAATGGATTTCTTTCGAACTTAGTTGTAGGGCATCTAACTTGTCAAATGCTGGATAGGTTTGAGATGAGTTTGTTCGAAACAAATTGCTTCGAATTAAAAAATCCGAAAGGAAG
>CAMHEL010000074.1 GCA_946184125.1 uncultured Prevotellaceae bacterium
GCGAAATACAACGCACAGATACTCGACATCGGACAGGCCGACATCCACAGCACACTGTCGTTGGGCATACTCATCCGCATCGATGAGGCACATTCCGGACAGGTGCTCAAAGAACTGCTCTTCAAGGCCACCGAACTGGGAGTCAATATCGGATTCTCGCCCATCACCGACGATGAATACGAAGAGTGGGTAGGACGACAGGGAAAGAACCGGCACATCCTCACCCTCATCGGGCGAACGCTCACGGCTGCACAGATAGAGGCGGCTGCAAAAATCATCGCCGCACAGGGGGTGAACATCGACTCCATACGAAGAATGACCGGCCGGCAGAGCATCAGGCACCCACAGCAGAAGAGCAGGGCATGCATAGAGTTCTCGCTGCGTGGCTCACCAAACCGCCACAAGATGCAGGAACAGCTCATGCGACTGTCGGCCGACATGGGCTTCGACTTCTCCTTGCAGAACGACGATATGTACCGACGCATGAGGCGCCTCATCTGCTTCGACATGGACTCCACACTGATACAGACAGAGTGCATCGACGAACTGGCCATGCGGGCAGGCGTGGGCGATAAGGTGAAAGCCATCACAGAGAGTGCCATGAGGGGGGAGATTGACTTCAAGGAGAGCTTCACAAAAAGGGTGGCGCTACTCAAGGGTCTTGATGTCAGCGTGATGCGGGAGATAGCCGAGACACTGCCCATCACTGAGGGCGTCGACCGGCTCATGGCTGTGCTGAAACGATGCGGATACAAAATCGCCATCCTCAGTGGCGGATTCACTTACTTCGGAGAATACCTCCAGCGACGCTACGGCATCGACTATATGTATGCCAATGAGTTGGAGATTGACGACGACGGACGACTCACAGGACGATACCTCGGCGAGGTGGTCGACGGCCATCGCAAAGCCGAACTGCTGAAACTCATCGCACAGGTCGAGAAGGTGAACCTCGCACAGACCATCGCAGTGGGCGACGGGGCCAACGACCTGCCCATGCTCTCCGAGGCAGGACTCGGCATCGCCTTCCATGCCAAACCAAGAGTGGTGGCCAATGCCAAGCAGTCCATCAACACCATAGGACTCGACGGAGTGCTCTATTTCCTCGGCTTCAAAGACTCATACCTCGGAGAAGAAGGAAAGGCTTAGCTGCTCATTCATCTGAATACTCGCACGGCGGCGACATCTAATCCTACCAAGGTTTTTATCACATAAGGTGGGTTCTATTAATTATGTCGAGGCGATTTTCAACTTTTAGTCGAGGGCAAAGAGTAAGTTGAAGAGGGAGTGTAGCGGGCTACACGACCGATGAGACTTGACACTTTGCACCGAATAAAAGCGAAAAGCGGCCGAAATATCACGTATGGAAATGCCACCTCATAAAAACCAGAATTAATAGAACACACCATAAGTAGGTGATCAAAAACAAGAATGATAGTAACAGATCATTTTGATTACCTACTTAAGAAAGAGGATGTGTAAAACTTCAAGTTTTAACACACCCTCTTCTTCTTGTTCTATCAGTTGAGTAAGGCAGAAGTACTATAGTCAAGTCTAGTTAATATGTCTGTAATGTTTAGTCATCAATTCCTATCAGTTCGAGGCGTTTGTTGAATTTCAATTCCAGTTCGTTTGAAAGATCTATTTCATAATTTGAACGAATGCGGTCTATCTGAATTATTTTCTGGCCAGGATAGTTCTGATTCACATAATTTCTTATTTCTGCCGGTACAAGTTCTGTTGGCACCCCATTGGGCTTGGCTTTTATGTCTCTCCATTCACCCTTCTTGTCGAATTCCAGTTTGGTTCCGTCTGACAGCATCACATCATAGTGGGTTTTCAGCCCTTCCTTGTCTTTTTTCACAAGCGTCACCTGTTTGCCACCGAAATACTTGCTGATGAATGCTTTGGCTGGGGCAGGAAGTTCATCAATTGTTATCACTTTGTCACCGCCGCTGCATCCCGTCGCCTGGAAAGCAAGCAGCAGAATCATGGCGAGGATTTTAATTGTTTTCATCTTTCTTGCACGTATCTAATAGTAATCCTGTGCAAATTTACATACAAGTATTTCTTCTTCCAAATAAAGCAGATTACAATTCCGTTACATTTAAAAGCAGATTTAATTCCGTTACATTTAAAAGCAGATTTAATTCCGTTACATTTAAAAGCAGATTTAATTCCGTTACATTTAATTGTAAGTAGGGTGAAGATACAGCAGTTTGCCTTCTTCTAATACATCATAGTATCTGGCTATGCAAAAACCGAGAGCCATCCCTCCGTATCAAGTGTAGGGTCTTAGCTCGTCTAAGACCGAAAAGAGTTAGTTTGATGGCGTAGCGGTCTTAGACGAGCTAAGACCCTACAGAGGAACAGGGGGATGACTTTCGTTTGCGGTATTCGACAAGATGGATTTTGTTCGAAACCAATGGCGCACCAACGGCGCCCCAACGGGGCAACCTGCTCTCAGCCCAGGGCAACGCCCTGGGTTTTTTATACACGCGCGAATCAATCGCCCCGACGGGCCCGACGGGGCAAAAGCCTTTGTTTCAATATCTTATCATTTCCCTCCACTTCATCACATCGGTTGAATCATGCGTAACTGTGCATGCCTCCCAAGAGATAGTTCACGCCGAAATAGGTGATGACGACCGTCAGGAAGGCACCCACCATGTAGATGTGGTAGCAGAGAGGCTTGTTGAAAAAACCGAAAGACTGCCTGTGGAAAGGCACGCCATAGACCATGAGTGTGATGAGCGCCCACGACTCCTTGGGGTCCCACGACCAATAGTTGCCCCACGACACATTCGCCCAGACGGCACCCAGGAATATGCCGATGGCGAGCAGGAACACAGCGGGGTAGAGCATCAGTTGCGACAGGGCGGTGAGCCGTTCCAACTCCGCAGCCTTCTTGTTCCTTATCAAGAGAAATGCCTGAATGCCCATGAGCAGTTGCAGGGCGAACAGCGCATAGGCGCACATCACCGTCATGACATGGACGGAGAGCAGCGGTGACTGAAGTACGGGCATCATCGGGGTGATTTGCGTATTGCTGCCCGCCAGCATGGCCACCAGCAAACAGAAGGAACCGACCAAAGGACCGAAGCCAAGGACGATGGGAAACTTATGGCGGAGGAGGATGCTCAGCAAGAGCAGCACCCATGCCATGAACAGCATCGTCTCGTGGCCGTTGCTCACGGGGATGTGCCCGCTCAACCACCAGCGGAGGACAAGCAGCAGCGTGACATATACCGTAAACAATATGACATACGACAGGGAAAACATCGTCAGCCACTTCCCACTTGAGGTGGAGACGAGCATGACCACGCACAGCAGCAGACTGAGTGTCAACGCGAGGAACACCGGCCATTTATGGCTGCGCATCGTGTTGTAGAATATCTCTGCCTTGGTCTTGCTCCCGTCGGGCAACACCTCGCCTATCATTTCGCGCTGGAAGAGTTTGATTTTCGCTATGATTTCAAAAGCCCGGTCGCGCTGCCCTGTCACCATGCTTTCTGTAAGAAAGTCCATGGCCTGCTTGACAAAGAACTGCTCCTTGACGGGCATTTCCCTTGGGAGCGACTGCCCGCCGGGCACATACCAGTTGACGTCGTCTCCAATGCGATAGGGGAACATCCGTATGAACTCACCGCGATAAAACATCTCCACCAGATGGTATTTCTCGTCGGCCTCCATCAGGCCCTTCCTGTCGATGGATCCATCGCCATGCCTCATGGCCTCTATCGCATCCTTCAACTTGTATTCATGATACTCATCCTGGAAATCGGAATATGACGCCCATTGCCCGTCGATGCCCAGCAAATGTTGCACTTCGCGGTTCTTCACACGTATCATCTTCTCCTTTTCCCAGGGAGTGTAATAAATCATCCAACCGACGAAAACCTCATCGGAAGAAAGTCCCTTCCACGATGCTCTGCCCGACAATTTGGTGACGAAGTCGGTCGCCACGGTGTTGAGCGGACAGATGCGGTTGTTGTAGAGCACGTTGATGGTGCCTATGCGATGGGCGATGTCCTTGTCGACGGTCTGCAAACCGCCGTCGGCATGCAGAGGCGAGGCGTAAAGGGCAAGGGGAAATAGCAGGGCAAGAGGCTGCATGGCTTTGCGGTAAAGGGTGCGCATCTGCGTCTGGCGAGACAGCAGCGTGGCGATGATGCCCACCAAGAGCAGGAGATAGCCCAGGTAGGTGACGGCAATGCCATACGGGTCATGGCTGACGCCGAGCAGGACACCTTGCCCGTCGGAATCGTAACTGGACTGGAAGAAACGGTAGCCACCGATGCGACCGATGTGGTTCATGGAGACAATCACCTCTGTCGGTGATTGCAAATCCTCTCCAACAGATTCTGCTTGGTGCAAAACGGCAGAGCCGGACGGCAAATCCACTCCCGTTGTTTGGATGACACTCTGGTAGTCGAGTGGGGCGTCGGTCCCGGGATAGTTGACTATGCGGAATTCCTTCAGTGTCAAGGTGAATGGCAGCGGCAGACTGGCGCCTTCGTGGTCGATATATGCCATGACGGGAATGCCGGTGTGGAGTGCGACGACTCCTCTGCGGGCGAAGAGATGGGTGAGCAGCGCACCAACCAGTATCACGACGAACGACAGATGCAACAACATGACGGCAAAGCGCTTGTACAGACGCTGCTTGAGGAAATAGGCACAGGATGCCACGGTGAGTATCGCCCACAGCGCGGAAAACCACCAGGCGCCGTAGATGTGCTGACTCACAAAACTGGTGCCACGATATTTCTCTATGACAGTGGCAAACCCTATACACACCATGATCGATGTGTATAGGGTAAGTATGAGTTTCTTGTTCACCAGAATTTTTTTAGATGGATTCTATGAAAAAGATGATTTGGTCGCGTTGCTTCTTCGTCAGGTTGCGGAACTGTACCACGGAGTTGTAGGCATCACTCGTGCCGCCCTCGTTCTTGCATCCGTGCCACATGATGGCTTCCATGGTGTTGCGTGCACGGCAGTCATGCAGGCGCTCCACGCCGCTGCCACATTTGGCGGCCAGGCCACGGCCCCAAAGTGGTGTGGTGCGGCACCAGCCGGTGCGGATGTCGTTCTTCATCCACAGGCGGTGCTGCACGAAATCCGTGTAGGGCCATATCTTCTGATGGGGATAGCGTGGCATGTCGCTGTCGGAAGTGAAGAACTTGGCTGGGTCCTGGATGTGGTCCTCGCCCGTCTGCCACGACGGACGGTGGCAGGAGGCGCAGCCTATCTGCGCGAACAGACGCTTGCCCTCCTTGAAGTCGTCGGTCGTCGTGTTGCGGGCGGCAGGAACGGCCAGGCCGCGGTGCCATATCATGAGGTTCTTGTATTGCGCGTCGGTCATCTCGGCTTCAAGCGACTTGCTGGTCAGATAGGTGTAAATGTCTTTCTCCAAGTCGCCCGTGTGCCATTCGGGGTGTTTCTTTGCAGGGTCCACACGGTTGATGTATGCTGTGAAGCCCGCCTGCACCTCCGGGTCTTTCGACGAGGTGGTGGCATAGTACTTGCCGGCGAGGTCGAGGTAGTGGTAGCGGCGGTCGGAACGGGTCACATTGGTGATGTTCCAGATGGCGTTGGCACCGGCGGCGTCGAGGATGGGGCCGCGGGACATGGCATAGGTGTAGCGACGCACATATTTCGTGCCGTCTCCCTGCAGGGAGTTGCTGTAGTAACTTTTCCATGTGTTGGTGGCTTGGTCCCACATGGCTGGGTTCAGCGCGTCGGTGCGGCCGATGCTGTTGAAATACTCACTCTCCGACCGCCACTGTGCCGTGATGGCGTCGTCGGGGATGGCATCGGTCAGGCCAGTGCCGTAAATGCCGATGGTCGATTCCAGCAGCACGCCTATGTCGTTGTTGTATTCTGCCTCGGTGAGGGTCACGTCGGTACCGCCGCGCTGCACCACTACGGGCGCATAATAGGCGCTGTAGGGGATGGTCACTTCAGGGTAGATGAGCGAATAGGTCTCGCCGTCGGCAAACTTGTTGCCCCACTCGTCGGTGTAGTTGTTCCAAGCGATACGGATTTGGTTCTCGTCGATGGGAGCCTTGAAAGGCTTCACCGCGCCGGTCTGCGGCATGCCGGCCACCGAGCGGATGTAGGCGTTGGTGGTCTTGTCGTAGACGACGAGCAGGTAGCCGTTGCGGTGCGTGTCGGCCTTGTATTCCGTCTGGCGGGCACCATGCCCATAGCCGGGATGGCAGTAGAGGCAGCCGCGGCGCACATAGACAGGGCCGAGACCATGGAAGGCTCCCTCGATGTTGGTGTTGTAGTCTTTTTCAAAAAGGTATTCGCCTTCGTTGAAGGCCCTCATCATTCCGGCGTTCTCCACGGCTTTCGAGGGCTGCTCGAAGGCCGTGGCGCTGTTCACCGTGGTGGTGCCGAGCAGTCCGCCGGCATAGTATTCCTCTGGGTAGTCCGATGTCGAGGGGTCGCCTATCTCCCACGTGGTGGGGGAGGCTTCATCGTCGGAGCAACCAGCGATGGCGAAGCTTCCCAGCAGGACTATCCCGTATAAGAAAGGCTTGTTCATGGTTGTTTACTTCTTGATGTTCACAATCGACTGATAGAGCTTCTGCGCATTGTCGGCCAGTGTGCGGTAGGTGGCGAGCACCACGTTGTCGACATAGTTCTCGTTGATGACCTGGCACTGGGCCTCCACGGTCTTGTTGCCTGCATATCCGCTGAAAGTCTCGGTGAGTTCGGCGAGAGCGTCATCCAGTTCGCCCAGGGCTTCGATAGCCACCTTGCAGGAGTTGTCGGAGAAGTACAGGGCGAACGGATGCTTCATGGCCTTGATTTTCGCCAGTGCCACGTCGAGTTTCGACACCACCGTGTTGGCCTGGGAGGCCAGGGCTCCATTGCCTGAGTTCTGGCAGAAGTAAATCAGTGACTGCTGGGTGGGGGAGGTGGCGTTCATCTTTCCGAAAAGGGCGTTCTTGCAACTGACGATGTTGTCGTAGAAGTCGGTGATGGAATTGTAGGCATAAGGCGACTCGATGTAGGTGGCATCCTCGCCGGTGAAGGGAAGGCCTATCTTGGAGTCTCCCACCTCGCCGATGATGTCGCGGCAGCCGGAGATGATTTCAAGCGTGGCGTCGAGGGCAGTGACCCAGTCGCCTGTGCCAGGGGTCTTGAAGGCCTTGCCGAAGTTCTGGAACGAGCCCAGCGCTCCTTCTGCATCTCCGTCGTCGTTGATGGCATTGTGTGTCGCCACGTAGTCGACGGCTATGCGGTGGCGCTCGGCATTGCTCTCACGGGAGTCCCATGCTGCCTCCAGCGTAGCCGTGGCATTGTAGAGGTCCTTGGCCACGGCACAGATGTATTTGTACTCCAAGTTGGTGATTTGGCCGATTGGGCGGGGCTGGCCCTGGCGGAAGAGTACGTATTCCAAACCGTGATAGCCTAAGATGCCGGAGTTGGCTGTCTTGATGAAGTTGTCGAGGTTCGACATCGCCTTCTCGTCGCGAAGCACATCTGCAAGGTCGTTGGCGGCCACAGGCCATGTGTCGGTGTGGGGGTCGATGGAATAGACGTCTGCGGCACCGAAGAGGAAGGCCTCGGAGTTCTCCCAGTTGGCACGGGCGGCCTTCCAGTCCTGGCATGCCTGGTCGAGGGCGGCCTGGGTTCCGGTGACGGTTTCTGTCTTGGCATCGTCGTCGCTTGAGCAGGAGGCGAAACCGGTACTAAACACGACAGCCAAGGCTGTCATTTTCAATAAATCCTTGTTTCTCATTTCATTCATTTATTAAATAAGTAGGTAATCAAAATTATCTGTTACTATCATTCTTGTAGGTGTTGTATAGTCTTTTATGTTTCTTTGGCGCATCTTCTCCTCTCATCCTCAGTCACATAGCCCGCTATGCTCCTTTGTCTGAGAGAAAAATCTGCATCCAAATAAATCATAAAATACTATCATCTAATTTTTATCACCTACTTTAATCATTTCTACTTTTTTTGAATATTCTCATTTCCTCATCTTCGTCTTTTCACAACAGTTTTCCGCAGTAGGTGATGCCCAGGCTGATGCTGGGCTCGTTGTTGTAGGGCTGCTTGTAAAGCGGACTGTCTGAAGCCAGACCGTTGTTGTTGGGCTTCTCGAAGAACCGGTACGAGTACTCTCCCTTGATGGTGACTTGTCTCACGGGCGAGTAGTTCAGGCCGAAAGCGCAGCGGTATTTCTTCGTGTACTTGTACATCGACTCATAGGTGCCCGATGCCATGGTGTCGTAATGCTCGAACCGCCCGAACACCCATAGCTTTTCATTCGACTGGTGCAGACGGGCGATTTGCGAGAAGACGTCGTAGCCGGCCTCGATGGCATAGCACAGGGCATTGCTGCCGATGTTGGAGTAGTGGTGCGGGTTGCCATCCTGATATTTGTGGTGTGTCCAGTTGGCTTGGTTGTATGCAGAGATTTCGTCGGCATCGCTGAAATGGGCATAATCCACATTGCCACGGACAATCCAGTTCCAGCGGTTGAGCGAGAAATCCAAGGCCACTATTCCTACTGCTCCCGTCACGTCATCGTATTTGGTGCCTGGCGTGCGCAGGGTGTTGCGGAAGGTGTAGCCGTAATAGCTGCTAAGGCCGATGCGCAGGCCATGGACGGAATAGTTGTCGATGCGCAACGCACCGGCATAGTTGTTGGCAACCTTGAACTCGTAGGGACTGGTGGCGCCATAATGCACGAAATTCTCTGCCGTGAAACTCTCGGAATTCAGTCCGGAAAGCAGTTGGGCCTCATAGCGCCAGTCGCTCACCCTTCCCCACAGCGAGAGGCCCACCTGGTGCCATGTGTTGGGCATGATGGTGGACTCGCCTTCAGGGCGATAGGCGGTGAAGAACTGGTTGGGCTCGTGGTAGGCGTTGGAGTAGCCCACAGGCACGATGATTTCACCGGCCTTGATGTTGAACTTGCCGTTCCAGAACTCCTTGTTTATCCAGAACTGCTCTATGTTCACCTCGCCGCCTTTCTCCACCTCGGCCTCGTATTCTCCAGCCTCTTCGGCTTCTATCTCCACGGCGGTGCCATTGCCGCCGTGCTCAATCTCTATCTCGGAGCCCATCGTCCATCCCTTGCCGAAGTCGTAGCCGATGTTCAGACAGACGTGGGGGAGGTCGAAGCGTCCATGGCTCTTGTCATCGGCATAGTTCCCGGGCTTCTTGTAGCGGTTGAAACTCTGGCTGTAGAAGTTGCGGGTCATGACGGCCTCGCCATAACCGCCAATGTGCAGGCGTGACAAGGCGTTTTCCTTCTTCCCTGCCTTCGCCTCCTGGCGCGTGGCACCCGTCGTGGCATCCACGCCCTTGTCTTCCTTTTCCTGCGAAGAGGCAATAAGGGGCGAGAGGGAAAGAACTGCCGTCAAAATAATAATTCTTATCATATAAATAATGCGTATAAAACTGTTTGGTGGTGCAAAATTACGCCCTTCCACCTTAGCGTACAATACTCAAAAATCAGTAATCTGAACGGCGTTCCTCAATCAGGCTAATTGTTATTAATGAGTGAAATACCTCGTTTTTGTGATGGTCGGCAGCAAATCCAAAAGGGCATACCTTGAAATGGGGATGATGTCATCCTTCTCTTTACACATCGCTTATATGAACGCAGGGGGATGACTTTCGCAAAGATAGTATGGCGAAATAAGAATGCAAAAAAATGGCAAGGAGGAAATCCTTTCGAACCCAATCTTCAATTATCAATTATCAATTATCAATTTTCAATTTTCAATCTTTAATTATCAATTTTCAATTTTCAATCTTTAATTTTCAATTTTCAATCTTTAATCTTCAATTTCCCATCTTACCGCGTCTGTATTATTTTCGAAAATATTCCCTCCGCACCAACGGCGCCCCAACGGGGCAGAACGCTCTCAGCCCAGGGCAACGCCCTGGGTCTTTATACGACATTCATTCTGTCGCCCTGACGGGGCAAAAGCCTTTAATTCAATAGTTTATGCACTTCCTATCACTAATTTGGAATTAATCAGAAGTAACTGTAGGAGGTCATGATCTCCGAGCCCGACAAAGATTATCGTGCCGAAAATGGATGGTTGGTTAATATTTCTGTATCTGTAATAATTTCGAAACCAACGGCGCCCCAACGGGGCAGAACGCTCTCAGCCCAGGGCAACGCCCTGGGTCTTTATACGACATTCATCCTGTCGCCCCGACGGGGCAAAAGCCTTTAATTCAATAGTTTATGCTCTTCCTATCACTAATTTGGAAGAAATCGAGGTAACTGTAGGAGGTCGTGATCTCCGAGCCCGACAAAGATTGTATGGGGAACTAAGTTGTATGACATTTTGCTTGTCAAATGCCGGATAGGTTTGAGATGATTTTGTTCGAAACAAATTGCTTCGAATTGTAAATTGCGAAAGGAAGATATTCGAAAGCCGTCAGGAACTCCCCTCCCCTACGATGGGAGGGGAGACGCTGGCTTTCGTGATTCTCTTTCGCAGATGATATCTCAACGCCATTTGACAAGCAAGATGACATATGAATGGCGCATTTGACAAGCAAGATGACATATGAATGGCGCAGGGGGATGCCTTTCGCAATAGATTTCTTTCGAACTTATTTGTAGAGCATCTTGTTTGTCAAATGCCACCTCATAAAAACCAGAATGAATAGAACACACCTTAACCAGTTGTTGTGAACATCTCTCTCTTTATCAGTTATGAAACTTTAATTTCCTCCATGAGAAATGAATTTCAATCTTCATTCTTATTCAATTTCCAATTTTTTTTAATCTGAATGGCTTATTATTCACGTTTTTTGTTTAAATTTGCGGATGCACAGAGTAAGCAGCGCCATGATATCATGAATGCGAAACCACCAGTCCGTGCATTGTTTTCTCTGTTCATTGTTGACGGAGGCGATGCACCTGAATGAGTATGATGTGGCGCGATGGCTCTGGAATGATGAGATGGAGAGCGTATCATATGTCTAAACTCAAAAGACCATAGAATATGAAGAAAACAATAATGGTAATGCTGCTGACGATGGTCGGGATGCTGTCGGTGGCGGCTCAGGACGCGGTAAGTGTCATCCGCAAACATTATGCAGAGGCTCAGAAGAAAGTCGAGGAGTATGAAAAGGCGGAAAAAGAGGAGGGCAGTAATGTCTTCCCGCAGTACTTCGAAGTGAACATCGTGCAGAACCTACCGGGAACGGGGCCGCACCACAAACGGATAAAGATGTACTACTATGAGAACGATAACGAGGATTGGCAACCCGATGAGCCGATGCTTATGCGCAGCCTGCAGTTCGTGACACAGAAGTACAATTTCGCAGCAAGGGAGTTCTATGAGGAGTATCTCTACGACGAGAAGGGCAACATCGAATTCATCTATTGCCGCGACGCTGATATGGATGACGTCGGTGGGGAGTACCGCCTCTATTTCAAGAACGGAAAACTATTCCGCGCACTGTTGAGCATCCGCAATCCAGAGACGGATACCTATGAGCAGAAGCATTCGGGCACCAATATGCCGAAGGAGTATGAGGAGTATTATAAAGTTTGCATGTACAAAGTCGCCAAATTCAAGAACCTCTTCGACGAACTCGACCGAGACAACTTTCATTAGTATGCATCTTTCTGCCATCCTATTGTCGAGCCATCACCTCCGCACCAAATGTAGGGTCTTAGCTCGTCTAAGACCGAAAAACCGAGAGCCATCCCTCCATATCAAATGTAGGGTCTTAGCTCGTCTAAGACCGCTACGCCATCAAACTAACTTTTTAGGTCTTAGACGAGCTAAGACCCTACGAATAAGTTCGGAAATCATTCTTTTCGAAATATACCTTGATTTCAAATGTCGCACGACCAATTGCGAAAGCCATCCCTCCATATCAAACGTGGGGTCTCCGAACCCGCGAATCACCCAAACCCCCTTTTTTCTGGCCTTCCATTTTCGCCGCTCCACCTATATTTTCGAAAATATTCCCTCCGCACCAACGGCGCCCCAACGGGGCAACCTGCTCTCAGCCCAGGGCAACGCCCTGGGTTTTTATACGACATACATTCTATCGCCCCGACGGGGCAAAAGCCTTTAATTCAATGGTTTATGCTCTTCCTTCCACTAATTTGGAAAAAATCCGAGGTAACTGTAGGAGGTCGTGATCACCGAGCATGACAAAGATTATCGTGCCGAAAAAATATCCCCAGAAAATTTGGAGCAGATAGGTGTTTCGCACGCTCGGAGATTCCGTGCGCCTTAGTTTGTTTGTAGGTATTAGGATCCTAAGTTTTTGTGGTAATCATAAACCTCAAATCATACCCCTCAATTCTAAAATTCTTCTCTCATATTCTTCTGAAGAGGTCTTCGTGTGGCCAAATGGGCACTTGAAGGCCTCTTCAGGGATGTATTTGTCATCAATTATAGGCTTCTCTCTCTTCGTTCATTCGCCTATCAATATGCGGACAATGTTCTGGACATCCGAAATGGAGATGTTACCGTCTTTGTTCGTGTCACCGTTGGGATAGTAGAACCCATTGAATTGTCCATTGATGATGTATTTGACGGTCATCATCACATCGGTTACCGTGACGCTCCCGTCGAGGTTGACATCACCTATCAAACCAGTTGTCACAGGACCGTCAGCACCTATCCTCTCCCAGTATTCTTCCTCGGACAGGACAATGATGTGGCTCTTCAGCTGGTATTGCCTTTCTTCATTATCGTGAATGGTGGCGGTGACATCGGTCTCGCCAAAGTTGTTGCCTTTGACGACACCACGCCCGCTCACCCGGCAGACACCCTCATCGTCGCTCGCCCATGTCAGGTCGGCATAGTCCGAGCAGAGGGGGCTGGGCAGCGCGTCAATGATGTTACTCTTGCCCATGACCACAAGGAAGGTGTCCTTCCTGGCCGTCAGACCCTCCAGCAAGCCGTAAGGACGACCGGTGATGATTTCCGTGGGGTGTGGATGGGCGGCTGTCGCCGAGGGCGTGCTTCCGTCGCCGAGAGCCCCCTGGCTGTTCTCGCCCCAAGCCCACACGCTGCCGTTGCGCTTCAGGGCAAAGGTAGAAAGGGCACCGCTGGCCACACTGTCGGCGAAGGCGAGGATTTCCTTGGGTTGCTCCGAGGCAACGGTGGTGCCGTCGCCCAATTGTCCGAAGGTGTTGTCGCCGAAGGACCACAGCGTGCCGTCGGCCTTGACGATGGACACATGCTCCCTGCCCGCAGAGACGAAAGCCACGTCGTCCATGAGCTTCATTGGGGTGGCTTGTGTGGCTCCCCATATCCACAGCGTGCCGTCGGTTTTCACGGCGGCTGTCCAACAGCTTCCATCTGCAGCGGCTTCCACTTGTATGACATCATCCATGACCTTGACGGGCAGACAGGCATCCTCAGAAGTGCCGTCGCCCAACTGGTGGCGGTCATTCCTGCCCCATGCCCACAATGTGCCATCGGTCTTGATGGCATACGATGAGCACATGCCGGCCTTGGCCGTCCTGACATCATCCATCACTTTGACCGGTGTCTTCCTGACTATGTAAGTACTGTCGCCAATCTGGCCGTAGTCATTGCGCCCACACATCCACAGCGTGCCGTCGGTTTTCACAATGGCGGTGGTCTGACCACCAGCCGATACCACGGACACATCATCCATCGTCTTCACAGGAACGGAGGAGCCCGTGGTGGAGTTGTTGCCAAACTCGCCGCAATACTGCCTGCCCCACATCCACAGGCTGTGGTCGGTCTTGATGGCGGCATGGTGCATCAGGCCCGTGGACACCGATGCCACATCGGTGAGGAAGGCCTTGGGAACGAGCTGGTAGTCGAACTCCGCACGTCCGGTGCTCGTGTTGCCCGACTTGTAGATACGGCCCCAGGTGAGCAGTTGACGGTCCATCTTGATAGCGGCGGAAAGCTCCCTGCCTCCGGAGGAGACGGCGGTGGCGAAGTCGCCTGTATGGAAGGTCCACACCACTTCGCCGTTGGGCTCATCCTGCCAGCTGTTTACCGCTCCTGTGGGAATGGTCATGGTGTAGGTGTTGCCCACCTGAAGAGGCTCGGCTGGAACGAAATAGACACTGCTGTCGGCGACGATGACCTGTCCTTCAACGGGAACTCCTTCATGGATAAGAGACACCTGGCTGACATTGTCGCCCGCTACGACAGCATTGCTGAATTTGACGTGCGGATTGAGGTCGTCGTAGATGAACAACTGGTCGTCGATGGGGAAACGGGACAGGATGTTCATGTTCGAGAGGGTGTAGTCGGCCTCGAGGACGTCGCTGTCGTAATAGCCTTCACAGGAGGCGATGGCACGCAGCCTCGTGTCGCCCGTGATGACGATGGGGCCGGTATATACAGCGCTCTGCTTTGACGGAGACTGTCCGTCGAGGGTGTAATAGATGGTGGCATCGGCACGGCTCGCGGTAAGCGATATTTCCTCGCCGGCATTGACGAAGCCTGATGGCAGCGAGGAGGAGAGGGTGAGCTTATCGTAATCGCTGGTCGTGAAAGTCGAGGCGAGCGTCGTCTGGAATGAGCTCTCCCACTTGTTACGGAGTGCTCCGGCAGGTATGACGAACTGGTACTGCGTGAGCGGTTTCAGCGGATGCGCGGGCGTGAACGTCACCGTCTTGCCTGATATGGCACACGTTCCCTCAACGGTGCTGCCTGTCTGCACCTCGACCAGACGGATGGCAGAGAACTGCTCATCCTCAAGGACGTTGATGCTGAACGACGCGCTGGGCTTGGCGAAGACCGACACGCCGGTGGCATCCTGAGAGGGAGTGATGCTCTGGTTGGTGAACGCCGGCTCGTTGACGTTGATGACGGCCTGGTTGGAAACGAGGTTGCCGTTCACCGTGCAGACGACGACAGCCTGGCCCGGCCACTTGCCGGTGACACGTCCGTCGGAGGTAAGGGTGATGTACTCACCACCGCTGACGATACTCCATACCTTGCTGTCGGCACTGGCATATTCCGGCACGAGGGTGGCGCTGAGGGTCTTCGTCTTCTCCACCTCGAGGGGGATGGGCGAGCTGACCCTGACAGCCGTCGGGTTCACCTTCTCGACCGTCACCGTGCAGTAGGTCACTTTCATCGGGTTCGACAGCGGGGAGTAGCAGTAGATTTTCTCCGTGCCGGGTTTCAGACCGGTGACGCGGCCATCTCTGTTCACCGACGCCACCTTGCCCGAACAGGTGTAGTAGGCCCTGCTGTAGTCGGTGTACTGGTTGTTGTACTTGTACTCCATACCCACATAGTCGGACTGACCCACGGCGAGGGTCATCTCCGAGGGCATGATGGTGATGGGGTTGTCTTTGCATGAGAATGTCCATGAGGTGGAGGTCTTGGTCCATGGGCCACCGTAATAGAGCTGGTATTCCCACGAACACTTCACCGTGAACTCCCCCGACCAGTACTGGGTGGGGGTCACCTTGCAGTAGAAACCGATATCGTCCATGTCGATGTATCCTCCATTGCTGGACCACGACACATTGGTAGTAAGTCCCGTCACCTGGCTGCTGGCATCGCAATCGTATGATTGTCCCACCCACAGTGCCATGACCTGAGCCCGAGCAGGAAGCGTGAACAGGCAGGTGGCGAGGACCACCACCATGCACAGTCCATTTCTTTTCTTTGTCTTACTCATAGTGCTTGTCTGTTAGGGTGTCGTTTCTGAATCGGTAAAGGTCACCACGGCGCAGCGCTCCTCTCTGATGGTGCCACGGTTGCCGGCCTTGTCGACGGCGGTGGCGGCGAAGCGGTAGGTGGAACCGGCCTGGCCCTCGAACACCGCCGTGGTCTGCGTCGTGTTGGGAAGCCAGAGAACGAAGGGCTCCCCGTCCTTGGAATAGTACACGTTGTAGTAGGCCAGCTGGTCGTTGACAATATGCCAGGTGAGGGTAGTGCTGCCCGAGGTGGTCGTGCAGTCGGCCTCAATCTCGGTCTCGGGAGCGAGCTCGTCTGGGAACGTCACTTCGGCGTAGGTAAGCGGAGAGCATCGCCCGGCATCATCGCCGAAGAGGATGCTCAGACGTGCCGTGGAGTTGTCGGAATAGCCGTCGTTCTTGGCGTACAACGGCACTTCCAAGCGCAAGTCGAGAACATAGACCGTACTGTCGCTGTCGACGGTCTGCCTCACGGCCATGTCGGTGTGGTCGTTCCACCAGTACTCATACCAGGCAATCCTTGCCGGCTCGCTGTCGACGATGCTGCTCTTGATGAAGAGCCACGAGTGGAGGGCACTGTGCTGCCCCGTCTCGTCGGTGACATAGTACATCAGCTGGTGCAGGCCATCATCGAGTGAAGAGGCATCTGCCGAGAAGGAGAGGCTGTCGCCTGCCACTTCGAGGGTGGTGGCGTGCTCCTGGTCGCTGTCCAACCAGTAGGTGAGCGACGTGACGCGGTGGACAAGGGTGCTGTCGGCTGCGGCGGACTTCATGAAGAGCCAGGTGCGGAGGGCACTGCGTTGTCCTCTCGCATCGGTGAGGTAGTATTTCAGCTGATGTATGCCGTCGTCCAACGATGAGGCATCGGCAGCAAAGGAGAGGCTGTCGCCCGTCATCGTGAGGGTGGTCTGCCGGTCTTGTGCCTCGTCAATCCAGTAGCTGAGCGAAGTGACGCGGTTGACAAGGGTGTCGCGTGGGACGTCTTTCAAGAACAGCCAAGTGTACAGTGCACTTTTCCGGCCCTGGGTGTCGGTGAGGTAGTATTTCAGCTGGTGCAGACCGGCCTCCAATGGGGTGGCATCAGCGGCAAAGGAGATGCTGTCGCTGCTCACTTCAAAGGTGGTGAGGTCGTTCTGGGCGTTGTCAAACCAATAACTGAGTGTCTCCACCCTATTGACAAGCGAACTGTCGCGAGGTGTGGCTTTCATGAACAGCCAGGTGTGGAGGTCGCTCCTGCGGCCTTGGTCGTCGGTGACGAAATACTTCAACTGGTGCAGGCCGTCATCCAACGAAGAGGCGTCGGCAGTGAAAGTGATGCTGCCATCGGTCACGTCAAGGGTGGTCAGCTGGTTCTGTGCCTCATCGAGCCAGTAGCTGAGGGAGGTGACGCTGTGGGCGACGGTGTCGGGGAGCGCGGCTTTCATGAAGAGCCAGGTATGGAGGTCGCTCCTGCGGCCCTGGTCGTCGGTGACGAAGTATTTCAACTGATGCAGGCCGTCGGCCAGCGATGAGGCGTCAGCGGTAAAGGTGATGCTGCCGCCGGTCACATCGAGGGTGGTCAGCTGGTTCTGCGCGTCGTCGAGCCAGTAGCTGAGGGAGGTGACGCTATGGGCGACGGTGTCGGGTAGCGCGGCTTTCATGAAGAGCCAGGTGTGGAGGTCGCTCCTGCAGCCTTGGTCGTCGGTGACGAAGTATTTCAACTGATGCAGGCCGTCGTCCAAAGATGAGGCGTCAGCGGTAAAGGTGATGCTGCCGCCTGCCACGTCGAGGGTGGTCAGCTGGTTCTGGGCCTCGTCGAGCCAGTAGCTGAGGGAGGTGACCCTGTGGGCGACGGTGTCGGGGAGCGCGGCTTTCATGAAGAGCCAGGTGTGGAGGTCGCTCCTGCGGCCCTGGTCGTCGGTGACGAAGTACTTCAACTGATGCAGGCCGTCGGCCAACGCTGAGGCATCAGCGGTAAAGGTGATGCTGCCGCCGGTCACGTCGAGGGTGGTCAGCTGGTTCTGTGCCTCGTCAAGCCAGTAGCTGAGGGAGGTGACGCGGGGTGCCGAACCTGAAGCGCCTGGTGTGGTTTTCATGAACAACCATGACCGTAGGGCACTGAAAGCCCCTTGGCCGTCACCGACCCTGTAGTTGAGGGTGTGAAGGCCATCTGAGAGCGCGGAGGCATCAACCGTCATCGTCACCTGCCCATCGTCCACGTCCACACGCTCAGGCGATTCGTAATTGCCATCAAACCAATAGAGGCAATACAAATCTGGTGACACCTGAGCAGCAGCAGGAGGCGACAGCGACAGCCATGCCACGGCGAAGAGTATCAAGCGTCTCATGACAGACTACTTATTCGGGTACAGCAACGGAGACCTTCACATTGATTTTGCCCTCAGCATCGGTATGGCCGTCGATGGTGGAACTGGTGATACGGGGGATGCTGGGATAAGCCACAAAGCCCTGACCGCCTGTCAAGCCGATAGGAGTGCCATCGATACCAGTGCCCCAGGTAGCGGTGGTGTTGGGATAGGTGTAGGTGATGGCTGATGTGGTATTTTGGGTGGTGTTGCCTCTGTTGACACAACCTTCGGGATAAGAAACGGTTAATGTACCTGATGAAGAATTTGTATAATGACCGTAAAACACATTATTATAAAATTCGCTGAGGGTAGACACTGAAAAAGCCATATTCGCAGTATTACTATATTTTCGGCAACCTAAAACATTATTGATGTATATGGCGAAGGGTTGTCTATAGCCTGTGCTTAAGGATGTTGGATTTGATGAATTGTCTGCAGAAGCCCAATAATAGATAACACAATTGGCGATATAAGCTTTGTTTGCACTTGAATTGATAGTGCTGAATTTTTCTATAGTGGAATTACAAACACGATAGTTAATACCTTTTCCCACCGCAGCGTCATTTCTTATCACACACTGGTTGATTTGGGTATTGGTGTGGTTGGCTGTAGAAGTGAGGGAAATTATATAACATCTTTTGATATGGCAGTTCTGTACTCCTCCAAGGGTGACTGTTCCTGAGAAATAAATCCCCTCAATAGTGACGCTGTCAGCCGAAATGGTGAGGTCTGTCTGTACGGTGCTGGTGGAAGTGGTGGAACTGAATCCATGGGTGCCGATGATGGTGATGGGCTTGCTGATGGTGCCAAGGTTGTTGAACAGTCCTGGCGAGAGGATGATGACAGCCCCGCTATCGGCGGCGTTGTAGGCGTCTTTAAGGGCATTAATGCCGTAGTATGGGGTCATTTTGCCGCCTTGCTGAAGAGTGGCGGTCATGCCATCGCCGTAAGCATTGGTGAATAGGGTGGTCAGTGTGACCAAGAGGAAAAGGTACTTTTTCATTGTTGTTGATTTTTTATTGTTTGACTTAATTATCGTTGATGTGTTTATGGTTTTTCATTTATCCAAGCCTACAAAATTACATTTTTTCAGCCATATCTCCAAACCTTCTTTCCCCATTTGTGAATAACTGTTCCTATTCGTGTTTATTCATGCGAAAACCATGATTATCCGAACAAAAATTCTTCAAAAGGTATCCATTCTCGAATGCTTTCCCCAGTGTCAAATGCCGCACGCCCAATTGCGAAAGCCATCCCTCCGCATCAAATGTAGGGTCTTAGCTCGTCTAAGACCGAAAAAACGAGAGATAATAGTGCGATGGTGTAGCGGTCTTAGACGAGCGAACACTGTAGTGTGCGAAAGAGAAATCGCGAAAGCCATCGTCTCCCCTCCGCCGCTTG
>CAMHEL010000075.1 GCA_946184125.1 uncultured Prevotellaceae bacterium
TGATTTGCTGGGGCACATGGATGTCCTCGACAAACTCACGGTCGTGGGTGTTGACGGTGATGCGCTGGGGATTGTTGATATTGTCGATGATGAGGTTGCCGTCGGTTCCGGCAATGACGCCGATGTTGTCGCCCACGCAGGCAGCGCTCGACTGGAGGTTGCACAGCATGCCGTCGGACAGCACGAGGGTCATCGCATTGGTGAGGTCCATGCCGGTGGTGCTCTTCACGCAAGTGCCGTGGAGATGTTCGATGGGGGCGTCGAAAAACATCCTCACGAAGTTGAGGGCGTAGACACCGAGGTCGAGCAGGGCGCCGCCGCACAGGTCGGGGCGCATGATGCGGGGCTTCTCGCCCATCGAGTAGCCCAGGGTGGCGGTGACAAGGCGGGGGGTGCCGATGCGGCCGGAGGCAATGAGGTCGCGGACAATGCCCACGGCGGGCTGGTAGCGCGTCCAGATGGCCTCGGCGAGGAACACACCACGCTCGCGGGCAAGATTCACGATGGACTGGCTCTGACGGTGGTTGGCCATGAAGGCTTTCTCCACCAGACAGGGCTTGTCGGCAAGCAGGGCATCACGCGTCACGTCGTAATGGTGGGAGTGGGGCGTGGCGACATAGACGAGGTCGACGGCGGGGTCGGCGATGAGCTCGGCATAGGAACCGTAGTATTTCGGGGCGTTCCATTTCTCGGCGAAGGCACGGGCCTTGTCGATGGAGCGCGAGGCAATGGCGTAAAGGCAAGGCAACGAGGAGTCGCGCGCGGTGAGACCGTTGAGGGTGATGGCGGCTTTCTCGGCTATCCAACCGGCGCCGATAATGCCGACACGCAAGGGTGTATGATGAGTTAAAGTCATGGTCGTAAAGGGGATAGGGCTTTAATGTGTTGATGGGGAGGGAAAACAGTGGCTCACTTGGTGGGGGCGTTGAACTGAGCCTTGGCGGCTTCCTGTGCCTCAATGACACGGTCGCACCAGGCGTCAAATTCGGGGTCTTCCTCTTGCAGTTCGGGATGGCTGAGCAGATAAGCGACACAACGGCGAACACCCTCGTCGAAACGGGTGGTGGCGCAGAACCCCGGGACGGCACGCTTCAGTTTGGTGCAGTCGAAAACCACAGTCACTGCTTTGTCGCCAAGAAGGTTGCCCGTGAAATCGTAGGCGGCGGGAGATACGGCGGCGAGGAATTCGGAGGCGACATAATAGGGACGGAATGCCACGCCAAGGGCATTGGCCACCGACTGGTATATCTGGGTCCAGGTCAACTGCTCGTCGGACATGATTTGGAAGGCTTCTCCGATGGCCTTGGGGTTGCCAAGCAGACCGATGAAGCCACGGGCGAAGTCCTCATTCCAGGTCAGGGTCCACAGCGAACTGCCATCGCCATGCACCAGCACGGGCTTGCCGTCGAGCATGCGGCGAAGCACCTGCCAACTGCCTTTCAAGCCATGGACGCTCACGGGCACAGCACGCTCGCAGTAGGTGTGGCTCGGACGGACAATGGTGATGGGGAAACCATGCTCGCGATACTCCCTGAGTAGCAACTCCTCGCAAGCTATCTTGTTGCGGGAGTACTCCCAGTAGGGATTGGCAAGGGTCGTGCCCTCGCTGATGACATGGCTGCTCGCTGGCTTGTTATAGGCCGAGGCAGAACTGATGTATACATATTGCCGGGTGCGGCCCTTGAAGAGACGGATGTCGCGCTCCACCTGAGAGGGAAGGAAACCGATGAACTCACAAACGGCGTCGAACTGTGTGTCGCCCAACAGGCGCAGAACGGTATCCTCCTCGTTGATGTCGCAGATGAGCTGATGAACAGTCGAGGGCACTTCATCTTTACGTGTACCACGATTCAAAAGCCACAGGTCATGGCCACCTGCAGCCAACTGACGGGTAATGGCACTGCTGATGGTGCCAGTACCGCCTATCATTAAAATTCTCATGTCATTTACTGATTATAATCGAAAATGTGTAATTTATCTTTTAGACGACTTACCATCTAATTGGTTTAATCTTATTTGCTTTTCTGAAGTAGGTGAAAAGTAGGTAATCGGAATGACCTATTTGTCACGGGCTTATTACTTGTTTATCACTGGCTTGTGCTGGCTTCAACCATCCATTAAGTATTGTTGGTTGGTCAAATGCTATTCACAGGTTCCGTCGGTGTAGGTATAGTGGGAGGTGTTGTTGCCATAAACACTGCTGACGACACGCCCATTCTTGTACTTGTAAATATCGCCTCTCGAAATGGGGTTGTGCATCGAACCTCGAAAACAGATGCCTGATGGTCCTTCAAAGATAAAGTGAGCCAATGGATAGCCCGAGAAGACAGAGGGATAAGTGTCGTATTCCATCTCGTAAGTAACATCCTCATTAGTTGGCTCTAAGTAATGGGCTGTCCATTTTACGAGGTCGCCATTCTTCCATGTTAAATCGTAGCTTATCTTTCTGGTTTCATCCCAAGAATACGTGTAGGTTTCTTCCATTTGTTGGATATGTCCGTCTTTGGTGTAGGCCTTGATGAGGATATTATGGTCGCTTTCAATGGTTTGGTCGCTGGCGCTTGTCTTTTTTGTGGCACTGGTCATACGGCCTTTGGCATCATAGGTGAATTTGCTCACGGTCATGCCGTCAATGGTTCTTATCTCTGTGCAGTTTTTCCCGCTGTAAGTGAAAATTTGGCCAAGTTCGATTTGGGATTTTTCTCCGGATACATTTATTGTGCTTACCGCATGCTGCTTTGTGAGTAGCCCCCCCTCCCAAATGTTGGTTTGTGCGCTGTTTGCCACTGTGTCGCCAGTAGCGTGCATGACAGACACCGTCTCAATCTTGCTCAAAAGCACCGGCTCGGTTACGGGTTTGTCATTGTCATCATCCGACGAACATGCGGAGAAGGTCACGAGGCTGAAAATAAGGGTGCATGCCAGCAACCATAGAGTGTTCTTTTTCATTTTAATACAAAGATGTTATATTAATACTATAAAGATGGAATAATTGAGTGCAAAGGTAATGAATATTTTAAAAAGTAACTCTCATTATTGACTGATTTTTACACCTACAAGAATGTTAGTTACTATTAATTTTGATTACCTGTTTATGATATTAGCCAATTATGATGTACAGGTCGATGCGCAGCTTGAAATCCGTGGATTCTGTATGGTCCACATCCCATGAGAAGTCAGTGCCTTCGGGGAACAGGTCCTCCACGGTTTTGATAACCATCATGTCACCCATCAACAGGTCATGGCCCTGGCCACAGACAAGTTGGAGCATAGCTCCTTTGGCGTTGCCAGCGTATTTGCAAATCTCGGGCTCATTCTCTTCAATGACGGCTGCAGGAGTCGCCTGGCTGTTCTGGTGATAGCTCAGCAGGATGACTTCTTTTGCACCATCGAAGACATGGGTGAAACCTTTCGCATCCATCCCTTTCAGTTGGCTGAGATGCCCCTTTCCTATTTGTTCGAGTGCTTGCTCTCGTGTTATGACTGTTTTCATGTTTCTTTATCAGGTTGATGAAATCATATTCTTTACCATCCCCTTCACGCCGCCACCACGGACAGCCGATCTCGGCTGTCCGCCCATCACTCCGCCCATTACTCCGCCAGTTTGGGAAACAAATTTTTTGGCTCCCGGTATTCAGATGGTGTGACGCCGAACATCTTTTTGAACTGTGAAGAGAAGTTGCGGGCTGTGACGAAACCGACACGGCCGGCAATCTCATTGATGGATAGTTGGGTGTCGGCAAGCAATTGGGCGGCTCGTTTCAGGCGCACATTGCGTATGAATTCGGTAGGTGTGATGCCGAGGATGGTTTGCATCTTCTTGTAGAGCGAGGCGCGGCTCATGGCTATATCCCGTGCCAGTTGGTCAGCGTTGTATTGCTCGTCATCTATATGGGCCTCAATGGCTTTCAGCATTTGGACTACCATCTTTTCTTCCTCGGCATTGATGGTGATTTTGTCGGGTGCGATATTGGCCGACTCCGCAAACTGATGCCGGGCTTCCTCGCGCAGTTCGAACAGACGGTTCACGCGCTGGTCGTTCTCATGCTCCATCTTGGCCTTCTTTTTCTTCAGGTAGAGCGCGATGAGCCATCCTCCAATGGTTAGCACCATCAAGCCGTATAGCATTTTTGCCCACCATGTGAACCACCAAGGCTGGCAGATGACGAATGTCTGCTTCGTCAAAGGCCCCCATTCCCCTGATGCCGTGGCAGCTTGCACCTCTAAGGTGTAGCCGCCTGGTGGCAGCGCTTTGTAACTGGCAATGCATAGTCCGCTTCCGTCGCTGCAACTGTTCCATTCACGCTCCAGCCCCCTCAGACGGTAGCGGTAACGGTCGTGGGACGGTGTGGCGTAGTTGAGTGTGGAGAATTGGAATGTGAGGTAATTCTGGTCATGGGAGAGTGAGTGAGGCAAGCTCTCGACATATTCCCCATTCATTTCCATGCGTGTGAGCACCACGGGCATCGGCTTCTCACGGCCTATCAACTCGTCGGGCCGGAAGGACACTGCCATTCCGCCGCCTGCGGCGAATACCAGACGTCCGTCATCTGTCAGACATGCTGCCCTGTCCATCATCGACAGGGCTGGTATGCCGTCGTCAGTTCCCAGGTTGACGACGGTTGGCGTGACGCGTGAAACGCCATACGAGGTGCCTGCCCACACATTTCCTTTTTCGTCCAAGACCAAGCTGCGTATGCAGTTGTTGGCCAGCCCATTCACACGGGTGATGGAGGATTTTGACGGATTGACAACGAAGAGTCCATTCTGGGTTCCTATCCACAGCATTCCTTCATGGTCTTTCAGCATGCAGTTGTATTTGCTGCTGTAACGTTCCATCTCATGGGCATGAGGGAAAGACGCCAGTGTGTCTGTTTTCGTGTTGAGCATGAATATGCCGTTCTGTGTATATACAACCGTCCATTCTTCGTCCAATGGGCAGGCTCCTACCATATGGCGGTATTGGTTCAAGGCAGGAAGTTTGGCATTCAGTGATAGGGTGGCTTGCTGTTCTGGCAGGTAGTACCCCAAGCGGCAAAGACTATCGCACCGCAACTGTCGTCCATCGGGTAGTTCGATGACAAACGTGGTTTGCCCTTTTCGCAGGCTGGCGCTGCGTGCCATGCCAATCAGTGGGTCGTCGCCCGTATGGATTTCAGGCTTTGCCCTGTGGGGTGGCTGATAAAAGATGCCGTTGGTGCGGGTTCCAATCCATAATCCTCCTTGACGGTCGTTGATGGCAAGGGTGATGTCGCCAATATGGAGAGAGTCGATGATGCTCTTCTGCGCTTCGGTGGACTGCGGGGAGTTGGCCTTGTCGGAAAGGATGGTTTTTCGCAGGTTGTCGTTCAGCCTGTTCCCCGCATCGTTCCTAAACATGCGCCGGCGGGCATCAAAGCAAAAAATCCTGTAGAAGTCGTGCAGCCACAGCACGGAGTCGCCCTCCCACAAAAGTCCATATCCATTGGTGTATCGGGGCAGTTGGTATGCTCTGCTTTGGTCGCAAGGCACAACGTCGAACGACCTTCCGTTGGAGATGCAGAACACCCCTTCGCAGTTGACCAGCATCTGTCCGTTGGGCAGTTCCACAATTTGTTGCACCTCACCTGTCGGCAACCCGTCGGCCACCGTCCAGTGCCGTTGTCCGCTCATGTGGTTCACGCAGACAAACAAACACAATAGCAGGAGTGAAAGCTTTCGTACCACAGTTGTTCCTGTTCGTTTCCGATGGCAAATATAGACAAAAAAAAGGATTCATAAGTCAGTTGAGACAAAGAAAATGTTTTTCTTTCGCGTCGGAGGTGTGAAAAAGCGCTGCAAGAGCCGTCTGTTTTGTCTAAAATATATGTTCGGATTGTCTATTTGGCCACTTGGACGTACAAGGCGCATGCTTTAGACGGTGGGGGTGGACTCTTATGGAAAAGAACGCCTATCTTTGCATCATCGACAAGATTAATCAGAATTCGTACATAAAACATTTTTTGATGATGAAAGAAAAGTTATTGGTATTGCTGTTCCTCGTTGTGATGACTGCATGGGCGGAGGACGCATGCTCGGCACAGAGTGACAATCTGCCATCGGAGCATCTGAAGATGCATTTCGACTTCTCGAACGTGTCGGGAACAAGCGTGAAAGACGATGTCTCTGGTGTGACAGCCAGTCTGAAAGGTGCTGCCAAGGTAATAGAGGTGGGACAGTATCATGTTCTCGATTTAGGCAATGCCGCCGGCTATCTGGACATGACCCGCGAGGCAGGAGCCATTGTCAAGGAGTTGCGTGACTTCACTGTCTCGGTGTGCTACCGTGTCGATGCGTCGGCGTCTCTCTCCGGCCAGGGCTATTTCCTCTGGTGTTTCTCGCAGTCGCCAGCCAACACCGCCGATGCTTCACCCTATACCGCATACCGTCTGAACGCACAGCGCATGGCCACCTCGACGGGAGGGTACGGTCATGAAACCGGGATGGAGATAGGCAGCGCCTCGCCCAAGGGCAGATGGGTGCACATGCTCTATCGCCAGAAGGGCCAGCGTGGCGAATTGTTCATCGACGGACAGCGAGTGCAGACCAACACACAGATGCCTGTGCTCAGTGCCACGTTCACTGCCGCGCCGGCATACAACTGGATAGGGCGTCCGCCATTCTCCGGCGACAACTACCTGAAGCAGACCCAGGTGGTCGACTTCAGGGTTTACGATGCGTGTGTAGGCGATGATGCCGTGTCGCAACTTGCCGCCGAGGCCTTGCTCCTGGAAGAAGAGTACAAATATGGCATGCCAGGTGATTTCACGTCGCTTGCGGCGAAGGTTGAGGAGTGCCAGGCCTTCATCGCTTCGGCAGGCGAGAAGATGTATGCCCCCAATGCTGTGGCAGAACTGAAGGACGAGATACATATCTGCCAGATGGAAATGCAGGCCCGCCGAGCCTCGCAGACGCTTATCGATGACTATGTCGAAACGCTCTCCTCGCTGCTCGTAAAGGTCAAGTCCACCAGCAACTATAAGGCCAAACAAGTATTTGAAGCCACTTCCGACCACGGTTTCGTGCACCCAGGCGGTGTCGTGTCGCAACAGGACATCGACCGTGCCAAACAATTGCTGGCCAGCGGCGACACACGCATCAAGCGGGCATGGGAAATCCTCTGTGCCAACGAGTACAGCAGTGCCAGCATCGCCACATGGCCCACAGAGACTGTCGTCCGCGGTGGCAGCGGTGGGCAGAACTACATGAACTGCGCTCGTGGGGCTGCCATGGCTTTCCAGAATGCGCTGCGCTGGAAGATTGGCGGCACAAAAGCCAATGCCGATGCTGCCGTAAGGATAATGATGCAATGGGCCCGGGAGTGCAAAGGCCTGGGTGGTGACACGAACGTATCGCTGGCGGCAGGCATCTATGGCCATGAGTGGGCAAACGCCGCGGAACTGATGCGCGACTACGACGGCTGGAACCGAGAGGACTTCGAGGAGTTTAAACAGTGGATAGTACGTGTGTTCTACAATCCTGCCATCGACTTCTTACGCCGGCGGCATGACACATGGCTCAACGCACGCTATTCCAACCTCGGTCAGCGCCCCGGCCACTATTGGAGCAACTGGGGACTGTGCAATGCCCTCTGCGTGATGTCAATAGGCATCCTGTGCGACGACGTGCACATGTACAACCAGGGTGTCAGTTTCTATAAATACGACCATGTGGGCACCTATAAAGACCGTTCCAAACAGAGCGTCATCTTGAATGACGGATGCAACGAGTTCCTCGGCAATCTCGTGCCTGTGATATCACTCGACGAGCGAGGACCGTTCGGCTACCTGGGGCAGATGCAGGAGAGCGGTCGCGACCAAGGGCATACACTGATGGCGCTCGGACTTGCCGTTGACATCTGCCAGGTGGGACTCACGCAGGGCGACGACCTCTTCGCCTACATGAACGACCGCATCGCCGCCGGCGCCGAGTTCGTGGCGGCTTCCAATTTCGGTGGAGTGAATGCCGGTTCGCTGCCATGGACAAACTACAACTATGCCGACTGCCGCGGCACCATGGGTGCCGGATGGCTCATGACCGGCATCAATACGGGCGGTTCGGGCGAATACCGGCCTTATTGGGACCGTCTCATTGGCTACTATGAGGGGCTGAGAGGTGTCAGAATGCCCTATTCCGAAGCTGCCAGTGCCAAGGTCTGCCCCGACGGTGGTGGAGGCAACTACAGCCAGAACAGCGGCGGCTTCGACCACCTGGGCTTCTCCACGCTCACTGGTTGGAGACCCGCTGTCGGTGCCGATGAGGGCATCACACCACTGTCTGGCAATATCGTCTATAAAGGCGTGACCTATGAGAACCAGACCAACCTTGGAGGACTGAAGTACGATTACAATGTGTGTCCTTCCAAGGGCATACCTGCCGACGGCAGCGATATCACCCTGCAGCCGCAGTTGCCGGAGGGGGTGACCGACACTGGCCAGTGGCAGTGGAACACGGGCGAGACCTCGCGTGAGATGACTGTCAAGGCCGACCATAGCTATATCTACCGTGTCAATTATACCGCAGCCAACGGCACCGTGAGCCAGCAGGCTTTCGCTATCGCCGTATGCGGAGATGCTCCCTCCGATGTGATGACCAACGAGATAACCGTCGGTGGCGTCATCGAAAGAAGCACCGAGAAGACCGTTCTCGAAGGCACCAGCGTCATCCTTTATGCTGGTTCTGCTACGGGATGGACCAACGATTACCTGTGGGACAATGGCCAGAAAAACAGCGTCGTCACTATCCCAGCCATCACCAGCAGCCGCACCTACACCTGCCAATATGCCAACCAGAGTGGAGCCGTCAGTGAGAGTGTGTTCCACCTGAATGTCACGCCGGCCATGCAGACCATCAATGGCACCGAAGGCACCGAGACCAGTATCCTCGCGGGTAGCAGCGTCACCCTGCGGCTGGTCATCCCTTCCTATATGGCTGGGGCCGACATCGTGTGGAGCGATGGCACAAAGGGCAGCACGCTCACCATCGACCAGGTGCAGAGCGACACCCAAGTGAGCGCCACCTATCAAGGCGCTGAATACACCTTCAACATCTATGTGAAGGCTGCGGACTACTCCTACTACAGTCTGCTGACAACCGAAAAGGGCTACCAGCTCGTCACATCCACCGATGAGTTGGAACAACTCTCTGGTGACCACTACTTCATCCTGGCCAGCGACGACGCCGACTTGCTCATAGGCCTCGCCGACGCTCCATTGAACGGTAACAAGGCTCTGTTCTATCAGTCGCCCGCCGACCCGCTCTCCGACCTCTCGAAGGTTTTTGCTTTCGAATCCTTCGATGGCGGCTTCTGCCTGCGCAACATCGATTACGACGGACTGTTGCTGCAGACGGAGATGAACGCTCCCTATAACCTGCGCACTCACGACCAGCCATACCCCATCTCATGGGCACGGCTGCTGATGAACTACGATGATGCTGCCTGGACGGTGGAGAACGGCACCTACACGGGCAACTGGCTCGGACTGTGGACACCTGCCCATGGATATAAGGACGGTGAGGAGATAGCCTGCAACAAGAAAGGCGATGACATCGGGCACCTGCAAATCTTCGCCATCAGCAAAGCGCGTTTCCATCAGGATTACTTGATGAATGCAAGCGACGAGGCTCCCCTGAATGCAACACCGTTTGTCGTCAACCCACAGTTCGTAGGCAATGGTTACGGATGGAACATGAGCGGCACGTGGGGCAACCAGCGTTTCAATGGTGCCGTAGAGGTGTGGCATAGCACCAATTTCGATTTCTCGCAGACGATAGACGGCTTGCCGAATGGGCATTACAGCGTGACTTGTCAGATGGCCAACGGCGAAGGCAGCAATACGGGCTATCTCTATGCTTCGTCGGGCTCAGCGACGCAGAAGGCTGTCGTCACGCAAAGTTGCAAAGGAAGCAATTTCGATGCCGAGCGCGATAAGATGTCGGCCAGGGCATCCTATGGTCTGCTGTCTCTTACTATTGCTGTCACCGATGGTTCACTCACCATCGGCATTCAGGAACCCACATCGGGCACCACCTGGCTTGTCTGGGACAATGTCACTCTCACTTACCATGGCGACACGCAGTCAGGCATCAGAGACCTTCATGATGAAACAATCGGCCTTAGGCACGCAGCGCACACTTCCGATGCCATTTACGACCTTCAAGGCCGGCGGCTGAAGGGCATTCCTGCAAAGGGTATTTATATCAGAAACGGGAAAAAATATATAGAAAAGAATTGAGTTCCTGGATTTAAAGCCACCGTGGGGCGCACCGTTAGGTCGCCCCATAGACAAAGCCTTTACCCCCATGAAAATGAGAACAATAATATCCCTTCTTTGTCTTTTGGCTGTTTCGCTTGCTGCGATGGCTCAGACAGAGTACAAGATGTCGGGACCCTATGAGGTGGTGGCCCGTGACGGACAGTATGCCAGTACGAAACAAGGCAGTGAGCGCGACATGAAAGCTGCATGGGATTTCGCCCAGGAAGGTAAATACGAGGAGGCCGCGGCCATCATCAATGCCTATGCCGCGAAACTACAGCGGTTGGAGGGTCACGATGCTCCATTGTGCCTGATACAGGGCTATTGGTTGTGCAGGGCGATGATGGTCATCAAATCGGAAAAAGAGAAGGGCCAACTGACGACTGATTGCGACGCCAACGCATGGGAAGCGATGCTGAGGAGGGCAATGGTGCCCACGATGGAGCAGTTCGAGCGCGACAGCCCTTACGCAAACGGAAACTGGGGGGCCATAGTGAACCGCTTCCGTCTGGCTGCCGCCATCAGCATAGGCGATAAGGCCATGTATCAAGCGGCCATTGATTACTATCTGGAGGGCTACGACAATGGCTCTCTACCATTCTATATCAGTGAGACGGGACAGTGCCAGGAGACGGGCCGTGATCAGGGGCATGTGCAGTTGGGGCTGGAGGCGATGGCTGATATCTGCGAGATGGCATGGGGGCAGGGCGATGACCTGTGGGGCGCGCTCGACAACCGGTTGATGAAGGGCTTTGAGTACGCCGCCCGCTACAATTTGGGCTACGATGTGCCTTTCGAGACGTGGAAAGACCTGACAGGACTATACTGTGACTGGGCAGAGCCCGGCGCGATGGGGCGCGGCAAACTATGGGACATCTACCAAAAGCCATACGACCACTATGTGAAAGAGAAGGGACTGAGGATGCCTTACACGGAGAAAGTGCTCTTGCTGCAAGCCAAGGCTGAAAAGAAAGGAGAAAGTCGCGAAGTGAGGGCGCCGCGTGTAAAGGAGGGGGAGAAGTTGCATCAAGTGTTCACCTATCCTGCTCCCGAAGGCGCTCCGCTGAAGCACGACTATGAGGTCTATGTCCAGCCGCGTGGCAACAACGGATGGACGAGAATCGACACCTATATGGCAAAAGTGAATGCCTCGGTTGGCGGGGGCAAGCATGCGGTCAGCGAAATCTCCTACAGTCTGTTCGACTTCACTGGCGATGTGTTCGTCAAGGTCATCTGCAAGAACCGGAAGTTCAGGTCGGCACGCATCCGTCCCGACTACCATGGCACTATTGCACGGGTTCTGAATGATTCTACGGTGCAGTTCCTGCTCTTCCAACCCGAGAATGTCAGTGTGGAATTCGATGGCGACATCACCAACAACCTCTTGGTGTTCACCTCGAAACCACCGGTGAGCAAGGAGGAGGCGGCACGTATGGCTAAGCAGAACGGGCGGGCATTCAAGTACTATGCTCCAGGATGCTATAGCCAGCAGGATACCATCTTTGTTGAGTCAAACACTACGGTTTATCTGGCAGGAGGGGCTTACTTCACAGGCACCTTCGCCATCAATGATGCCGAGAATGTGAGCATACTGGGGCGTGGCATCGCCCGTCCGCCACGAGGCTATGAGGGCTGTCATGTGCATCGCTCGAAAAACGTACTGATTGATGGTATGGTGCTCAACACTTGTCCCGTGGGAGGGAGCACCGACGTGACACTCCACGACATACGAAGCATCTCTCATCCAAGCTGGGGCGACGGACTGAATGTTTTTGCGTCCTCGAATGTTCTTTACGACCGCGTCTTTTGCCGTAACAGCGATGACTGCACGACCGCCTATGCCACCCGTAAGGGATTCTATGGTTCGACGCGCAATGTGCGGATGCAAAACTCCATCCTTTGGGCCGATGTGGCTCACCCCATCTTCATCGGTATTCACGGCAATCCAGAGGTGGGCGATACCATTGAGCATTTGGTCTATGAGAACATCGACATACTCGGACAGGCCGAACCTCAGGTGGATTATCAAGGTTGTCTGGCCATCAATTGCGGCGATGCCAACCTGGTGCGCGATGTGCTCTTCGACAACATCCGCATCGAACAGATAGAGGATGGCTGCATCACGCAAGTGAAGGTGGGCTACAACCAGAAGTACTGCACCGCACCGGGACGTGGGGTGGAGGACGTGACATTCCGGAATGTAAGATGTTACGGGGGAAAACCCAATATCTCGGTCATCAACGGCTACGATGCGGAGCATGCTGTGCGCAATGTGACCTTCGAAGGACTGAAAATCAATGGACGGCTCATTTCTGACGATATGCCGGGCAAACCCAAATGGTATGCCACCGCTGATTACGTGCCGATGTATGTGGGCAACCATGTCAGCGGTGTGGTGTTCACCAAGGAAATAGCGCAGTTTCATGTCAACCAGCAACTGTCCTATTGCAGCAGTCAGGTGGACCGGGCATTGGAAATCCTCAGACCCTACGACTTCACGATGATGCCAAGAAACATTCTTGCCGACGGGCGAACTTGGAACCTCCGAAAGGCGAAGGCCGAAGAATGGTGCTCTGGTTTCTGGCCAGGCATCCTTTGGATGACTTACGGCTACAACCGCAGCGAAGCGGTGATGAAAGCTGCCGCTGGCTACACCGAGGCTGTCATGCCCATCTTCAGACAGCCCGTATACGACCACGATCTCGGCTTCATCGCCATCAACTCGTTGCTGAAGGGATATGAACAAACCCATGACGTGCGCTACAGGCAACTCGCCCTGGAAGCTGCCGACTCGCTGGCAACCTTGTTTAATGACAAGGTGGGAACCATGCTCAGTTGGCCCCGCCATGTGAAGGACTACGGTGGGCACAACACCATTATCGACAATATGATGAACCTGGAACTGCTCTATTGGGCTGCGGAGAACGGTGGAGGCCGGATGCTGAGGGATATGGCAACACGTCATGCCGACACAACGATGAAGAACCATTTCCGCAAGGATGGCAGCTGCTATCATGTGGCGGTCTATGACACCCTGACGGGAATGTTCATCAAGGGTGTGACCCATCAGGGCTTCAACGACCAGTCGATGTGGAGCCGTGGCCAGGCATGGGCCATATATGGATACACGATGGTTTATCGTTACACCCATGACACCCGGCACCTCGCTTTCGCCCAGAAGGTGGCGGACATTTATTTGAAACGCCTCCACGAAACAAGCAGCGACTGGATTCCCCGATGGGATATGGACGACCCTCGCGGCGATGCGCCAAAAGATGTTTCTGCTGCCTGCGTCACTGCCTCCGCCTTGCTCGAACTCTGCCAATATGTCGACAAGGAGAAAGGTCAGCACTATCGTGAGGCTGCCATTTCGATGTTGCGCGACCTCAGTACGGATAACTATCAGAGCCGTGACCGCAATGTGTCCTTCCTGATGCACTCCACGGGCCATCATCCTGCAGGTTCGGAAATTGATGCCAGCATCATCTACGCCGATTATTATTACATAGAGGCTCTGATGCGTCTGAAAACCCTGCCGTAGCGAGAAGAAATGGCAGACCATTCTAATAGCAATAGCAAGGTGAAATTCCGTCGCTTGCGACATACAATTCTTGCTGTTTCCATTCCTCACTATCGGCGAGGAGTATGTGGCGAGCATGGGGTAGTGTAGGAATTACCGTGATACCTCGGGGAATTAGGGGTCGACAGAGAGGGAGACAGAGGAAGCTCGGGAAGAGAAGGCCGGTGCATAGACACACTGGACGGTGCAAATGCCCGTCTCGTATTTTCCCGGACGGTCCACATAATACTCCGATTCTATCACAGTGGTTCCCTTTCTCAGCCTGTCGGCATAGAAATGTGTGGAGTTGTCCTTGACGACACGATAGCATCCATTCCTGTAGCCACTGACCACATCCACCGGTTCGAGACAGGCGGCCCGTTTGTCGGAGATTTGCACGAAGTCATAATCTTGGTCTGCCTTGATGGTAATGCGCACACGCACCTTGTCGCCCACATGAAGATGGCTGGTATCGCCGATGATTTCACGCTTCACTGTCATTCCCATGGAGGTGGCGGCCACATCCCGTGTCTTGCGCATGGACTGAGTGACCACCGTGCCCCAAGAGGTATGCGGTGTCGTCTTGACAATGTCCAGCTTTCCACGCACATCATCAGAAACCACCATTTTTACATAACCTATTCCCGCTGCCGGAGCTTGATGCTGCAATGGCTTTCCATCCAGTGTGAATGTGGTTTCCTGACCCGCAGCAGTCAGTTTGGCAGACATCTCTTCGCTGTTGTCTCCCAGGAAGGCATGGATGGCGTTGAGGCTGTTGATGGCGTTTCCCCAACCTTTTGTCCGCCTTTGTGAGAGCAGCCATCTGCGCATCAGTTCCACCGACACGGTGTCCTCGGGTTCCACAAGTCTCAGCGCCTCGATGGCCAGCGTCACGGTGGGAATTGTAGCGTCACACCATGTGTATTGTGCCCGTGGCGTATCGAAATACATTCCCCGCTCGGGTGATGTCACCGCATATTCCTTGAGGCTTCTCAAATAGTCGTGCGCTTTGTTCCGTTGCCCGTCATGAGCCATGACGACCGCACAGGCCGCTTTCCCGTAGATGGTGAGGTCTAATTTCTGCCCCCGCACGTATTCCATCAATTGCTTTCTCATTTTCTGGATGTCTGCAGCGGGTTTGTCATCCATCAGCGCGCAGATATACAGATAGTGCAGCATATCCTCTGTAGGTGTCTCCATCTTTGTCTCACGCTCCGTATCCTCCTTCATCAGCTTGTCCAGATAAGTCAGTCCTTGCTTGAGCATCCTGTTGACATCGTAGAGCCCATGCAGATTGTTCGACGCTCCCATTGTCTTGTGGAGTCTTGCCAGGATTTCCATGACAGCGAATGTGGTGTATCGCGAACTGGGCATGTCCTTCCACCATGCCCATCCGCCATCCGGGCGCTGCAGGGCTTTCAACCTCGTGACCGCCTGGTCGATACGCATGTTCATCGTTGGCTTGTCGAAGAATTTCAAAAGGTTTCTCCTGTCCGACGTTTCCCATTTGGCATCCATCACCCATGGTGTCTCCTCCAAAACGATACCATACAACCCATTGTTTCTCTGCAATTCGCCAACCAACTGACTGTCGTCGACGGGGGCTTCCCTCCATTGGCTGATGACTCTGCCGGGCATCGACGAGGTGTTGAGCATGTGCTCACCCAAACTATTGACATAGAGTGCGATGGCTTGTGAAATGGCATCGTCTTCAGGACGGGTGGTGAACGTGGGCATCGCCGTCACCATCATCCAGGCCGGATTGTCGGTGTATTCGATGGTCATGCTGCGGTGTTGGTCGCTGCCCTGCAGCATACTGTCCACATCGACGGTCAGCGTTGTCGGCTCATGCATGGTGAATGCGTAGGAGTCGGTGGTCATCTCGCGGTCGGGAAGCACAGGCAGGAAACGCTGCTCACCATCGGCAAAATCGTTTCCCCTCACACTGATACGGCACACGAGGAGGTGGGCGGTGCCATCGGGAACAAAAGAGAACCTCACTGGGGTGGTAGCGTTCTTCTCCACGGTGAAATCGCATTTGTCAGTGAAAATCACCTTCTCTGTCTCAGCATCCGTCAACTCGATGGTCGCCACCCCCGACTGCTGTTTGTCCCCTAAGTTTGACACCCTTGCCGAGATGGTGGCCTGGTCGCCCACTCTCAAGAATCTTGGCATATTGGGCTGTACCATCACTTCTTTCTGGGCGACAACTGTGCTGTCCATTATTCCCATATTCATCTCAAGGTCGTGAGCCATGCCCAAAAACCTCCAAGTGGTGACACTCTCGGGCAGTGTGAACTTGATGGGCAAAGAACCATCGTCTCCTGCTAGGAGGTTGGGATAGAAAAAGGCCGTCTCGTTCATATTCTCACGCATGGGTATCTGAGGGGAAGATTCCGTCTCAGGTTTTTCCTGTTCCATCTCCTCAGTCATGAGAACGGGTGCGGTTGCTGTAGTTCCACGTATTCTTACACTTCCTGTCATGCTCGACTTTTTCTGCGTTCCATACCCCACGACCACCACTTCTTCCAAGCGGTTGTTATCTTCTGTCAGTTGCAAGACGGTGTATTTCCCCTTACGAAGGGTCTCTTTCAAGGAGAGATAACCAACATAAGAGACGGTGACCTCCAAATCCTTGTCGGCCTTGATCTCAAACTCTCCGTCGATATTGGTCACCGCACCCTTGTTGGTGCCACTTTTCACCACGGTAGCACCAATGATGGGTTCTCCTTCCTCATCGACAACAATGCCCGACACATAGCCCCGCTTGCCATGCTTTCTCACCCCTTTGTCCATGGTCTTCGACACACGGGCAAAACTGGCTAAAGTATAATCGGTTGCCCTCAGCGACAACAGGTCGCTGTCGAAATGACTCAGGGAAACAGGATTGACGGGCAACTGCGACCAGTTCGTGGTTACTCCGTTTCTCTTCAGTTTTGAGAAATTCGGCCTCATCCAATTGGTGGACGCCGTGTAGAATCCCAACATCTGGCTTTTCCTCCACCACTGTGGCTTCACAATCTGGTCGAGCGAGGCATCGTAGAGGACGGCCAACAACTGCGCCTTGGCAGGTGTGCCGTCGGACTTTCTGATTCTCATCGTCCATTCCTCCTGTTGTCCGGGACTGAGTCGGTCGCGGAACGTCTCCCAGCTCATCTTGAGCTGATGCTCCTTTCTTGGTGCTGAGATGACCGCTTTCTCCCGATAGACCACTCCGTCCTTCACGAAGGCGAAAGTCATGCAAATGCCCGCCCCATATTCTGAACGGTAGGAGAAAGAGCGGTTGTACATCTCATCGTTGAGCCTGAAAGAACCACCCTCGAGCCTTTTGTCGTCAGCAAACAAGTCATAGACCACATACACATCTTTGAGAGAGGTGCCCAACTGCACGTTCACCCGACCGCCATCGTCAGGGAACTGGGTGTCGCTTTGGGCGAAGCACTCCCGTGTGAAGGTCGCCGGCCTCGTTGCCATATAATCTACGATGAAGAAAGGTGCTTTCACCGTGTCATTGGCAAACACCGCATAGAGCGTATGTTCCCCTGCGAGTTTCAGCCTGTCACTTTCGGGCAGCGTCGCCAGCGTGTTGGTCTTGACGGTGAACGAGTTGCTCGGTTGGTCGATATAGCACACCGCCACCGTGTCGATGGGGTCTCCCCATTTGTCGGAGAGTAGCACATTCACGGTCTTCTGAGAAGCGATGTCCATCTTTTCCTTTGGCCAATCCACAGTCAAGTCAAAGTCCTTTGGGGCCATCGAAAGCATTTGGTCCACCTCGTGTGTCTCCCCGCCGAGGTCGGTGACGGCGGCTCTTACCTGGAACACCCACTTCGGGTTCTCCTCGTCCGTCTCTGGCGTCTCCGTGGGTATTTTCACCACGAATGCTCCCTGCTGGTCGGTTAGCGTCGTGTCGGTTTGGATGGTGGTCAATTGAGACCTGTTCAACCCTCTTCTCACAGTGTATCTCACCTGTGCTCCCGCCATCGGTGCACCGGAGAAAGCTGTGGCACGGCCTTTGAGCATCAATGAATCTTCATCTTCCGTCAACCTGCTGTTGGCTTGTGGTGATTGGGGCAAGAACTCCACTTTGAATGTCGGCCGTTTGTAATCTTCCACGTCAAATGGAAGAATGCTATAAACCTTTTTCCCTGACCGGGCAGTGATACTGAAAAAACCGTTTCGCCTGCCCTCAGGTATCTTGAAGGTAAAGAAGGCTGTACCAAAGGCATCTGCCAAAAGGGTGGTGTCCATCACCGCAGTGTGATTGGCATCATAGACCGACACCTTGAGTTGCCTCCCGGCCAAAGGTTTGATATGCGTATTCTTGCTGTTCTGGAAGGTCAGCATGGCCACATTCACCTCCTGCCCCGGCCGGTAAATGGCACGGTCGGTGTAGATGTGAATCATCTTCTGTGTATTCAGCTCGCCTTCGCCAAAATGCCCGATGTCCATCATCCGTATGGGTGATGAGGCGTGGTCGCCCTCGGTGGAGGCATATACCCTGTCGCCCCAGTCAGTCTTCCTTGAGAGGATGACCTCCCCATTGGAGTCTGCCACGTAGACCTTCACGTTTTCGGGTTTGTATTGGTTGAAAACAGATATTTCGGCTCCGGCGATGGGGTGTCCTGTCGTCCCTCTGACAGCTACCAGCCGGATGCGGGATTTCGGAAGTGGTTCTGCCAGAAGATACACATCGCTGACCGTGAAGCGGAACCTCATGGTGTCGATGGCACATTCGTCGGCTGTGAGTTCGGCGATATAATTACCAGGGGGAAGTCCTTGTATCGTCAGCGTGTCGGAAAACAACTGCCAGTCGTTGGGCATATGGAGTGGTTTCCGGTATTCGGCCACGCCGTCATTGTCTATATATTCGTGCAGCCGACCATAGGCGTAAGTGTTGAGGTAGCCGTCAGGCATCTTGGCCGTCTCGGCTTGACTGGCGTTGAGGGACATGATGCGCAACTGCACGGATTTCACATTTCGAATATCGTACAACCTGACCACCCTTGACGAATCGGGCAGCAGTCTGCTCTCGCCCATGTCCACTTTCAGCTCTGGCAGTGTGAACTTCTTCCTGAAATTTCTCAGCGTATTGGTGTTTTTCCATTCGGGCCATTTGCTGATTGCCTCGTCGAGATACGACATTCTCTCCTCTATAGAGTAACGTTTGCCGACGCACATCTGTTCGTATCTTGCGATAGCCACCTCGCAACATTCGGGCATGTCGC